>JBDTQR010000030.1:0-27333 GCA_039932095.1 bacterium | reverse complement strand
ACATGACCGCCGACTTGCCCGACGCCAGCCGGCCACGCACCGCCTCCAGCACCTCGCCGTCCTGCTCGATGGTCTCTTCGACCGTGCAGCGCAGCGACGCAATCGACATCGCTTCGGTCACCGCCCCGGCGAAATCGGCCCGCCCGCGCGCCTCGGCCAGCAGGGCGGCCATGATCGCGGTCAGGGCGGGGTGTTGGCCATGATGCAGATGGTCGGCCTTGGTTGCAGCAAACAGGATCTTTTCCACCCGCTTGCCGCCCAGAAGCCCGGACAGCCAAGAGTTGCGTCCCGGCCGGAACGCCCCCAGCACATCAGCCATGGTGCGGCGCAGATCCTCCACCGCTTGCGGCCCCTGATGCACCGCGCCCAGCACATCGACCAGCACAACCTGGCGGTCGACGCGGGCGAAATGGTCGCGGAAGAACGGTTTGACCACCCGCGCCTTGTAGCCCTCATAGCGCCGCGCCATCTCGCGCCACAGCGAACCGCGCCCGGCCTCGGCGGGCATGGTCATGGGGGCGAAGGTCAGGACAGGACTGCCGGCGAGGTCGCCCGGCAGCAGGAACCGCCCCGGCGTGCAATCGGACCAGCCCGCCTCCCGCGCGGACACCAGATAGGCGGTGAAGGCCGCGGCGAGGGTTTGCGCCTTGACCTCATCATGTTTCAACGCGCCATCCTCGGCCCGGACCAGCGCCATGAAGCCCGCAGCCTCGCGTCGCCTGGCGATGCGGTCCAGCGTCGCCTCTGACCATTCGGCAAAGCTCTTGTCCAGCAAGCCAAGGTCCAGAAGCCATTCTCCGGGATAATCGACGATATCGACATGGACGACCCGCGGCCCGGCCAGCCCGCCAAAGAACCCGGCGGGCCGAACCCGGAACGACAGGCGCAACTCGCTGACCGCCCTTGTGGAGTGCGGCCAATGCGGGCTGTCGCCGGTCATCGCCGCCAGATGGTCCTCATAGGCAAAGCGCGGCAGGGTCAGGTCGGGCTGCGGTTGCAGATAGACGGCGTCCAGCCGACCCGCCGCTGCCGCCTTCAACTGCGGCATCCGCCCGTGCTGCAGCAGATTGGCGACCAGTCCGGTGATGAACACGGTCTTGCCGGCCCGCGACAGGCCGGTGACACCCAGCCGGACCACCGGTTCGAACATCGGTGCCATCAACCCGCCGGTCAACTGGTCGAGGCCCCGCACCAGCCCATCCGCCACATCCGTTACACCCAAACCCAGCCCCTTTGCCTGTTGCCCTGAAGATAGGCATGCAAGCGCCGCATGGGTAGAGCCGATTTCGCCAAATGCCCGCGCTGCAAGCGCGACCGCTTTCTCCGCGCGGCGACCGCGCTTCATGTGCGTCATCCAGCGCGGAAAGCGGTCACGCTTGACGAGCGTCACCATTGTCGCGACAGAGGGCCATTGCCAAGGACAAGCCATGCCGCGTTTCGCCCTCAAGATCGAGTATGATGGTGCGCCCTTTCAGGGTTGGCAGCGCCAGGCCGAGGGTCGGCCCTCGGTTCAGGCCGCTGTGGAAGCCGCCCTCGCCCGGCTGGAACCCGGAAACCATACCATCGCGGCCGCGGGTCGCACCGACACCGGTGTCCACGCCACCGGTCAGGTCGCCCATGCCGACCTTGCCCGGGACTGGGACCCGTTCCGCCTGGCCGAGGCGTTGAATTACCATCTTCGGCCGCAGCCGGTGGCCATTTTGCAGGCCGTCCGCGTCAATGACGGGTTTCATGCCCGGTTTTCGGCGCGCGAGCGGCGCTATCTGTTCCGTCTGGTCGCACGACGCGCCCCGGTCACTCATGACAAGGGTCTGGTCTGGCAGGTCCGAAGCCCGCTTGACCTGACCGCGATGCGGCAGGGGGCCGCACATCTGATCGGCAATCACGACTTCACCACCTTCCGCTCGGTTCAGTGTCAGGCCAAAAGCCCGGTGAAGACACTGGACGCCATCAGCGTTACCGCGGAGCCGTATCCGTCTGGCACCGAATACCGCTTCCAGCTGCGCGCCCGGTCGTTTCTGCACAATCAGGTCCGCTCCATCGTCGGCACGCTTGAACGGGTCGGCACCGGCACATGGCATCCCGACCGGGTGGCAGAGGCGC
Source organism: bacterium (assembly GCA_039932095.1). GTDB lineage: Bacteria > Pseudomonadota > Alphaproteobacteria > Rhodobacterales > Rhodobacteraceae > Stagnihabitans. The sequence goes on along the minus strand of JBDTQR010000030.1, from coordinate 25,230 downwards.
TGGCCGCCCGCAACCGTGCCGCCTGCGGACCGGTCTGCCCACCGCAAGGCCTCTATCTGACCGATGTCGGCTATGAGCCGGACCCGTTTCCCGCACAGTGATGCCATCACGCTGCAACACCACCGCGCAACCCGCTGGCACAACGCACAAAAATCCAATATAGTCGCAAATGATGCCAGCCTGCAGATCGGCCCGAATATCCCCGGCCGAGCCGGTTGGCCGCAGGCCAGAGGCGAGAAGAAAACCCTGCGGGCGCCAGCCCGCTCCGTTGGATCAGCCTGGGAAAGCAGCGTCGCATTTGTCACGTTGACTAACTCTGGCAAGCGGCGTCCTGTGCCGGCATTCTGGCATCAAGGTCCATCATGGCGCGTCCGATCCGATCCGAGTTTCTGCCCAAGATCATCACGGTCTGGCGGGAAGGTTACACGTTGGCCGCTCTCCGCGCCGATGCGGTGGCCGGGCTCACCGTCGCCATCGTGGCCCTGCCCTTGTCGATGGCCATTGCCATCGCCTCGGGCGTCGGTCCCGAGGCGGGTCTGTTCACCACCATCGTCGGCGGCTTTCTGGTGTCGCTGCTTGGTGGGTCGCGTTATCAGATCGGCGGCCCCGCCGGCGCCTTCATCGTGCTGGTTGCCGCTTGCGTGGCCCATATCGGCCCGCAAGGCCTGATCCTTGCCACCATCATGTCGGGTCTGTTCCTGACCCTGGCGGGGCTGTTGCGGCTCGGCTCCTATATCCGTTACATCCCCTATCCGGTGACGCTGGGGTTCACCGCCGGAATAGCCGTCATCATCGCGTCCAGCCAGGTCAAGGATCTGCTGGGTCTGGATCTGGCGGGACCCGAACCTGCGGCTTTCCTGCCGAAACTGGCGGCGTTGTGGGCGGCACGGGCGACAGTCTCGATCCCCGCAGCTGCGATTTCGGTCGCGACGGTGGCGCTGATCCAGATCCTGAAACGCATGGCGCCGCGCCTGCCCAGCCTGCTGATCGCCGTTGCTCTGGGCGCGGTGGCGGTCACCCTCTTCCATCTGCCGGTCGAGACGATCCATGACCGCTTCGGTGACCTGCCACGCATTCCGCCCGCCCCGACCCTGCCGGTGCTGACGCTTGGCACGCTTGGCGCGGCGCTGCCCTTTGCCCTCAGCTTCACGCTGCTGGGGGCCATCGAGTCGTTGCTGTCCGCCGTGGTTGCCGATGGGATGAGCGGCGCGCGGCACCGCTCCAACGCCGAGCTGGTGGCGCAGGGCGTCGCCAATGTCGGTGCGGCGCTGTTTGGCGGCTTCTGCACGACCGGCACCATCGCCCGCACTGCAACCAATGTCCGTGCCGGATCGCGCGGGCCGGTGTCGGGCATGTTGCATGCCGTCTTTGTCCTGTTGTTCATGCTGGTTGCCGCCCCTCTGGCCGGGCTGATCCCTCTGGCCTCGTTGGCGGGGGTGTTGGCCGGGGTAGCCTGGAACATGGCCGAAAAGGCCGAAATCCGCGATCTGGTCCGGTCCAACAAGGCCGATGCGGTGGTTATTCTGGTCACCTTCCTGCTGGTGATCTTCCGCGATCTGACCGCCGGCATCGTCACCGGTTTCGCCTTGTCTGGCCTTATCTTCATCCATCGCATGTCGCAATCGGCGCGGCTTGGCCACGAGCCGGCAGAAGACCTCGCCCATCCCGACCGCGTTGTCCTGCATCTGTCCGGTCCGTATTTCTTTGGCGCCGCCGCCCAGTTGAGTGCCGCGCTTGACCAGATCGCCGAACGGCCACGGCATTTCGTGCTCGACCTTGCCGACCTGAACTACCTTGACAGTTCCGGGGCGCGGTCGCTGGACCTCTTGGCGCACAAGATCCGGCGGCAAGGGGGACAGCTGGTGCTGATGGGCGTCCGGCCGGATCAGCGCCGGGCGCTGGAGAAGGCGGGTCTGGTCCCGCCGACAGCACTTTACATCGGCACGATGGCCGAACTGGACGCGATGGCGGCCTGAGGACAAGGGCAGCGGCCCGGGCCTTCGCCTTCAATCGAATTTGTTGAAAGTTTGATCCAAATCACGGCAGGCACCGATTCGCTGCTATATCGGGGCTGGAACTCCATGGGCCGCAGGATCGCTTGCGTGGCGGTATCCCGTGGCATACAATCGAAGGGGCGCATTATGCCTAAAACATCTTTCGCGGAGCCGAGGCTGCGCTAGACTGCGTGCGACAAGACAAAGGGAGCGTCGGGGCCACAGCCTGGGCGGACCTGATCAGGGAGGAAGACATGCCAAACCGCGCCCCGTCGCTTTATGCAGCGACTGATGATTTCGTCAAGCAAGCCCATATGGATGCCGCCGGATATGAAAAGTCCTATGCCGCCTCGCTGGCTGATCCCGACAGGTTCTGGGCCGAACAGGCCAGGCGGATCGACTGGATCAAGCCATTTACCCGGGTCAAGAACACCTCGTTTGCGCCGGGCAATATCTCGATCAAGTGGTTCGAAGATGGCACGCTGAACATCTCGGCCAATTGCATCGACCGTCATATGCCGACCCGCGCCAACCAGACCGCGATCATCTGGGAGCCGGACGATCCCAAAACCCCGGCCCGCCACATTACCTATGGCCAATTGCTGGACCAGACCTGCCGCATGGCCAATGTGCTGAAGGCGCAAGGCGTCCGCAAGGGTGACCGGGTCGTGCTCTACATGCCAATGATCCCCGAGGCCGCCTATGCCATGCTGGCCTGTGCGCGGATCGGGGCGGTGCATTCGGTGGTGTTCGGCGGCTTCTCTCCGGACGCGCTGGCCAGCCGGATCAATGACTGTGAAGCCAAGGTCGTCATCACCGCCGATTATGGCCCACGGGCGGGCAAGAAGACCCCGCTCAAATCCAACACGGATCAGGCGCTGCAACATTGCAGGGATGGCGTGAAATGTCTGGTGGTCAAGCATACCGGCGATCAGACCACGTGGACCGAGGGCCGCGACATTGACCTCAAGGCCGAAATGGCCGCTGCCGCGCCCTATTGCGCCTATGCCGAAGTCGGTGCCGAAGAGTCGCTGTTCATCCTTTACACCTCGGGTTCGACCGGCAAGCCCAAGGGTGTCGTCCACACCACGGGCGGCTATCTGCTGTATGCCAGTCTGACCCATGAACTGACCTTCGACTATCATGACGGCGATGTGTTCTGGTGTACCGCCGATGTCGGCTGGGTTACCGGACACAGCTATATCGTCTATGGCCCGCTGGCCAACGGGGCCACCACGCTGATGTTCGAGGGTGTGCCGACCTATCCCGATGCCGGGCGGTTCTGGTCGGTCATTCAGAAACACAAGGTCAACCAGTTCTACACCGCCCCCACGGCGATCCGTTCCCTGATGGGTCTGGGCACCGATCTGGTCGAGAAATACGATCTTTCCAGCCTGAAACTGCTGGGCTCGGTTGGTGAGCCGATCAACCCCGAAGCGTGGAACTGGTATTTTCAGAACATCGGCAAGGGCCGCTTGCCGATCGTCGACACCTTCTGGCAGACCGAAACCGGTGGCCATATCGTCACTCCGCTGCCGGGGGCCATTCCGCAAAAGCCCGGATCGGCGACCAAACCGTTCTTCGGCGTCAAGCTTGAGGTGTTGGACGCCGCCACCGGCGTCGTGCAGTCCGCGACCGAGACCGAAGGCGTGCTCTGCATCGCCGACAGTTGGCCAGGTCAGATGCGGACGTTGTGGGGCGATCATAAGCGGTTTGAAGAGGCTTATTTCGCCCAGTATCCCGGCTATTACTTCACCGGTGACGGCTGCCGCCGCGATGCGGACGGCTATTACTGGATCACCGGAAGGGTCGACGACGTGCTGAACGTCTCGGGCCACCGTCTGGGCACCGCCGAGGTGGAAAGCGCGCTCGTCGCCCATCCCAAGGTCGCCGAAAGCGCGGTTGTGGGCTATCCCCACACGATCAAGGGTCAGGGCATCTATGCCTATGTCACCCTGATGCATGGTGAAGTCCCGACCGACGAGCTGAAGAAAGAGCTGGTGAAATGGGTGCGCACCGAGATCGGCCCCATCGCCTCACCCGATCTGATCCAATGGGCACCCGGTCTGCCCAAAACCCGCTCCGGCAAGATCATGCGCCGCATCCTGCGAAAGATCGCCGAGAACGACCACGGCAGCCTTGGCGACACCTCCACCCTGGCCGATCCGTCGGTCGTGGAAGATCTGGTCGCCAACCGGATGAACAAGGGCTGACCCCACACTTGGAATATCCAACCGGCGGCAATGCCCGGTTGGGTGACGGCGGTGACCCATCCAGTGGGTCGTCAGGTCGTGCCGGACAGACCGGCACTTTGGGAGAGTGACAATGGCGAACATAACTGCAGACGTGAGCGTACGCTCACGCCCAATGACGGCAGAGGAGCGAAAGGTTATCATCGCCTCTTCCGCCGGCACCATCTTTGAGTGGTATGACTTTTACCTCTACGGCTCGTTGGCCGCGATCATCGGGGCGCAGTTCTTTACCGCCTTCCCGGAAAGCACCCGCAACGTGTTCGCCTTGCTGGCCTTTGCGGCAGGCTTCATCGTGCGGCCGTTCGGCGCGCTGGTTTTCGGCTCCTTGGGTGATCTGATCGGGCGGAAATACACCTTCCTGATGACGATCCTGATCATGGGGTCATCAACCTTTCTGGTCGGCGTCCTGCCGTCCTATGACACCTGGGGTGCCGCGGCCCCGATCTGCCTGATCGCGCTGCGCCTGCTGCAGGGTCTGGCGCTGGGCGGCGAATATGGTGGCGCCGCGACCTATGTCGCCGAGCACGCACCACAGAACCGGCGCGGCTATTACACCGCGTTCATCCAGACCACCGCAACGCTGGGCCTGCTGTTGTCGCTGATCATCATCCTGCTGGTGACGGCCTATGTGAACGGCCACTTCGCCGCAATCCCGCAAATGGCTGCCGATGGCACGCCGCTGCTGGATGCCAAAGGCGCGCCGGTACTGCTGGAGGCGTTCAAGTCCTGGGGCTGGCGCATACCGTTCATCCTGTCCTTCGTTCTGTTGGTGGTGTCGCTGTATATCCGGATGCAGATGCATGAGAGCCCGGCTTTCGCCAAGATGAAGGCCGAAGGCGCCGCTTCCAAGGCTCCGCTGCGTGAGGCGTTCGGGCAGTGGAAAAATGCCAAGATCGCCATCATCGCGCTGTTCGGCCTGACGGCAGGTCAGGCGGTGGTGTGGTATTCGGGGCAGTTCTACGCGCTGTTCTTCATCCAGAACGTCATCAAGGTCGACAGTTTCTCGGCCAACGTGTTCGTGGCCTGGTCGCTGGTTCTGGGCACCGGCGGCTTTCTGATCTTCGGCTCGCTGTCTGACCGGATCGGCCGCAAGCCGATCATTCTGGCGGGGTGCCTGATTGCGGCGCTGACCTACTTCCCGGTGTTCAAACTGCTGACCCAGACCGCCAACCCGGCGCTCTATGTCGCCCAGCAGACCCCGGTCACCGTGACGGCCGACCCGGCGAACTGTTCGTTCCAGTTCAATCCGGTCGGCACCGCGAAGTTCACTACCGCCTGCGACATCACCAAAGCGTTGCTTTCCAAGACCTCGGTCAACTCGACCACGGTGGATGCGCCTGCAGGCACCATCGCATCGGTCAAGGTCGGCGATACGGTGATCGAGGCCTATGACGGCCCGCTGAATGCCAAGGCGATTTCCGAAGCCACCGCAGCGCTGGAAACCGCGAAAGCCGGAACCGATCAGGCCGCCATCGACACGGCCCAGCAAGCGCTGGATGCGGCCAAGGCGGTTAAGCCCAACTTCGAGAAGGCGCTGAATGCGGCACTGGTGGCGGCGGGCTATCCGCTGGTGGCAGCCGACAACCTGACCGTCGCCAAAGCGTCGAACTTCGTCGACATCTTCACCCCTCAGAAGATCACCATCGTGCTGATCCTGACCTATCTGATCCTGCTGGTGACGATGGTTTACGGGCCAATCGCGGCCATGCTGGTCGAGTTGTTCCCGACCCGGATCCGCTATTCCGGCCTGTCGCTGCCCTATCACATCGGCAACGGCTGGTTCGGTGGCCTGCTGCCGGCAACTGCCTTCGCCATCTCGGCGCAGACCGGCAACATCTATTCGGGCCTGTGGTATGCCGTCGTGGTGGCCTTGATGACCGTGGTGGTGGGCGTGATCTTCGTGCCCGGCGGCACCCAGAACAAGTCGATCTTCACGGATGATGGTCTGAAGTAAGACTGCGGCACGCAATGGCAAAGGCCGGGGAAAGTTCCCCGGCCTTTGTTTTGGATGCGTACCCATCAAAGCCCATTGTGGCCTGCGCTTCAGCGCGACGGTGCGTCGAGCGCCGCGCCTGTCTAAAGCTCCAGCCGCCGCAGTCGCAACGCATTGCTGATCACCGAAACCGAAGACAGGCTCATCGCCGCCGCTGCGATCATTGGTGACAGCAAAAGGCCGGTGAACGGGTACAAGACCCCGGCCGCAATCGGAATGCCGACGGCGTTGTAGGCAAAGGCGAAGAACAGGTTCTGCTTGATGTTGGCCATCGTCGCCACGGCGAGTTTACGCCCCTTCAGGATGCCGGAAAGGTCACCCGACAACAACGTCATCCCCGCCGATTCCACCGCCACATCCGCCCCCGGCCCCATCGCGATGCCAACCTCGGCCGCAGCCAGAGCCGGCGCATCATTGACCCCGTCGCCGGCCATCGCCACTTTGCGACCTTCGGCATGCAACCGGTCAACCAGCGCCTTCTTGCCCTCGGGCAACATGCCAGCCTCGACTTCGTCGATCCCCAGACTTTTCGCCACCACCCGCGCCGTCGCCTCGGCATCCCCGGTGGCCATGATCACCCTGAGGCCCGCCGCGCGCAGCGCCTTGACCGCCTCTCCTGCCCCCTCCTTGATCGCATCGGCCACCGCGACCATGCCCGCCGCCTTGCCGTCCACCGCGACATACATCACGGTCTTGCCGGCCGCCCGCAGCGCCGCCCCGTCCGGCTCTGCCAGACCCAGATCCGCCAACATCGCGGCATTGCCCAAGGCAATCCTGTGGCCGTCCACCACGCCCTGCACACCCTTGCCGGTGACCGACGCAAACGCGCTGCAGCGGGAGAGTTTCACCCCGCGTTCCCTGGCCCCGGCGACAATCGCCTCGGCCAGCGGATGGCCAGACCCGGACTCGACGGCTGCGGCATAGGCCAGCACCGCATCGCCGCCCACCACATCGGTCAGGACCGGCTTGGTGGTGGTCAGCGTACCGGTCTTGTCGATGACCAGCGTGTCGACATTCGCCATCCGCTCCAGCACATCGCCACCCTTGACCAGGACGCCGACCTGCGCGCCGCGCCCGGTGGCCGTGGTGATCGAGATCGGGGTGGCCAGACCCAAGGCACAGGGACAGGCGATGATCAGCACGGATACCGCTGCCGCCACCGCATAGAGAAAGCCGGGGTTCGGTCCCCAGATCATCCAGCCAGCGAAGGCCAGCACCGCCACAGCCACCACCGTCGGCACGAACACCGCCGCCACCCGGTCGGCCATGCCCTGGATCGGTGCTTTCGATCGCCGCGCGACCGAGACCATCTCGACGATCTGCGCCAGCACCGTCGCCGCGCCCACCCGTTCGGCCTGCATCACAAAGGTGCCGCTGCCATTGATGGTTCCGCCGGTGACCGCGTCGCCCTTGGACTTTTCAACCGGGATCGCCTCGCCGGTCAGCAGGCTTTCATCGACCGAGGAATTGCCCTCGGTCACCACGCCGTCGACCGGCACCGCATCGCCGGGCCGCACCCGCAGAAGATCGCCGGTCCAGATGTTCTCCAGCGGCACTACAAACTCGCCGTCCGGCTGCACCCGCCGCGCTGTCTTAGGTGTCAGGTTCATCAGGGCCTTGATGGCGTCGCCGGTGCGCGACCGCGCCCTCAGTTCCAGCACTTGCCCCACGAACACCAGAGCGACGATGACGGCTGAGGCTTCGAAATAGGTCGCAACCCCCATTTCATCCCGGTAGCCCGCCGGAAACAGACCCGGCAGGAAGGTGGCAACCACCGAGTAAACATAAGCCGCCGCCACGCCGAGTGAAATCAGCGTCCACATGTTCGGGCTGCGGTTGCGGAAACTGTCGATCCCGCGCCGGAAGAACGGCAATGCGGCCCACAGCACGACCGGACTGGCCAGTACGAATTGCAGATAATTGCCGTAGGGCATCAGCCAGTGCAGCGGCAGGCCCAGCATCGGCCCCATGGTGATCACCAACAGCGGCACCGAACAGGCGGCAGAAACCTTCAGCCGCAGGGTGAAGTCGGCCAGTTCCGGGTTGGGTTCGTCGCCGGGCGTCATAGGCTCCAGCGCCATGCCGCAGATCGGGCAGGCCCCGGGCTTGTCCGATATGATCTGAGGGTCCATCGGACAGGTGTATTTCGCCCCTTTCGTCACCAGCTTGCCACGCTTCTTGGCATTGCCGGACAGGAAGAAATACGGATCCGCCTTGAACCTCGTCTGACATTTCTCACCGCAGAAATGGTAGGTCTCGCCCTGGTGGTCCGCCTTGCGACTGGTGTCGGTAATCTTCACCGTCATGCCGCAGACCGGGTCAATTGCGGTGGGCGGTTGGGTAGTGGCGCTGTCCATGGCAGTCTCCTCAGGTCAAGCTGTAAATAGCCTTGACGGCAGCCTATGCCAATGCGGCGGACCGTCCTTGATCTGAGGCAAAGGGCTCAGCGGTTGCCGTAGTAGAGCCCGACGACATGCTCGGCTTCGGCAAAGAACAGCCATCTGGCGGCGAGGACCCCGAGCAGATGGACTGCGGTTGCAGCGGCGAAGGTGGCGGAATGGGTTGGCAGCAGGACGACGATCAGGCCCGGCAGCACGGCGCTTGCCAGCACGGCGATGACGCGCAGTTTGGTGACATGGCGGCGGGCGACGACATGAATCATTTCGCGCATCAGATAGTTTTCGCCGGTGTGGGGCTGTTCGAACACGGTGGCGTCGCCGATGCGGTCAAGGCCGGTGGCGGTGCCAAGAGTTTGTCTTGCCTTGCCAAAGGCGCTGTCGCCGATGTGAAAAGCGCAAAGCAGTGCAGCGGTAAGCAGCCCGCAGCCGATCAGCGCCGCGCTGAGGTTGCCGGTCAACAGCGCGCCGCCGGTCGCCATGAAGGTCAGGAACAGCGCGGGCGTGGTCCAGGAATTCCAGCGCGGAATGGTCTTCATCTGGGTGTAGATCATCGACGTGGTGCCGACCGTGGCGACGGCCAGCACGGCACCCAACACACCGATCCCGCGCCAGATACCCAGCCCGAGCCAGTCTGACAGGGCAACCGGGGCCAGCACCATGAGGGCGGCAACCGAGGTCCAGGCCTCGCGGCTGAGCCATGAGGTCTGCCACTGGCTGAACGCCTTCAAGGCGCGCTGCGGGTTGCCGAGGTGAAAGGTCGAGGCCGTCAGGCCGCCAACGGCAAGCGCGTAGCCCAGACCCCAGTGGAAGAATGCAGTCCAGCCCGACGCGGCGGGCAAGCCGAGGCCCAGAAAGGCCAGACAGCCAAAGCCCATGCCGGACAGCACCGTGAACAGGATGACCGACGGTGCCGGATGCATCAGAGCTTCCCCAGCAACTTATCGAGCCATCCGGCAAAGCCGGTGGCCTGAATGTCGAGCAGCGGGGCCAGCAGGCTGGCGTCCTGCGGGCGGTCTTTCTTGCGTGGGGGCAGGTATTTGTTGGTCGGTCTGGTCTTCAGATCCGGCATCAGATCATATCCGCCGCGCGCGCGGCTCAGCTGGCTGACCTTGCTGTCGGGATCGGCGAAGTCGCCAAAGTGCCGCGCCCCGGTCGGGCAAGTCCGGACACAGGCCGGCTCGCGGTCTTCCTCGGGCAGGTTTTCGTTGTAGATCCGGTCAACACACAGCGTGCATTTCTTCATGACGCCCGCGTCGGCATCCATCTCGCGCGCGCCATAAGGACAGGCCCAGGCGCAGAGGCCGCAGCCGATGCAGGCATCCTCATTGACCAGCACGATGCCGTCTTCCTGACGCTTGTAGCTGGCCCCGGTCGGGCAGACCGTCACACAAGGCGCATCCTCGCAATGCAGGCAAGAGCGCGGGAAATTGATGATTTGTGACGCTCCCTCAACGGGTTGCACCTGATAGCTGTGAACCCGGTTCAGGAACGTGCCGGAAGGGGCTGATCCATAAGGGCTCTGGTCGGACAAGGGCGCGCCATACCCCTGATCGTTCCAGCCCTTGCAGGCGGTGACACAGGCCTGACAGCCGACGCATGTATCAAGATCGACGACGAGGCCAAGCCTCTTATCGGTATGGCTGGGTAGCTGGGTCATCGCTGGTCCCCTTTGGGCACGACACGGGGTATGGCGGGAAAGTCCGGTTCGGCGTGGCTCTTCGCCCCAACATTCTCGATCCGGACGCGGAGGTCGAACCACGCTGCTTGCCCGGTCACCGGATCGGAGTTGGAATAGCGCAGGCCGTCACCCTTTTCCGGCAACAGTTCCGAAATCAGATGGTTGAGCAGAAAGCCCTCGGTCGCCTCGGGGGCTGCGTCATCCAGCGCCCAGGCCGCCTTGCGCTTGCCAATCGCGTTCCAGGTCCAGATGGTGTTTTCGTTCAGCGCCGCCATATGCGCAACCGGCGCCGTGATCGCCCCGCTGGGCGAGATCACCCGGGCATAGTCGCCGTCCTTGAAGCCGTGTTCGGTCCAGATCTTCGTCGGCAGATAGAGAAAGTTCTTGCCCCGGATCTGGCGCAGCCAGGCATTCTGACTGCCCCAGGAATGGTACATGTCCATCGGCCTTTGGGTCAGGGCGTGGACCGGATAACCCCAGCCCGCCGCCTCCAGATCGCCAAATGGCGGATACCAGACCGGCAGCGGATCCATCGCCCGTTTCAGCCGGTCGCGCAGGTGGTCGGGCGGCTGGATCGGGCCGTGGCCCTCGGCCGCCAGCTGGAATTTTCGCATCGGCTCGGACCAGATCGAAAACAGATAGGGCTGCGGCGTCTCGTAGAACGAGGTTTTCACCGCCCAGTCCTGATAGGCCGCGTTCCAGGGTTTGTAGAACGCCGCTTCTTCCGGCACATGGGCCTGATAAAAACCGCCATTGGCGATATAGGCAGCGATCTGTTCCGGGTTGGCGTCGCCACGCCCTTCAAGATCGCCGTTCGCCCCGCGAAAGCCGATCAGCGGGCCGACACCGGGGCGGCGGATATGGTTTTGAATATAGTCGGCGTAGTCCTTGAACTTCGGGCTGCCGTCTTCCTTGACCATCGGCGCCAGACCCAGCCGGGCGCCAAGGTCCAGCAGCACCGACTGAAAGCCGCGCACGTCGCGGTCAGGTTCCATCACCGGCCAGCGGATACTGTCTCCGGCCGCATCGGGTTCCGAGATCGGACGGTCCAGAAGGCTGATGCAGTCGTGCCGCTCCATATAGGTGGTGTCGGGCAGGATCAGGTCGGCATAGGCCACCATTTCAGAGGCATAGGCGTCGGAATAGATGATCCTCGGGATGACATAATCGCCGGCCTCGCCCTTGTCGGTCAGCATCTCCATCACTTTGGCGGTATTCATCGACGAGTTCCACGCCATGTTCGCCATGTAGAGAAACAGCGTGTCGATGCGGTAGGGGTCGCCGGCATGGGCGTTCGGGATCAGCATGTGCATCAGGCCATGGGCCGAAAACGGGTTTTCCCAGGTAAACGCCTTGTCGATCCGCGCCGGACTGCCATCCTCGTTCAGCGCCAACTGCTCCGGCCCGCGAACATAGCCCAGATGCGGGCCGGACAGGGGTTTGCCGGGGGCAGTGACGAAATGCGGCGTCGGATGGGCCTCCAGCGGTTTGGGATAGGGCGGCTTAAGCCGGTAACCGCCGGGAACCTCCACTGTGCCAAGGACGATCTGCAAAAGATGCAGGGCGCGCGCGGTCTGGAAACCGTTGGAATGGGCCGAGATGCCGCGCATGGCGTGGAAGCTGACCGGACGGCCGGGCATCGTCTGATGATGATTGCCACGGAAATCGGTCCAGCTTTGGGCGATCTCGATGGGCTGGTTGAAGGCGACATCGGCGAGTTCGGCGGCAAGACCATGGATGCGGGCAGCGGGAATGCCGCAACGCTCGGCCACCGCCTCCGGGGCATAGTCGGGTGACAAATACCGCTCGGCCATGTGCTGGAACACCGTGCGGTGACCCTGATAGGTGGCACCCAGATCAGGCTCCACGCCCTTGCCATCCCAGGGTGCCGGCTGGCCGGTGCGGCGGTCGATCACGAAGGGCTGGCTTTCGGCGTTCTTCAGGATCAGGCCTTTTTCCGGCCCCTCGGTCTCATTCACCAACAAGGGCGCGTTGGTATATTGCGCCAGATAGTCCAGATCGACCTTGCCCGCCTGCAATAGGCAATGGATCAGCGCCAGGATCAGCAACCCGTCGGTGCCCGGCGTGATGCCGTACCAGTCATCGGCAATGGCATTGTAACCGGTGCGGATCGGGTTGACCCCGATCACTCGCGCCCCGCGCGCCTTCAGCTTGCCAAGTCCGATCTTGATCGGATTGCTGTCGTGATCCTCGGCGACGCCGAACATCACGAACAGCTTGGTACGCTCCCAATCCGGCTGGCCAAACTCCCAGAACGCGCCGCCGATGGTGTAGATGCCGCCCGCCGCCATGTTGACCGAACAGAACCCGCCATGAGCGGCATAGTTCGGCGTGCCGAACGCCTGCGCCCACCAGCCGGTGAAGCTCTGGCTCTGATCGCGCCCGGTGAAGAACGCCAGCTTTTCGGGGGCGGTTTCGCGCAAAGGTTTCATCCAGCTGACGGCCAGATCCAGCGCCTCGTCCCAGGATATTTCTTCAAACGCCCCAGACCCACGCGGCCCTACCCGGCGCAACGGTGTCCGGAGCCGCGACGGCGCGGTGATCTGCATGATCCCGGACGCGCCCTTGGCACAGAGCACGCCCTTGTTCACCGGATGGTCGCGGTTGCCCTCGATATAGCTGACCCGGCCGTCTTTCAGATGCACATTGATGCCGCAACGGCACGCACACATGTAGCAGGTGGTCTTGCGCACCTCGTCTGACACCGGCGGCGAGGTATTCAGCGTATCCATCCCACTCCCCTCGGAACAGCGTCGCGACCTCGCCGCAAACACCAGTCCAATTTTCCGTATTGGGCGCAGAATCCGGGACGTTGTCCAGACAGGAAACGACATTCCGAAGTGACAAAAAATGTGTTAGCACATCAGCTTCCGACAGAGTCTTTTTATGACAGGAAGTATTTCATGGCCACGCCAACCAAATGGGGCGACGAGTTTCTGGTCAATTCCACCACCAATTCGGATCAGTTCGGCCCCGCGATTACCGGACTTTCCAATGGCCGCTTCCTCGTCACCTGGACCGATAACAGCGCCGGTCCGCCGGATTTCACCATCAATGTCCGCGCCCAGATTTTCAATGCAAACGGCACGGCATTCCGTGGCGAATTCCTCGTCAACACCACCACGACCGACACCCAGAACGCGCCGCAAGTGACTGCCCTGTCAGGGGGCCGCTTTGCCGTGGCATTTCAGGATTTGAGCCAGTTGCAAGGGACAAACAGTGCCGATGTCCGCGTGCAGGTTTTCAACGCCAATGGCACCAAATCGGGGCTTGAGTTCATTGCCCCCACCACCGTCGCCGGCGTGCAGGCCGAACCTGCCATCGCCGCATTGATCAAGGGCCGCTATGTCGTGGTCTGGACCGACAGCAGCGGAACCAGCGGCGACACGTCAGATGCCATAGTGTCACAGGTATTTCGTGCGGATGGCACCAAATTAGGCGCCGAACATCTGGTCAACACGCTGACTGTGGGCCAGCAACATGGCGCCACAGTCACCGCCCTTGCCGGGGGCGACTATGTCGTCGCCTGGACCAGCAACAGTGTTGACAGCAATGGCAGTCTGCTGCTCTCGGTCAACGCGCAGCGCTTTCACGCCAGCGGCGCAGCCGTCGGAGGAGAATATCAGGGTCTGACGGTTGGCGGGTTCAATATCGGGCAAAGTGATCCGACGATCACCGGCCTGTCAGGAGGCCGCTATGTGCTTGCCTGGCGCGATGTCATGGGCTTTGACAGCAATATCAACGCCCAGATGTTCAATGGCCACGGGGCCCTGATCGGCGGGAATTTTACGGTCAACACCACGTCCGCCAATGACCAGGGAGAGCCATCCATCGCGCCACTGAAAGACGGCGGATATGTCGTGGTCTGGACCGACAACGGTCCGTTCACCGGCACGGGGTTCAACCCCGAAATCCGCGCCCAGGCCTTCCACGCCAACGGCAGCCTCAATGGCGCAGAGTTTGTGGTGAACACCTACACCACCAATCTGCAACGTGCGCCGTCGGTCGCAACACTGGCGGACGGCCGCTTTGTGGTGACTTGGGAGGATTTGAGCGGCACCCTTGGCGACACCACCTTTGCCGTCCATGCCCAGATCTTCGACCCGCGCTCCGCCGCCGTGACATTGGTTGGAACCGGGATGGCTGATGACCTGATTGGCACCAGATATGGCGATACGCTGCAGGGCAATGGCGGGAATGACACGCTGACAGGTGGCCGCGGAGCGGATGTTTTCATCTTTGCTCCCGGCGAAGCTCACGACCGGATCACCGATTTTGGCACCGGCGCTGATCAGATTGACCTGACCGCCTTTGGCTTTGCCAGCGTGGCGCAGGCGCGCAGCCACTTTGCAAATGTCGGGGCCGACTGTGTTTTCAGCCTGGGAAGCGACGATTTGACCGTGATCCACTTCGCCACGGCCCAGATCGACGGCAGCAACCTCATCCTCTGATCAACATGCCATATGTTTCCAGCGGGTTAACGCGAAAGGTCAACCCGCTGGAAATAAAGACAAAATAAGATGTTTCACGCGTGAACGGGGGCGACTCTCAGCCCATCACCTTGGTGCCCAGCCCATGCCCCTCGGCCGCTTTCTTCTTGGCCTGAACCTCGCGCAAGGTGTCGACCGAGCGAACATCGAGCCGCGCCGCCCCAGCCCAGTCGCGGGTCTTGACCTTGGGGTTTTCCAGCCGCTTCCTGGCGTCAGGAATGGCATGGGCGTATTGCGGCAGCCATTTCGCCTGCGCCACCAGCATTTCGTCGACCATCTGCCAGACTTCTTCCGGCGTGCAGATCGCACCGACCAGCGGGTCATGCAGCACCGACTGTTTCAAGAGTTCCACATCGCCGCTGATCGCCGCCTTCATCCCCATGCGCTGCACGTTGACGCTTGCCATGCAGGTCGCGGCGCAGGCGTCGGGCAGGGTCACACCCTCCACCATGTTGATGCCGAAACGATCGACAAACCCCGGGCTCTCGATGATGCAATCCTCGGGCAGGTTCTTGATCACCCCGCCGTTTTTCACATTGAAATGGCCCCGGTAGGTGCGGCCCGTCTCCAACCCCTCCAGAATATGCGAGGCATGTTCGTCGGTGCGGCTATAGGCGGCGAGCGGCGCGCCCGCGTCCTCAAGGAACTTGGGGAAATCCTCTTCGAACCAGTTGCGGTTCTCGGTCGAATACCGCAGATAGCCGCCGGTCTCGCCATGGATCCAGTCATCCATGGAAATCCAGTCCATGATCTGATCCGGGCGCTTGCGATACCACGGCAGATATTCCGACAGATGGCCATTCGACTCGGTCGAGTAATAGCCAAAGCGTTTCAACACATCGATGCGGACCTTTTCCTGCTCCGAAAAAGTCGGGTGGCGTTCAAAGGCGGCGGTCAGTTCATCCCGGCTTACCTTGACGCCCTTGTGGCGAATATCGAGATACCAGGTCTGGTGGTTGATGCCCGAGCAGATGATGTCGACCTCTTCCATCGGCACACCCAAAGCGCGGGAGATCTGGCGGTGGCCGTTCTGCACGCCGTGGCACAGGCCGACGGTACGGACCTTGCCCACGTCGATGGCAGCCCAGGTCATCATCGCCATCGGGTTGGCGTAGTTGAGCAACAAGGCGTTCGGCTCGCACAGCTCATTGATATCGCGGCAAAACTCCAGCATCGCGTTGATACCGCGCTGGGCATAAAGGATGCCGCCGGCGCAGATCGTGTCGCCGACGCATTGATCGACGCCATATTTCAACGGGATGCGGATATCGTCGGCAAAAGCCTCCAGCCCGCCGATGCGGACCACATTCATCACATAGCGGGCACCCTCCAGCGCGCAGCGGCGGTCGGTGGTCGATGTGACGCGGGTCTTCAGCCCGTTCACCGTGACGATCCGCTGGATGATCTGGGTGATCATGTCGAGGTTATGGGCGTTGATATCGGTCAGCGCGATTTCGACATCCTCGAACTCCGGCACTTTCAGAATGTCGGAGCACAGCTTCTTGGTGAAGCCGACCGACCCGGCCCCGATGATGGTGATCTTGAAACTCATGAGGCATCTCCTCGGTTGCCACGTGACGTGTTGGCGCAAGGCTAGTCTTCCGGGCCGGGCGGGTGTAGAGAAAACTTGTGCCAACGTGGGTAATTTCATGCTGTCCGACCTTCTGGCCCATGGCCATGACATCAGGGTGTTGACCCTGCCACGCGGCGCGGCGCCGTTGCATTGCATGGCGGCCAGCGTCGGCTATGAGCAGCGCGCCCAGGAAGTCTACAGCTGGGATGGCATGAAACGCGGCTCTGCGCCGTTTCTGGTGCTGCAGCATACCGTGCTGGGCGAGGGGCGGCTGGACTATGCCGGGTCGTCGTGGCGGCTCAGGCCCGGCCAGACCATGCTGGTGACCACGCCGCATGATCACCGCTACTGGCTGGCGCGCGGCGGCCATTGGGAGTATTTTTGGGCCGTCCTGCATGGCCGCGAGGCGTTGCGTCTGGCGCGCGAGATCTTGGCGGTGGCAGGCCCGGTGCTGGACATCGGCCCGCTCGTGGACCGGCTGGCTGCAGCCTGTCTGACGCTGCTGACCACACCAAGGCTGACCCCGGGCGAGGCGTCGACCGCTGCCTATGCCGCGATGTCGACGTTGCATGATGCGGTGTTCGGCGAACGGCCGGGGCCGGAAAAGCCGCTGCCCGCCGCCCTGGCCCGGGTCGCCGACCACGTCGAGGCGCATCTGGCCGAGACGCTGACGGTGGACCGCCTCGCCGCCATCGCCGGGATCAGCCGTGCCCATTTCGTCCGCAGCTTCACCGCGGCGACCGGCTTGCCGCCCTCGGATTTCGTCACGTCAAGGCGGATGGAGCGGATCGAACGCCTGCTGCTCGCCACCGAAATGCGGGTCAGCGACATTGCCGCGGCGACGGGCTTCGCCGACGGCAACTACCTCGCCAAGGCGTTTCGCCGCCACCGCGGCCTTGCGCCGCTGGAATTCCGCGCGACAAGGCTTGAGGCAAATTAGCGATCCTTACACGGACAGCGACTGCAACCACGCCCGGTGCGGCAGGCATTGCGCCGCCGCTCGGCCGTATTCGGCAACCAGCGCCGCATGAGTCTTGCGTGCCAGATCGCGGGCCTTGGGATTGGCCGCCATCGCGGCCTGCGCCGCCGGTCGGCTCAACAGCCCCAGACCATCCAGCACCGGGATATAAAGCTGCTCTTGCACATGGGCCAATCCCAGATGCGCCAGCCCGGCGGGAAACGGCGCGAAGTCGTCATGACGTGGCAGGCGTTGCCGCCACAGCGCCTGCCGGTCGGTCACCGCAGCGGGATGGCTCGCCGCCACATCGCGCCAGAACGGACTGTCGCGCCGCTCGCTGACGTAATGCAGCCGGATGAAATCGCGGTAATCATCGACCTGTCCCGCCACCGCCGCGTTGTACAGGTTGCGGCCGTCACCCTGCCCCAGCCATTCCGATAGCATCATCATCTGCACGATGGTGCCATGGATCGAGGTCGCCTCCAGCGGCTCCAGAAAGCTTGACGCCAGCCCGACCGCCACACAATTGCCGATCCAGGCGTCGCGCAACCGCCCGGCGTCAATCCTGATGTCGTTGCGGGGGTGGATTTCAAAGCCCAGAGCGGCTTCAACCTCGGCTTTGGCCTGATCCGGGGTGCAATGGGCGTCGGAATAGACATAGCCCGCGCCATGGCGGCCCTGCGTCGGGATCCACCATAGCCAACCCGATTTCTGCGCCCAGGCCAGCGTGCAGGGTGAAATCTCCTCGCCATCCTTCAGATCAACCCAGAACGGCATCGCCCGGTTGACCGGCAGCGTGTCGCGGTAACTGATCCAATCTGCGCCCAACTCCCCGATCAACCGCCGCCGGAACCCGGTGCAATCGACAAAGAAATCGCCCGCAACCCGCTGGCCACTTTCAAGGGTCAGCGCGGCAATCCCGCCTTCACCCATCTCGACCCCAGTCACCTGATCGTCGATCAGCGTGATGCCCTTGGCCTTGCGCCGGAGCCAGGCCCCGACCATGGCCTGATCGAAATGATAGGCATAATGGAACGGCCCCGCCTGCACTGGCCTGCCGCCGACCAAGGCCACCGGCGCCTTCTGTCCGTTCAACAGGTGCTGGAACAGATGCGCTTCGCCAACCGACCGCCCCGCCGCGACCGCATAAAGGTCCAACTCGGCCCCACCGGCCACCAGCTGCGGGTTGTCGATCGGGCCATCATAGGAATGCCCGACCCGCCGCCAATCGCGGTGGCGGATGCCGTATTTGATCGTCGCCCCGGTCTCGCGCAGAAACTCCGCTTCCTCCAGACCGAAATGCCGCAGCATCTGGCGGAACACGGCGGTGGAGCCTTCGCCCACGCCGATCACCCCGATCTTCGACGATTCGATGACGGTAATCTGGCTGTCCCAGCCTTTGCGGGCCACGACATCCGATAGCATCATGGCGGCCAGCCACCCCGCCGTGCCGCCACCAACAATGACGATCTGCCTCGGCCACATGCCAATCCCCTACAATTTAGCTAAAATTTGCGCCTTACACAATGGCCCAAATATCCCGCGGGGGGTCCGGGGGGATGTGACATCCCCCCGGCCTTATTCACCCGGCCTTGCGCTGATCAACCCGCGCCCATTCCGGCAACCAGTCTCCATGCGCCGCCAACAGGTCGTGGGTCAGCGCCCAGATCTGGTCGAGGTCGAGTTCCGCCCCGGTATGCGGGTCCAGCATCGCCGCGTGATAGATATGTTCGGGGTTCTCGGTCAACAGCGCCTGCACCGTCAAGTCCTGCACGTTGATATTGGTCCGCATCAACGCGATCAGTTGCGGCGGGATGTCGCGCACCACGGTCGGTTGCAAGCCCATATGGTCGACCAGCGTCGGCACTTCAACGGCACAGCCATCGGGCAATTGCGGGATATAGCCCTTGTTGCCGTGGTTGCCGTAGATCACCGATGGCTCGCCGGTCACCACCGAATTGACAATCTGGCTGGCATATTCGTGGCTTTCCTTGACCTCGACGACATTGGCGGTCTTCAAGGTCTCTGCCTCTTTCTTCCAGCGGGCGATCTGTTCGATGCAGCGCACCGGATATTCGTCCAGCGGGATGCCAAAGCGTTCGATCAGGTCGGGCCGGTCGCGTTTGATGAACCACGGCGTGTATTCGGCGAAATGCTCGGAGGATTCCGTCACGAAATAGCCCAGCCGGGTCAGCATTTCATAGCGCACCTTGTTGGGGCAGCGCGGGTTCCACGACGAGGGTTTCGGAAAACGCCCTTCCCGATACCCCTGTTTCAGCGCGGGATAGAGGTCCTTGTAGGTCCCGTCGGGCTGGCGATGTTCAAAGGTCTTGTAGAACGCCATATGGTTGATCCCGGCGGCGATGTAGCGGATTTCCTCGACCGGAATGTCCAGATCGCGGGCCAGTTCGTAAGCTGTGCCCTGCACCGAATGGCAGAGGCCAACCTGGCGGATTTTGGGGTATTTGGCGGCAATTGCCCAGGTGTTGATCGCCATCGGATTGACGTATTGCATCATGATCGCGTTCGGTGCGACCTGCATCATGTCTTCGCAGATCGACCACAGCACCGGCACGGTGCGGATGCCGCGCATGATGCCGCCAATCCCCAGCGTGTCGGCGATGGTCTGGCGCAGGCCGAATTTCTTCGGCACTTCGAAATCGGTGATCGTGCAGGGGTCATAGCCGCCGACCTGAAAGCAGCACACCACGAAATCCGTCCCCTCCAGCGCGCGGCGCTGGTTGGCATAGGTCTTGACGGTGGCCTTGCCGCCAAGGGTCTGGTTCAGCTTGCCGATGATGATCTCGGACTCTTCCAGCCGCTGCGGATTGATATCCATCAGGCGGATTTCGGCACCCGCCAGGGCAGGCCGGCTCAGGATATCACCCGCGATGTTCTTGGCGAATACGGCAGAGCCTGCGCCGATGAAGGTGACGATGGGTTTGGACATGATTGACCTCAGGTTGCAATTTCAAAGGCGGCACGGACCAGCCGCTTGGTATAGTCGGTCGCAGGGTTCTCCAGCACGTCGCGCACCGGCCCCTGTTCCACAATCTTGCCGTTCTGCATGACGATGACGCGGTGGCACAACGCGCGCACCACCTTCAGGTCATGGCTGATGAACAGATAGCTCAGCCCCTTGTCGCGCTGCAATTGCCGCAAGAGATCGATGATCTGCGCCTGAACCGACAGGTCGAGCGCCGAGGTCGGCTCATCCAGCAGGATGAACTCGGGCTCCAGCGCAATCGCCCGGGCGATGGCCAGACGCTGGCGCTGGCCGCCGGAAAACTCATGCGGAAAGCGAGACAGGATGGTGTCGGGCAGGCCGCTGTCACGCAGCGCCTGACGCACCCGCTCCACCCGGTCGGCCCCGGACTTGCCGATCTTGTTGACGGTCAGCCCCTCTTCGATGATCTGACGCACTGACATGCGCGGGTTCAGACTGGCGAACGGGTCCTGAAACACCACCTGCATCCGGCTGCGATAGGGTTTCATCTGACCGCGGTCATAGGTTTCGATCCGCTGGCCCAAGAATGACACTTCACCCGAAGTCAGCTTGTTCAGCCGCAACAGGGCCTGGCCGAACGTGGTCTTGCCCGAGCCGGATTCGCCCACCAGCCCCAGCGTTTCCCCGCGCTTGAGATCCAGCGACAACCCGTCGACCGCCTGCAACGGATGATAGCTGCCGCGGAACGCCCCGCCCCGGCGCAGCATATAGGTCACGCGGATGTTGCGACCCTCCAGCACGGTTTCCGGGCTGCCCTCCAGCGGATTGGCCCGGCCCTTGGGTTCCGAGCCGAGTAGCCGTTTGGTGTAGGGATGCTGCGGGTCGGTGAACAGGCTTTCGGTCGCCCCCGCTTCCTTCACCTCGCCGTGCTGCATCACATAGACATAGTTGGCGAACTGCCGCACCACCGTCAGGTCATGGGTGATCAGGATCACCGCCATTCCGGTCTTTTCCTTCAACGCCGCGATCAGGTTGAGAATCTCGGCCTGCACCGTCACGTCGAGCGCGGTCGTCGGCTCATCCGCGATCAGCACATCGGGGTTGTTGGCCAGTGCCATCGCGATCATAACGCGTTGCCGCTGACCGCCCGACAACTGGTGCGGGTATTGCCCAACGCGCGATTCCGGGTCAGGGATCTGCACCTCGGTCAACAGCGCCACGGCCTTTTTCCAGGCATCGGCCTTGCTGATCTTGTTGTGGATGCGCAGCACCTCGACGATCTGCTGGCCGACCGTGTAGACCGGGTTCAGCGACGACATCGGTTCTTGAAAGATCATCGTCAGACGATTGCCGCGCAGACGGCGCATTTCGGTCTGCGGCAGGCGGGCCATGTCCTTGCCGTCATACATGATCTCGGTCTTCGCCGACACCATGGCGCGCTTGGTCAAGAGCCGCATGATCGCCCGCGCCGTCACCGACTTGCCCGAGCCCGACTCGCCCACCAAGGCAATTGTCTGGCCCTTGTGCAAGCGGAACGACACGTCGCGCACCGCCTCGACCTCGCCGTCCAGCACCTTGAAGTTGACGCCGATGTTGCGGGCGTCGATCACCAGATCACCGGTTGTGTTCATGTCTTTCATGGCCCTACCTCAATACGGGTCAACGGCATCGCGCAGGCCATCGCCCAGCGCGTTGAACGAAAACACGGCCAACAGAACGAAGCCCACCGGGGCAAGGATCCACGGGTATGACCCGATCGACGAAAAGGTCTGCGCGTCCTGCAGCATCAGCCCCCACGAGATCAGCGGCGGCTTCACGGCAAAGCCGAGAAAGCCGAGAAAGCTTTCCAGAAGGATGATGTTCGGAATGCCCAAGGTCACCGCCACGATGACATGGCTCAGCACGTTGGGCAGGATATGCCGGGTGATGATCCGGCCGTCCGATGCGCCAACCGCCACCGCCGCCCGCACATAGTCGACCCGCGCCATCGACATGGTCTTGCCGCGCACCTCGCGACTGAGCTGCGCCCAGCCGAGGCCCACGATCACCAGAATGACGAAGGTCAAAAACAGCCATGACGGTGCGGTGGGCGGGATCAGGGTGGCAAGGGCGAGGTACAGCGGCAGTTGCGGGAAGGCCAGGATCACCTCGACAAAGCGCTGAAACCACATGTCGAACCGCCCGCCGATATAGCCCGAGGTAATGCCCAGCAGCGTGCCGATGGTGGTGATCAGCGAGATCGACACCAGCGCGATGGTCAGCGTCAACCGGCTGCCATAGATGCCCCGGCTCAGAATATCGCGGCCCAGCTTGTCGGTGCCCAACAGATGCAGGGGCGAGCCATCGACCACGCCGATCAGATGACGGCGCATCGGGATAAGGCCCCACAACCGGTACGGTGTCCCTGCGGCGAACGGTTGCAGATGGCGGGGATGGTCCATGTCCGGCGCCATCACCGGCTGATAGGTCACCGGGTCCAGTTCGGTGCCCTCGACTATCGAATAGGCGACCGGGAACAGGGTGAAACCGTCCTTGGTGAAAAACGACAGGTGATCCGGCGGCGCGAAAGACGCCGTGGGTTGGTTCGGGTCCATCGGTGCCACAAACTCGGCAAAGATCGCCACCAGCAGCAGCAGGCTTACCATGGTGAACCCCAGCATCCCGGGAACCGAGCGGCGGAACCGGCGCCACACCAGCGCGGGATAGCTTTGATTGGCGGTGGGTGCGGTGGAAATCCGGCCGTCCTCGGCCTCGCCTTCATGCATTGTCATGCGTCATTCCCCACCCTGATGCGCGGATCGAGCCAGACCAGCAGCAAGTCTGCGATGATGTTGCCGATGATCAAGGTCGCCCCCAGAACCAGCAACAGGCTGGCCGTCACGAACACGTCGCCAATCGCCATCGACCCGACGATGGCCGGCCCGATGGTGGCCAGGCCAAACACGATGGCAACCTCGATTTCCCCGGTCAGCATGTAGGGCAGCACCACGCCCTGATAGGCGATCAGCGGATGCAAGGCGTTCGGCACCGCATGGCGCAGGATCACATTGCCCTCGGACAGGCCCTTGGCGCGTGCAGTCTCGACATATTGCATGTTCAGCGTGTCCAAGAGGTTGGCCCGCATGACCCGCATGTTGTAGGCCAGCCCGCCGATGGTCGCCACCGCAATCACGGGCCAGATATGCTGGATCAGGTTCCACAGCTTGGCCCAGTTGAAATCGAACCAGCCGAGCCAGAACACCTGCCCGCCGAATTTCGATGAATAGAACGAGCCGATTTCCTGGACGTTGAATTTGTAGGCCAGCAGATACAGGATCACCAAAGCCATCAGAAAGCGCGGCACCGTCATGCCGAGGAATGAGACAAAGGACAGCAATGTGTCGACCCAGGTGTATTGCCGGGTCGCGGCGATGATGCCGAAACTGATGCCGAACAGGGATGCCAGAATGTGGCAGGTCAGCGCGATCATGATGGTTTTCGGCAGCCGCGAGGCGATCACGTCGGACACTGGCTTGTTGTAAAGGTAGCTCTGCCCGAAATCGCCTTGCGACACGATGCCCCACATCCAGCGCAGATATTGCACCGGCATCGGATCATTCAGCCCATGCGATTCGCGGTACTGCTCGGCGGCACGGGTTGCGGCCTCGGGTGTCGCGTTACCCTGGGTGATCATGTTAGTGCGGATGAAGTCGCCGTAATCGCCCGGCGGGGCCTGAATGATGATGAAGGTGATGATGGACATCACGATCAGCACCGGAATCGCCTGCAGCAGGCGGATGCCGAGGAAGCGCAGCATGGCGGACCTGACTTCTTGTTGGTTCGGAGGATTGGCGGGCAGGGTCGCCCCTGCCCGCCAAAGACATCAGCCTCAGTTCGCCTTGATCGGACCAGCCGAGCCTGGCGCACCCGGCAAAGTTTCCGGATGCAGTTCGGCGTTGATCTGCTGGTCTTTCGGCACGAACACCCGCTCGCGGATGATGTTGTCCTCGGCCCAGTTGTACATGAAGATCGGCGCGCCCGGAGGGATGTTGGCAAAGCGCTTGTTGATGATCAGCGCCCCCGGATAGGCTGTCAGACCAATACCATCCAGATTGGTGGTATAGACGTTCTGATAGTGCTTCATCAGTTCGATCTTCTCGGCGCTGTCACGGCTGGCCATGAACTTGTTGACGGTATCCACGAGATCCTTTTCGTAGTCCATCAGGTCCATCTCACCGGCCGCATTGGCGCGGTGGTTCACGTCCGTGGTCGGGCCGACCGGGGCAAGTGCCGTGGTGTTCTGCACCACGGTGATCAGTTCGGTGCCGTTGCGCACCACGATCCAGTCGAACTTGCCGCTGTCGCGGGCATTGTCAAAGTCCTTGCCGCCCAAAGCATTGAGCGAAATCTTGACGCCGATGTCACCCATCATCGCCACCACGCCTTCGGCGAGGTTCTTGTCGGTGGCATAGTCAGACTGCGTCAGCAGGGTGACGTTCACATTGCCGCCGCCGTCCGGCAGGTTCACGAACCCGTCGCCGTCGGTGTCCTTCAGCCCGGCCGCTTCCAGTTCCGCCTTGGCCGAGGCCACATCGAACGGGTAGTAGACGGTGGACGCCTTGTCATAGAACGAGGTCCCGGCATAGATGCCGCCCGGATAGATCGAGGTGAACGGCCCTTTGACAAGACTGTCGCCCAGACGTTGCCGGTCAAGCCCATAGGTGATGGCCTTGCGGAAATCGAGGTTGCGGTTCAACTCGCGCACCGCCTGGCCGTTGGCATCGGGTTCACCCCAGCCGTTGCCCGACATGTTCGGCAACAAGGTGTAACCGATGGTGCGCGGACCAAAGGCCAGCTTGGCCGGGCTTGCCGGATCAGCGGCCTTCTTCAGGCTTTCGACATAGTTTTCAGCCTGCTCCAGGTTGGAGAAGTCGCCCGTACCGGCC
>JBDTQR010000029.1:0-27676 GCA_039932095.1 bacterium | reverse complement strand
AGGGCGAGGTTGTGTCGTCGACGTTTGATGAACCGGCGACGCGGCATGTGGCAGTTGCGGAGATGGTGATCGAAAAAGCCAAGCGGTTGGTCGAACACAAGCGAGATGTGGTTATTCTTCTCGATTCGATCACTAGACTTGGTAGAGCATTCAACACTGTGGTGCCATCGTCGGGCAAGGTCTTGACCGGCGGTGTCGATGCCAATGCGCTGCAGCGGCCGAAGCGGTTCTTTGGTGCGGCGCGGAATGTCGAAGAGGGCGGGTCGTTGACCATCATTGCGACGGCGCTGATTGATACTGGCAGCCGGATGGATGAGGTGATCTTTGAAGAATTCAAGGGTACCGGCAACTCTGAGATCGTGCTGGACCGCAAGGTTGCCGACAAGCGGGTGTATCCGGCCATCGATATTCTGAAGTCGGGCACGCGGAAGGAAGATCTGCTGATCGAGAAGATGGATTTGCAGAAGACCTATGTGTTGCGGCGAATCCTCAATCCGATGGGCACCACGGATGCCATCGAATTCCTGTTGGGCAAACTGAAGCAGACCAAGAGCAACGCCGAATTCTTCGAGTCGATGAACGCCTGATCTGCGGGACCTTTTGAGCAAGCGATGGACACGATTTTTGCCTTGGCCACCGCGCGTGGCAAGGCCGGGGTGGCGGTGTTCCGCATCTCTGGCGGGCTGGCCTTTGAGGCCGGGGCGGCGCTGTGCGGTGATTTGCCGGTAGGGCGCGGCTTGCGCAAGTTGCGTTGGGGCGGCGAGGTGCTGGATGAAGCGCTGGTGCTGGTGTTCGCTGAAGGCGCGAGTTTTACCGGCGAGGCAGTGGTGGAGTTGCAGGTCCATGGCAGCACGGCAGTGGTTCAGGCTGTGTTGCGCGCTTTGGCGGCCATGCCGGGATGCCGGCAGGCTGGACCGGGGGAGTTCACCCGGCGGGCGCTGGAGAATGGCCGACTGGACCTGGCGCAGGTCGAAGGGCTGGCCGATCTGATCGAGGCCGAGACCGAGGTGCAGCGGCGGCAGGCCTTGCGGGTGCTGTCGGGGGCCATTGGGCAGCGGGCGGAGGATTGGCGCCGCAAGTTGATCCGGGCGACGGCGTTGATCGAGGCAACGATTGATTTTGCCGATGAAGATGTGCCGGTGGATGTAAACCCGGAGGTGCGGCTGCTGGTTGGGCAAGTGCTGGCCGATCTGCAGCGGGAGGTTGCCGGGTCACGGGTGGCAGAGCGGGTTCGCGACGGGTTCGAAGTGGCGATCGTTGGGTCGCCGAATGCTGGAAAATCTACGCTGCTCAACGCGTTAGCCGGAAGGGACGCCGCGATTACCTCGGCCACGGCGGGGACGACGCGGGACGTGATCGAAGTGCGGATGGACCTGGCTGGGCTGGCGGTGACCGTGCTGGACACCGCAGGGTTGCGTGAAACGCAGGATGATGTGGAGTTGCTGGGTATCACGCGCGGGGTAAAGCGCGCGGAGATTGCCGATCTGCGGGTGTTCCTGCGCGACGATGGTGGGGAGGTTCCGTTTCTGACCCGCAAGCCAGGGGATATTGTGGTCTGGGGCAAGGCGGATCTGCGGCAGGTGGGTGCGGATGGCGTTTCCGGGGTGACGGGTCAGGGGCTTGATGACTTGATTGGGCGGATTTTGGCGGAGCTGGAGGGCCGGGTTGCGGCGACCGGAGTCATGACGCGGGAAAGACACAGGGTTGCAATCGAACGTGCGATCAGCGCTATGGAATCAGCGCTGGATGAGGTAGGACGAGCCCAAGGCCGGGCCGAGCTGGTCGCGGCAGAGTTGTGGTCGGCGATGCGGGCGCTGGATGAACTGTTGGGGCGAGTAAATGTGGAAATGCTGTTGGACGAGATTTTTGCCAGCTTCTGCATCGGCAAATGAGGATGTTTCACGTGAAACAATTTGATGTCGTGGTGATTGGTGGTGGTCATGCTGGGGCGGAGGCCGCAGCGGCAGCGGCGCGCATGGGGGCGCGGACCGCACTGGTTTCAATGACCAGGGCGGGGATTGGCACCATGTCGTGCAATCCGGCGATTGGCGGGCTGGGCAAGGGCCATCTGGTGCGGGAGATTGATGCGCTGGACGGATTGATGGGTCGGGCGGCGGATATGGCAGGCATTCAGTTCCGTCTGTTGAACCGCAGCAAGGGACCAGCGGTCCAGGGGCCACGGACCCAGGCGGACCGCAAATTGTACCGGCAGGCGATTCTGGACTTGCTGGTGGCGCAGCCCGGGTTGGACATCGTTGAAGGGGAAGTGACGGATATCATCGAGCGCGGCGGCCGCGTAGCTGGGGTGACGCTGGCCGACGGCACGGAACTGGCGACTGGCTCCGTCGTGTTGACGGCCGGGACCTTTCTGAACGGCGTGATACATGTTGGCGATCAACGGCATTCCGGTGGTCGTGTGGGGGATCAGGCGTCGCAAAGGTTGGCGGCGCGGTTGGCGGCGATGGAGTTGCCGCGCGGGCGGTTGAAAACAGGCACGCCACCGCGACTGGACGGCCGCACCATCGAATGGAGCGGGCTGGACCTGCAGGCCGGCGACGATGAGCCGGTGATGCTGTCATTTCTGAACATGGGTCCGATCGCGCGGCAGGTTTCCTGTGGCGTCACCCACACCAATGAAAGGACTCATGACATCGTGCGTGCCAATCTGGCGCGTTCCGCGATGTATGGCGGTCATATCGAGGGGGTTGGCCCGCGTTATTGCCCGTCGATCGAAGACAAGGTCATGCGGTTTTCGGAAAAGACGTCGCATCAGATTTTTCTGGAGCCCGAGGGGTTGGACGATCATACGATCTATCCGAACGGGATTTCGACTTCTTTGCCGGCTGAAGTTCAGGTTGACTATGTTCGCAGCATTCACGGGCTGCAAAACGTCACGGTCCTGCAGCCGGGCTATGCCATTGAATATGACTATTTTGACCCATGCGAGTTGACTGCAACATTGGAAACCAAGCTGCCCGGGCTGTATTTCGCTGGTCAGATCAATGGAACGACAGGCTATGAGGAGGCAGCGGCGCAGGGCCTGTTTTCCGGGACAAATGCGGCGGCTGCAGCGCTAGGCAAGCCCGGGATGCGGCTGAGCCGGTCTGACAGCTATATCGGGGTGATGATTGATGATCTGACTCAGCGTGGGGTGACGGAGCCTTACCGGATGTTCACTTCGCGCGCGGAGTACCGGCTGGCGTTGCGGGCCGACAATGCAGATCAGCGCCTGACACCCGCCGGAATCGCGATTGGTTTGGTTGGGCGTGAGCGCGAGGCAATCTTTGCGCGCAAGCGTGCGGCTCTTGCGGAGGCGCGTGCTGTGCTTGACGGAAAAACTGTGTCGGCGGGCGATCTTTCCGACCTCGGCATTGCGGTCAGCATGGACGGTCAGAGACGCACGGCGCTTACTGCAATGGCACTGAATGGAATGGATGAGGCGAAGACCATTCAACTTGCACCGGAATTTGCGAGTTTTGCCGCAGATATTCGCAGGCAGACGGCCGTGGATGCGCTGTACGTTCCATACCTCGACCGCCAGACTGCGGAGGTAGCGGCCCTGCGTCGTGATGAGGCGGTCAAAATACCGGCGGAACTGAACTATGCCGCGATGTCCGGGTTGTCTTCGGAACTGCGGACAAAACTGCAGCGCCGCATGCCAAGTACTCTGGCAGAAGCTGGCGCGATCGAAGGAATAACCCCTGCGGCATTGACGCTGATCCTGGCGCATTGTCGGAAGATCGGCGGGAAAAGGGCGGCATTCAGGTGATGGTGGTTGGGGAGCGGGCGATTCCAGATTGGTTGACTATTTCACGTGAAACACTGACCAAGCTGGACAACTACCTGACCTTGGTGTCGAAGTGGAACCCGGCGATCAATCTGGTATCAACTGCATCTTTGGCGGATGGCTGGGAACGTCATATCCTGGATTCGGCGCAAGTTTTTCAGGAAGATGTGGAAAACGACGGGCCATGGCTCGATATGGGCAGCGGCGCTGGATTTCCGGGTTTGGTTGTTGCGATTCTGGCGCAAGAGAAAGCTCCGGATTTGCGCGTCGGGCTGGTCGAGTCCGATCGGCGGAAGGCAACCTTTCTGATGGATGCAGCACGACGTCTGGATCTGGCCGTCGATGTCCATGCTGTTCGACTTGAAGCATTGCGCCCCATGAAGGCCGGCGTGGTTTCGGCCCGGGCACTGGCGCCGCTTGAAAAGCTGCTTTCGCAGGCGCAGCGCCATCTGGCGCTCGACGGCGTGGCGGTGTTTCTGAAAGGCCAGAGTTATCGGGACGAACTGGCCACGGCCCGCACGCAGTGGTCCTTTGACTGCGAGGTGACCGAAAGCAGGTCGGAGTCGAGGTCAGTGGTTCTCAGAATTCGGAATATCAGCCATGTCTAGCCTCGGCAGAACGACGGAACCGCGCATCGTGGCCATCGCCAACCAGAAAGGCGGCGTCGGCAAAACGACCACCGCCGTAAACCTTGCAGCTGCCCTTGCGCTATCAGGTGTTCGCACGCTGGTCGTTGATCTTGACCCACAGGGCAACGCATCTACCGGCCTGGGTATACAGGCTGAAGACCGGCGGCCCTCGACATATGATCTGCTGGTCGACGAGCAACCGCTGCTTGACGTCATCCGCCCGACAAAGTTTGACAACTTGCTGATCTGTCCTGCCAATGGCGATCTGGCTTCTGCGGATATCGACCTTGTCGCCAACGAAAAGCGCAGCTTCCTCTTGCATGACGCGCTGCGGCAGCCAGCTATCGATGCGCTGGCGCTGGATTACATCGTGATCGATTGCCCGCCCTCACTCAGCCTGCTGACGGTAAATGCCCTGGTGGCCTGCCATTCGGTGCTGATCCCGCTGCAGGCAGAATTCTACGCTCTGGAGGGTTTGTCACAGCTGATGCTGACCATCCGCGAGGTTCGCCAAACTGCAAACCCGTCGCTGCGGATCGAAGGTGTGGTGGTCACGATGTTTGACGGCCGCAACCGGTTGTGCCAGCAGGTTGAAACTGATGTGCGCGGAACCTTGGGTGATCTGGTGTTCAAGACGATGATTCCGCGCAATGTGCGGATCAGCGAAGCGCCGTCTTATGCTTTGCCGGTCATAGCCTATGATCCGGCGTCAAAGGGTAGTGAGGCTTATATGGCATTGGCGGTAGAGCTTTTGACCAGACATCCGATGAACCGTTCGATGGAAGTGGCCCGAAATGAGCGATGACAAGAAAAGACCTCTGCGGGGCGGCCTCGGCCGTGGCCTGTCTGCCCTGATGGCGGACGTAGCGCTGTCATCAGAGGCGGTCGCCGAAGCGGCGCCTTCGGCGACAAGCCTGCCGGTTGAGATGATTGTTCCGAATCCCGATCAGCCCCGGCGGGACTTTTCTGAATCGTCCCTTGCAGAACTCGCAGATTCCATTCGTCAGAAGGGCATCGTTCAACCGTTGATCGTCAGGCCGACGGCGCAAACCGGTATCTATGAGATCGTGGCGGGCGAGCGCCGGTGGCGCGCCGCGCAAGCCGCCGAGCTGCACGAGGTGCCGGTGCTGATCCGGGACTACAACGACGAAGAAGTCCTTGAGATTGCTATCATTGAAAACGTCCAGCGGGCGGATCTGAACGCCGTCGAAGAGGCGTTGGCCTACCGTCAACTCATGGATCGCTTCGGACACACGCAAGAGAAGCTTGCCGCCTCGTTGTCGCGGAGCCGCAGCCATATTGCCAACACACTGCGTTTGTTGTCGCTGCCAGAGCCGGTGCAGCGCTTGTTGCGCACGGGTGCACTGAGCGCCGGCCATGCGCGGGCATTGGTGGTGGCAGGCGACCCGATGGCCTTGGCAATTCAAGTCGTCAATCGGGGCTTGTCGGTCAGAGAGACGGAAAAGCTCGCCCAGGCCGTCCGCCCGGCGGGGAAGGGCGGATCGACCCATCGGAAGAAGCCGGAGAAAGATGCCGACACCAAGGCGATCGAGGCGGATCTGTCGGCAAGTCTGCGGATGCTGGTTCGAATTGACCACAGCGGGCCGGGTGACGGCGGAACCCTGTCGATCACCTATCGGAGCTTGGAGGATCTCGATCTACTGTGCGACGTTCTGTCCAAGATACCCCGGGATATGGGCAGGGCGTAACGCCGATGGATGCGTTCATCACCGGGTGAGCAGCGCCTTCAGCACGCTGTTCAACACCAGCATTCCTGACCGCGTTACGACCAACCGATCTTCACCGAAGTCAAGGAACTGATCTGCCACAAGATCAGACAAAGCCTGGCGGTCTATGAGCTTGCCGAGCAACGGTTCGATCCGAGCCCTGGGCAGCCCTTCCGTCAGGCGCAGACCCATCATCAGATATTCGGCGGCAACCTCTTTCGGACTGAGATCGGTGCGTGGGACCTCGCCCAATCCGAATTGCTCGACGTGTTGCAGCCAATAAAGCGGCTCCTTCGGGCCCTCGGTCGCGACCCGCTGGTCATCGACCGTCAGACGACCGTGGGCGCCGGGACCAATGCCGATGTAGTCGCCGCCGCGCCAATAGGTCAGATTATGGCGGGACTCTTCACCCGGTCTGGCATGATTGGACACTTCATAGGCGGGAAGTCCCGCCTCACTACAGATATCCTGTGTCATCAGGTACAGGTCGGCGCCAAGATCCTCATCTGGCAGTCCTCGCAATTGACCGCGCAACTGGCGCTCATAAAATACCGTGCCTTCTTCGATGGTGAGCTGATAAAGCGAGAGATGGCTTGGCCCCAGTCCCAGCGCAGTTTGCAATTCTTGTCGCCAGGCGGCCAGGCTCTGTCCCTGCCGGGCATAGATCAGGTCAAAGTTCACCCTCGGAAAGGTTGCAGTTGCAATCTCCACCGCCTTCAGGGCCTCGGCGACACTGTGCATCCGGCCGAGTTGACGGAGCGCCATATCGTCGAGAGCTTGAACCCCGACGGAAACCCGGTTCACCCCGGCCCCGGCATAGGCCGCGAAGCGCCCGGCCTCGACCGAGGTGGGATTGGCCTCCATGGTGATTTCCGCCGCATTCGACATCCGCCAGGTTGCACGTATCTTTTCCAGAATCGCGGCGACCAGATCCGGGTCCATCAGCGACGGAGTTCCGCCGCCAAAGAACACCGATTGCAGGATTCTGCCGGAGGTCTCATCCCCGAGGCGGTCGAGTTCCGCCAGATAGGCCGCAGTCCAGCGTTTTTGATCAATCTGACCGGCGACATGGCTGTTGAAATCGCAGTAGGGGCATTTCGATTGGCAATAGGGCCAGTGCAGGTACAATCCGAATCCGGCATCGGGAAGGCTGTTCATTCCAGCCTCGGTTCCGGTGCACCGGTCGTGAAGTAATGGCGGCCAGCCAAGGCGGAAAATTGTTTCACGTGAAACACCCACGGATCAGTTTGCGGACCGCCTCGGCCCGGTGGCTGATCTGGTTTTTCTCGGCAGCCGCCATTTCCCCCAAGGTAACCGTGTGGCCCAAAGGCTGAAAGATCGGATCATAGCCGTGGCCGGATGTGCCGCGCGCGGGCCAGGTGAGGTGGCCTTGCAAGCGCCCCTCATAAAGCTCGGTTGCGCCGCTGGGCCAAGCCAAAACCAGCGTGCAGATGAAAGCTGCGTCAGGCGACGAGCCCGCGCCGACTGAAAGTGAATAGCACCAGGTTTTGTGCATGGCCAAAAAGAAATCTCTACCATTGGTAGTTTCAGCCCAGTCCGCCGTATAGATGCCCGGACCACCGGCCAAGGCATCCACCACAAGTCCGGAATCGTCCGCCAAGGTCGGCAACCCGGACGCCAGCGCCCCTGCCATCGCCTTCAATCGGGCGTTTCCGGCGAAAGAGCTTTCGGTCTCCTCCGGCTCTGGCAGGTCAAAATCGGCCAGAGACCGCGCCATGCATCCAAAAGGTGCCAACAGCGCGGCAAACTCTTCCCGCTTGCCAGCGTTCCCGGTGGCCAACAGAATTTCCGCTCCCGTCAGCCGGGCCATCAGGGCTTCGCAACGGCACGCGCCTGGGCTGCAACCAGTTGCACGACGCCGTTCTCCGCCAGATCCAGCAGGTGACCCATTTCATCGCGCGAAAATGTTGCCCCTTCGGCTGACATCTGCACTTCGATCAGCCTGCTGCGCCCGGTCAATACGAAATTGCCATCGGTGCCAGCCGAGCTGTCCTCGACATAATCGAGGTCCAGAACCTCTTGCCCGGCATATATCCCGCACGACACTGCGGCGACATGGTCGATGATGGGATCGCTGACGATGGCGCCGGATTTCAGCAGCTGGTTCACGGCCAACCGCAACGCCACCCATCCTCCGGTGATCGAGGCGCAGCGCGTGCCGCCATCAGCCTGGATCACGTCGCAATCCACCACGATCTGCCGCTCGCCCAGGGCCGACCGATCTATGCCGGCCCGCAGCGCACGGCCAATAAGTCGTTGAATCTCTTGGGTTCTGCCCGATTGTTTACCCGCGGCGGCCTCACGCCGGTTCCGACTGTTGGTGGCGCGCGGCAACATGCCATATTCTGCCGTGACCCAGCCCAACCCCGAGCCTTTCAGAAACGGCGGCGCCTTGTCCTCAATGGTGGCCGAGCACAGGACATGGGTCTCGCCGACTTTGATCAGGCACGATCCTTCAGCATGTTTCATGACGCCGACCTCGATCGACACCGGGCGCATTTCGTTCAATTCGCGGCCTGAAGGGCGCATGTTCCACCTTTTGCTTCGTGATGTGCCAGATATGCGGGCGCCGGCCTTACATGCAAGCCCGATTGACGTTTAATCCCCCCGGTCCCAAGACTGGACAACCCGGAGACTGAATGCATGTCCGAACAAAGCCGCCTGTTGTCTGAAATGAATGACCGCTCCCGCGAGGTGTTCCGCCGGGTGGTGGAAGGCTATCTGACGTCGGGGGATCCGATCGGGTCGCGCACCCTGACCCGGACGATGACCGAGAAACTGTCGGCCGCGACGATCCGCAATGTGATGCAGGACCTGGAATATCTCGGCCTGCTTGATAGTCCGCATATTTCGGCCGGGCGCATCCCGACCCATCTCGGCCTGCGCCTCTTCGTTGACGGCCTTCTTGAGCTTGGCACCGTTGCCAGCGAAGATCGCGCCAAGATCGAGGCATCGCTGGGCGATGGCGACAGCGAAGTTGCCGCCATGCTCGACCAGGTCAGCGCAACCTTGTCCGGCATCACAAATTCGGCCAGCGTTGTCCTGGCGCCCAAGCAGGAATCCGCTGTCCGCCATGTCGAATTCGTCAGCCTCAACCCCGAACGTGCGCTGGTGGTTCTGGTCTTTGCTGACGGTCATGTCGAAAACCGGATCTTCACCCCGCCGCCGGGCCAGACCCCTGCGTCGCTGCGGGAGGCGGCGAATTTCCTCAGCTCCATTGCGGATGGTCGCAAGCTGTCCGAATTGTCGCAAAGCATCGGCAAGGATATCGCCGCGCGCCGCCAAGAGATTGATTCGCTGGCTCGCGAACTGGTCGAATCCGGTCTGGCGTTCTGGGCCAATGCTGGTGAGCGTAGCGAACGGCTGATCGTGCGCGGCCAGTCCAATCTGCTCGACAATGACACCGAGGCGGAAAATCTCGACCGTATCCGCACCTTGTTTGATGACCTTGAACGCAAGCGCGACATCGCCGACTTCCTTGAACTGACCGAATCCGGTGAAGGTGTGCGCATTTTTATTGGCTCGGAGAACAAGCTTTTTTCACTTTCGGGTTCCACTCTGGTTGTCTCTCCCTATATGAACGCTGACCGCAAGATTATTGGCGCCGTCGGTGTCATCGGCCCGACCCGGCTGAACTATGGCCGGATCGTACCGATAGTGGACTACACTGCCCAACTGGTCGGGCGGATGGTGTCCGACCGGACCAAGGGCTAGAACAGACGGCGAAAGCCGGACGGCGAAGAACTGAAGACAGGACAAGACATGACGAACGAAAGCCCACTCCCCGAGGACGCCGACCTCAACGACCTCGCGGCCTTCATCGAACAGGATGAACTGGATGCCATGCGGGCCGAACGGGATGAAATGAAAGATCGCTTCATGAGGGCGCTGGCAGATGCCGAAAACGCCCGCAAGCGCGGCGAGCGCGACCGCCGCGAGGCCGAGCAATATGGCTCCACCCGCCTGGCCCGCGATCTGCTGCCAGTCTATGACAACCTGCGTCGGGCCCTCGACTCGGTGCCGGAAGAAATGCGCACTGGCGCCGCCGCTCTGACCGAAGGCGTTGAACTGACGCTGCGCGAGCTGACCAATGTGATGACCAAGCACGGCGTCACACCGATCTCACCCTCCATAGGGGACCTGTTCGATCCACAACAGCATCAGGCAATGTTCGAAGCCCCGCTGCCCGGCACCAAGGCCGGTCAGATCATTCAGGTGATGACCGAAGGCTTCCTGCTGCACGACCGCCTTCTGCGCCCCGCGCAAGTTGGGGTGTCGTCCAACACGCAGGGGTGACATATGGGGCGGGCGTTTCCAGCATGGATCCTGCTCGCCCTGTCGCTGCTTTTCGGCACTGCAGCGGCTGCGCAAACCTACCCGGCCTACAAAGATGTCTATGTTGATGATTTCGCCAATCTGCTGACCGCGGATCAGGAGGCGACGATCCGTGAACAGCTGATCGGCCTGTTCGACAAGACCGGGATCCAGGCTGTTGTCGTCACCGTGCCAACGATGACGCTATACCGCTATGTCGGCGAGATTGAACCCTTTGCCACGGGGTTGTTCAACTTCTGGGGTGTCGGCGATGCCAAGTTGAACAACGGCGTCATGGTGCTGGTGGCCCGGCTTGACCGGCAGATGCGGATCGAACTCGGCTCCGGCTATCCCAAGTCGATGGACGCCGAAATGCAGCGCATCATTGATCGCAAGATGCTGCCTGAATTTCGCAATGGCCATTTCGATGTTGGCATTACCGCCGGGGTCGATGATCTGGTCCGCACGCTGGAGATCAATGCCGGGGTCGCCAAACCCATGGGCCTGCTGGAACAGGCGCAGCACGGGATTGAGACATCGACGACCGCAGCCCTCGGCATTTTCGCGGCAATTGGCCTGGCGCTTCTGGCCGGCGCGACCCGGCTTTATCAACTCTGGCGCCGCACCAAACCACGGTTTTGCCCGGTTGACGGCAGTCAGATGGATTTGCTGGGCGAGGAGGCCGACGACGCCCGGCTGCAACCCGGCCAAGTGGTCGAAGAACGTGTCGGCAGCATGGACTACGACGTTTGGCACTGTGCGAAATGCCAGCAGGTGACGATCGAATCCTACCGCCGCTGGTTCAGCAGCTACGGTGCCTGCCGGACCTGCCATTACCGCACCGTGCAAGGCACCACGACGACCCTACGCGCGGCGACCACGACAGAAACCGGGTTGAAGCGCATCGACTATCATTGTGAAAACTGCAGCGCGGAATGGTCCGTAACCCAGAGCATTGCGAAGATCAGCGATTCAAACTCCAGCAGTTCCTTTGGCGGCGGCAGTTCCAGTGGCGGCGGCGCCAGCGGGCGGTGGTAGGCCGGGCGGTCAGGTTCCGGCCAGATCACGCAGCTCATAAATCAGCGCCAGAGCCTGTTTCGGCGAAAGCTCATCGGGCAACACGGTTTTCAGGCGATCCTCGACCGCCGATGTTTTTGGCTCGACGCGTGCGGCTTGCGGGACAACGGCGCGAAACAGCGGCAGATCGTCAATGACAGCCTTCTTGCCCTCACGCTCGCCGGCCTCCAGGGCTTTCAGCACCACTTTGGCGCGTTCGATCACCGCCGATGGCAATCCGGCGAGCCGCGCCACCTGCACGCCATAGGACCGGTCGGCAGCCCCCTTGCGCACTTCGTGCAGGAAAATCACATCGCCGTCCCATTCCTTGACGGTTACGGTGGCATTCTCGACCCCTGTCAACTTGCCTGCCAGGGCCGTCATCTCGTGATAATGCGTGGCAAAAAGCGCCCGGCAGCGGTTGACATCGTGCAAATGCTCCAGAGTTGCCCAAGCGATCGACAGCCCGTCGTAGGTCGCCGTGCCGCGACCGATCTCATCAAGGATCACCAGCGCGCGGTCATCCGCCTGGTTGAGAATTGCCGCCGTTTCGACCATTTCCACCATGAAGGTCGACCGGCCGCGCGCCAGATCATCCGCCGCCCCAACCCGGCTGAACAACTGGCTGACCAGCCCGATCCGGGCCGAGGTCGCGGGCACAAAGCTGCCCATCTGCGCCAACAGCGCGATCAACGCGTTCTGGCGTAGAAACGTCGATTTGCCTGCCATGTTCGGCCCGGTCAACAACCAGATCGCCGGAGTTGCCCCTTCGGACAGCGCACAGTCATTGGCCACGAACGCGCCGCCGCGCTGCCGGCGCAAGGCGCGCTCCACCACCGGATGGCGCCCGCCGGTCACCAGAAAGGCCCGGCTGTCATCGACCAGCGGTTCGGCCCATACCTCTTGCACCGCAAGATCGGCCAATGCCGCCGTCAGATCCAGTTCCGCCAGGCCACGCGCCGCTGCGCCAATTGGCCCGGCCTGGTCCAGCACAGCCTGACGCAACGCCTCAAAATGCCGCTTCTCGATTTCCAACACCCGGTTGCCGGCGTTCAAGATCCTCGTTTCCAGTTCGCTCAATTCCAACGTCGTGAAGCGGACTTGATTGGCGGTGGTCTGGCGGTGGATGAATCTCTCCGACAAGGGCGGCGCCAGCATCCGTGCGGCATGGGTGTCAGTCGTTTCGATGAAGTAGCCCAACACATTGTTATGCTTGACTTTCAGGCTGCTAATCCCGGTCAGCGACACAAACTCTGCCTGCATCTTGCCAATGACACCGCGCCCCTCGTCGCGCAGATCGCGGGTCTCATCCAGATCGGCGTCATGGCCCGTTGCGACAAAGCCGCCATCACGCGCCAGCAGCGGCGGCTCGGCGACCAGGGCCTGGTCCAACAGGTCAACCAGCGCTTGATGCCCCAGCAACGTCTGCCCGGCAGCGGCCAGATCCAGGGGCAGATCCGCCAACCGCGCCGCCAGTCGACCGGCTTGTGACAGGCCATTGCGGATTGCCGCCAGATCGCGCGGGCCGCCGCGGTCCAAAGCCAGCCGTGACAGGGCGCGGTCGATATCCGGCACCTGCCGCAAGTCTTCGCGCAGCGCCTCGCGCAGGTGCCCGTCATCGACCAGATGCCGTACGGCTTGGAGACGGCGGTGGATCACTGACAGGTCAAGCGACGGACTGGCCAACCGCCGCTCCAGCAACCGCGCACCCCCTGCCGTCACCGTCCGGTCCATCGCCGCCAGCAGCGAGCCTTCGCGACCACCTGACAGCGCCGCCGAAATCTCAAGATTGCGTCGGGTGGCGGCGTCGATCTGCACCGAACCGCCCGCCATCTCACGCTGCGGCACCTGCAACAGTGGCAGCTTGCCGCGTTGCGTCAGATCGAGATAGTCGACCACGGCCCCCATCGCGGCGACTTCAGCGCGACCGAAACTGCCGAACGCCTCCAATGTCCCGACGCCAAACAAGGCGCAGAGCCGCCTTTCGGCATTGGTGCTGTCAAAACTGCCGCGCGCCAAACTGGTCAGCGACGCGCCAAATTCCGCGATCAAACCCGGCACCGCGTCGGATCGCGCTTCTGACACCAGCACCTCACGCGGACCCAGACGCGCCAGATCGGGGCCGAGCCGCAGCACACTGCTTGGCATCACCCGGAACTCGCCGGTTGAAATGTCAGCCCAGGCCAAAGCCGCCTCATCCCGCACCTCGGCAAAGGCGCAAAGATAGTTGTTGCGCCGCGCCTCCAAGAGCGAATCCTCAGTCAAGGTTCCCGGCGTGACCAGCCGCACCACGTCGCGGCGGACCACGGATTTGTAGCCGCGCTTTTTCGCCTCCGCCGGGTCTTCCATCTGCTCGGCAATCGCGACGCGAAAGCCTTTGCGGATCAGGGTCAACAGATAGCCTTCCGACGCATGGACCGGCACGCCGCACATCTGGATCGGCTGGCCCTGATGGGTGCCGCGTTTGGTCAGTGCAATGTCCAGCGCCTCAGACGCGGCAACCGCATCGTCAAAGAACATCTCGAAGAAATCGCCCATCCGGTAGAACAGGATGCTGCCGGGATAGCGGGCCTTGATCTCCAGATATTGCGCCATCATCGGCGTTACGGCGTCGTCGGTCGTCACCCAAACCCCCAGAAAACATGGCGCTGCTGCCACAAAAGCACCTTGCAAGGCGAAAGGAAACCACTGTCGGTTGATGTATTGGCTGGAAAGATTCACAACAGATGGTAACATTCCGCAACCGGGCCAACCGGACGCCACAAGAGCAGAGCAGAACGTGCTGAATCAGATCGCTTTCGAGCGCAAGCCAGAAGACCTGATCGTGGACCCCTATGCCAGCCCGAGCCTGCGGCTGCTGCGGCAGCCGGATTTTCTGTGGCGGCCGATTGAACGCACAAACATCTTCGGCTTTGCGGCCAGCGCCCATACCGAGATCAATGAGAAGATCGAGAACTATCTGTCCTATTGCGCCCGCAACAAGGTGTTCCAGAAAGCGATCGAGTTCAACACCGTGCCGGTGGTGCTGGAAAACGCCTGGTTCAAGAAATCCTTTGTCTCGGTTGATGAGAAATGCCTGATCAGCGGCGCGGCGGGCATCCGGTTGTTGAACCGCTATTGCTGGGAAAATGGCAAGACCGACCCTGATGCCGAGCAGGCCCTGGTTGATTACTTTCTGCGGTGTCAGAACCAAGAGGGCGACCGCGACCTGCCGGTGCTGCAGGGGGCGTTGCCGCAAGAGACAGCCTTCGCGGTCGAATGCCGCAACACCTTCAACTATTTCCACTTTCTGACCGAGTCTTTGTGTCAGCTGTGCCTGGTAGAAGAGACGGGGCTGCAAGGGCCGATCTATATGCACTACCCCAACAACGACGAAAAGACCCGGCCCTTCACCCGAAATTTCGTCGAGGCGCTGTTTCCCGAGCTGGCGCATCGCGTCATCCTGCAGCGCGCGCCGGTGCAGCACGAACGGGTGGTGACGCCGTATAATTTCGCAAACAGTTTCTACCAGACCTCGGCCACCGAAGTTGACCTGATGGAGCTTTACGCCCCGTCGAACGTCTACTGGAAGGGCCGTCTGGCGACCCGCGCCTCACATGGTGTGCTGTCGATGAATTCGGTGGATTCGAGCCTGCTCAAGCTGCGCGCGCGGGGGTTGCGCGCGATCGAGGGCCAGGATTTCAGCCATTTGCCAAAGCGGTTCTTTGTCGGGCGCGAAAGCGACCAGTCGCGAGACCGAACCATGAAGGGCGAGAGCGAACTGCTGGACATGCTGAAGATGTTCGGTTTTGAATTCGTGGCCTTCGAAAAGCTGTCGCCTCTGGAACAGGTCGCCATCATGGCCAATGCCGAGATGATGGTGTCGTATCATGGTGCCGGCTTCACCAATATGCTGTTTGCCGGCAAAGACACTTTCGTGGTCGAGCTTGGCACACTGCAGACCGCGATGTTCCGTTGGGGCGATTTCTGGCGGCTGGCGAATGCGGCGCGGTGCCGCTACGTCTCGTTCTTCGCCGATTTCAACGCCGACGATCCGCTGAAAGAGCCGGCCTTCGCCGAGGACGGCATTGTGCCGGTGCATCTGTCCGGGGCCGGCTTGGCGCAGGTGATGTCGTTCATCGTCGCGATCCTTGGCCATACCCCGAAATTCAGCCGCGCGGATGAGGTGCAACGGCTGGGCGATCAGTTGATGAAGGTCGGGGCCCATGACAAGGCGCGGACGCTGTTTGCCGCGCATGACGGGATGGAGCAGGGGTCAGTCGCGCTGAGCCTGACGCTGGCAGATTGTCATGAGCATTACGGCGACCACTTTGCCCAGCTGGCAGCCTTGCACAGTGCGTTTCGCGCCGATCCGACCAGTTGGGCCGTCTTGATCCGCATCGTGTGGTGCGCCAAGGCGTTGAACAATGCAGGGGCGACGCAGGCGGCGCTGCTGGCGTTACAGGATGGCTTTCCGGACCGTTTCCACGGGTTTGCCAAGGGCCGGCCCTGGGTGCAAAGATATGTCGAAATGCAGTTTGAAGGTGAGGCCTGGTGATACCGGGATTTGGGGAAGCACAATGACCGACAACGTATCGACCCATCAGGCTGAAGATGACGCGCGGAACGAGGCGATCAAGATCTATGTCAATGGCCGCATCGTGCCGAAGGCGGAGGCCATGGTGTCGGTCTATGATGCCGGTTTCATGCTGGGTGACGGGGTGTGGGAGGGCATCAGGCTGTACAACGGCCGCTGGTCTTTTATTGGCGAACACATAGACCGGCTGTTCGAGGCGGCCAAGGCCATCGATCTCGACATAGGAATGACCAGGGATGCGGTAATTTCCGCCGTATCAGAGACGCAAATGGCCAACGGCATGGCGACTGACACCCATGCGCGGTTGATGGTCACACGGGGGGTAAAAAGCCGACCGTTTCAACATCCCAAGCTGTCGCAGCAGGGGCCGACGGTGGTGATCATCATGGAGCACAGCCGACAAAAGCTGCCGCGCCCGATCCGACTGGCGACGGTGCCGCATATGCGTGGGCTGCCGATGACGCAGGATCCCAAGCTGAACAGCCATTCCAAGCTGAACTGCATCCTGGCCTGCATCGCCGCCGAAAAGGCCGGTGCGGATGAGGCCCTGATGCTGGACGTGCATGGCTTTGTGAACACCACGAACGCCTGCAATTTCTTTATCGTGAAGCAGGGGCAGGTTTGGACCTCGACTGGCGACTATTGCATGAACGGCATCACCCGGCAGAAGGTGATCGACCTGTGCCGCGCCAACGCCATCCCGGTGTTCGAGCGCAACTTCAGTCTGGTGGACACCTATGCCGCCGATGAGGCGTTTCTGACCGGGACCTTCGGCGCGCAGACCCCGGTTCAGTCGATTGACGGGCGGCAGATCGGCACCGGACAGATGGGCCCGATGACCGAACGGCTGCGGGGGCTGTACAAGCAATTGGTGGGCGCATGAAGCCCGATCCGCAGCGCATCGCGATGTGGTCGGGGCCGCGCAATCTGTCTACGGCAATGATGTACGCCTTTGCTGCGCGTGGCGATTGTGCGGTGGTGGATGAGCCGTTCTATGCGGCCTATCTGCAGGCCAGCGGAAGTGATCATCCGATGCGCGCGGCGGTGATTGCGTCGCAATCCACCGATTCGGCCCAAGTGGCGTGGGATCTGCTGGGCCAAATTCCGCAGAATCAGAGCCTCTTTTATCAAAAACACATGACTTTGCACATGATCCCGCAATTCGACCGCAGCTTCATGCGCGGGCTGACCAACGTCTTCCTGATCCGCCATCCGGCTCGGGTGGTGGCGAGCTACGCCCGCAAGCGTGAATCGCCGACGTTGCATGATATCGGCTTTGTCCAGCAAGCCGAATTGTTCGACGAAGTGGCCGACCAGCTGGGCCATGCGCCACTGGTGATCGACAGCTTCGAGATAAGGGCTGATCCACACAAGGCGCTGTCCGGTCTGTGCCACAGCCTCGGCCTGCCATTCACCGACCGGATGCTGGCGTGGCCTGCAGGGTCCAAAACCTATGATGGGGTGTGGGCGTCGCATTGGTACGGCGCTGTCCACAATTCCACCGGGTTCGAAGACCCGGAGGGGCCGGTGCCGCAGCTTTCCGATGGCTTTGCCGAACTTGTCAGGCTTGCCATGCCCTACTACGAAAAGCTGCGGGCCTTTCTGCCGTGATCTTGCGTTCCGCTATTTGGTTGTGCGGCTGTTGCGCGCTGCGATCAAGCGCAAGCGCAAAGCGTTCAGGCGGATGAAGCCTTCGGCGTCTTTCTGGTCATAGGCACCGGCGTCATCCTCGAACGTGACGTGTTTCTCGCTGTACAAGCTTTCATCTGACCAACGCGCCACGGTACGTGCCGATCCCTTATACAGCTTGATCCGGACCGTGCCCGAGACGTGGTCCTGCGATTTGTCGATCAGGGCCTGCAGCATTTCGCGCTCCGGGCTGAACCAGAAACCGTTGTAGATCAGTTCGGCATAGCGCGGCATTATGCTGTCTTTCAGATGGCCCGCGCCGCTGTCCAGGGTGATCTGCTCGATGCCGCGATGCGCCTCCAACAGGATTGTGCCGCCGGGGGTTTCATAGAGGCCGCGCGATTTCATGCCGACAAAGCGGTTTTCGACAAGGTCGAGCAGGCCGACACCATGCTTGCCGCCCAACTCGTTCAGCTTGGTCAGGATGGTGGCGGGTGACATCGCTTCGCCATTGATTGCCACCGCGTCGCCCTTGGCAAAGGTGATTTCGACCATCTCGGGGCTATCGGGAGCTTGTTCGACCGGGGTGACGCGCTGATAGACAAACTCCGGCGCCTCTTCGGCCGGGTTTTCCAACACTTTGCCTTCGGACGAGGTGTGCAGCAGGTTGGCGTCGACCGAGAACGGCGCCTCGCCGCGCTTGTCCTTGGCAATTGGGATCTGGTTTGCCTCAGCGAATTCCAGCAGTCTGGTGCGGCTGGTCAGGTCCCACAGCCGCCACGGCGCAATGACGCGGATGGCGGGGTCAAGGGCGGCGGCCGACAGTTCAAAGCGCACCTGGTCATTGCCTTTGCCAGTCGCGCCATGCGCCACGGCATCGGCACCGGTTTCATGGGCGATGCGGACAAGGTGCTGCGAAATCAGCGGGCGGGCGATTGAGGTGCCGAGCAGATAGAGGCCCTCGTACAGCGCATTGGCGCGGAACATCGGGAAGACGAAATCGCGGACAAACTCTTCGCGGACGTCGACGATGTGGATATTCTCGGGCTTGATGCCCATCAGCAGCGCCTTCTTGCGCGCCGGTTCCAGTTCTTCGCCCTGGCCCAGATCAGCGGTGAAAGTGATCACCTCGCAACCATATTCGGTTTGCAGCCACTTCAGGATGATCGAGGTATCGAGACCCCCGGAATAGGCCAGGACAACTTTCTTCGGGGCGGGCTTGGCGGACATGGACGGCTCCCTCATGCGGTTGTTGCGCGATTATCGGGAAAATGGCGCAAGGGCAAGCGAGCGGCGCGGATCGGTCCCGCCAAGGATTGCGGTTCAGGCCGCGAAGGCCTTGGCCAGACCGGTATCAAAGGCAGTTCTGGAGGTTTGATACGTAGCACGGACAGCCGCCAGATCGACACTGGCGTCACCGGACGCGGCGCGGCGTTCGCCGTCCTGACACAAGGAGGCCAGCGTGCGGAAGCCCAGATTCAACGCAGCCCCTTTCAGGTAATGCAAGTTGTCCTCCGTCGCCTTGGCAGACAGGCCGGGCCCCAGACGGGCGATGGCTTCATCCGCCTCTTCCAGAAACATTTCGGCGACTTCGGTGAAATCATCCGCGCCGATCTCAGCGCGCAATTCC
This sequence comes from bacterium, assembly GCA_039932095.1. Taxonomy (GTDB): domain Bacteria; phylum Pseudomonadota; class Alphaproteobacteria; order Rhodobacterales; family Rhodobacteraceae; genus Stagnihabitans. Next base: position 8,307 of record JBDTQR010000029.1, on the reverse strand, counting down.
CTGACCCGTTCCCAATCTATCATGCCAAATCCCGCCCCCCGGCGGCCTCCACTAGACCCAGAGCTACAGCCTGAACCCACCGCATTAACAAAAGGTAATTGTTCAAAAGCCGGGAATTGGAAGTTGCAGGCTTCACGCAGCGTTAATCGGTCGCTGACCAAATGTCGGCGTAGCAAGCGAGGGGCATTCGGTGACGCTAACCATGATCCAACACGTTGAACATCCTGTGCCGATTGCGGCGATGGGGATGCGGGTGTTGATCGTGGATGACAGCCGGGCGCAACGGCGGATATTGGCGGTGCAACTGGCGCGTTGGGGTTATCAGATTTCCGAAGCCGACAGTGGTGAGGCGGCGTTGGCGATGTGCCAGGCCGAGACGTTCGACATCGTGTTGTCGGACTGGATGATGCCTGGCATGACCGGGCTGGAGCTGTGTCAGGCGTTCCGCACCTTACCGCGTGAGGGCTACGGCTATTTCATCCTGCTGACTTCCAAGTCGGAGAAGGCGGAAATCGCCAATGGGCTGGAAAACGGCGCTGATGACTTCTTGGCCAAGCCGGTGAATTCCGACGAACTGCGGGCGCGGCTCAGGGCCGGAGAGCGGATCGTTGGGATGCAGCAGGAATTGGTCGAAAAGAACCGGTTGGTCGGCAGCACACTGGATCAGTTGCAGAAACTGTATGATTCGCTGGACCGCGATCTGATCGAGGCAAAGAAGCTGCAACAGTCGCTGATCCGCGACCGGTTTCTTGACTTCGGGCTGGGGCAAGCGGCGCTGATGATGCAGGCGTCAGGTCATGTCGGCGGCGATCTGGTCGGATCGTTCATCATCGATGACCGGCGGATCGCGCTGTTTTCGGTCGATGTGTCGGGCCACGGCGTGGCGTCGGCCATGATGACGGCGCGGTTGGCCGGGCTGTTGTCCAGCGGCTCGCCAGATCAGAACATCGCGCTCAGGCTGAACACAGAAGGAGCGCGGGATGCCTTTCCGCCGGAACAGGTGGCGTTTCGGTTGAACCGCATGATGATCGAGGATGTGCAGGTCGAGCAGTATTTCACGATGGCCTATGCCGAGGTCGATCTGGTGACCGGGTGGGTGCAGTTGGTACAGGCCGGCCATCCGCATCCGATGGTGATCCGTCAGGGCGGCGAGATCGAGCAGCTTGGCGATGGCGGTTTGCCGATCGGCCTGATTCCCGGCGCGACCTATGAGCCAGTGTCGACCACGCTGCAGCCTGGGGACCGGTTGTTTCTGGCGTCGGACGGCATCACCGAATGTCCGGACCCGGCGGGCGTCGAGTTGGGAAGCGCGGGGCTGACCGATTTTGTCCGACGTTCGATCAACTTGCCCAGCGCCAATTTGCTGGAGGCGCTGATGTGGGATCTGGCGGCCTACGCCGGCAGCGATGACTTTCCAGACGATGTTTCGGGCCTGATGTTCGACTACCTCGGTCCGGCCTGACCCAAGGCGCGGATCAACATGGCAAGGTCGCCTTCATTGGTGACCAGCTGCAGCGCGGCCGCAACCGGGGCCCAGATTGCGGTGTGACCCGCCTCGGTCGGTGGGCCCATCCGCAGGGTCGGGCGGGCGATGAAAATCGTGCACAGCTTTTCGGCCCATTTGTCGTATTCCGGCATATAGGTGAATCGGCGGTAGGTTCCGACATGGCGAACCGGGCCGATGTGCCAGCCGGTTTCCTCATAGACCTCACGGTGCAGGGCGGCGATGGGGTTTTCGCCCGGGTCAATGCCGCCGCCGGGCAGTTGAAACTCGGGCACCGGGGCGGCCTGATGGGTCAACAGCACTGCTTCGCCGTCCAGCAGAACACCGTAAACCCCGGCGCGCCTGCGGTATTTTTGCCCCGGTTTGACGGGTTCGCCGTAGCGCCTGATCATTTTTGCCCCTTGGTCGCCCGGTTGCCCTGCCTATATAGGCGCGGTATGCCAAGAACGGCAGCCTTAGGAAACCCCATGACGACCGGTACGCAAATCACCTGGGACGACACCGTCCTGCCCTTTCAGCTTGACCTTTCCGACATCCGGGGTCGCATCGCGCGGCTTGATGGCGTGTTGGGAGAGGTGTTGCGGCAGCATAATTACCCGCCGCAGATCGAGGCGCTGGTGGCCGAGGCCGCGCTGCTGACGGCGCTGATCGGGCAGACGGTCAAGCTGCGCTGGAAACTGTCGCTGCAAATTCGCGGCAAGGGCGCGGCGCGGATCATCGCGACCGATTACTATGGCCCGACCGAGGACGGTCAGCCCGGCCGGATTCGCGCCTATGCCAGTTTTGACAAGGACCGGCTTGACCCGGACGCGGCGCCATTCAGCCAGATTGGTGAAGGATACTTCGCCGTCATGCTGGATCAGGGCACCGATATGGTGCCGTATCAGGGCTTTACGCCGATCGCCGGAACATCACTTTCCGACTGTGCAGAGACGTATTTCGCGCAATCCGAGCAGCTGCCGACGCGCTTTGCCGTGACCTTTGGCAAGAGCCAGTTGCCAGGTGAGCCGGCGCGGTGGCGTGCTGGGGGTGTCATGCTGCAGCATATGCCCAAGGTGGGTGGTGGAGTTGCGGCCGAGGGCGGCAGCGGTGAGGGCGGCCTGCTCAGCCATGTCGACATCCTGGCTGGCGATGAAGCGGAAAACTGGACGCGGGCCAATGCGCTGCTCGATACAGTTGAGGATATCGAGTTGATCGGGCCGACGCTGTCGCCGACCGACCTGCTAGTGCGCTTGTTCCACGAAGAACAGCCACGGGTGTTTGAGGCGACTCCGGTCCGGTTCGGCTGTTCCTGTTCGGCGGAAAAAGTGCGCAGCACGATGTCGATCTATTCGCAAAAGGACATCAGGACGATGACCAATGACGACGGTCACGTCACCGCCGATTGCCAATTCTGCGGCGCGCATTACGAGTTTGACCCGATGACACTGGGATTTGAGGCCAAGAGTAGTCGGGATGAAGATTGAGGTCGACCGTCTGACCGACGCACTGGCGCGTCCGACACGGGCGTCGTCAGACTTTGACCTTAACCCTTCGGTTGCGCCGCTGGCCGGGCTGAAGTTGCGCCCGGCGGCCGTGTTGGTGGCGCTGTGGGACCAGGGCGGTGCAGTGCAGGTGGTGCTGACCAAACGGGCCTCGCATCTGAAACATCATCCGGGGCAGATCGCCTTTCCCGGCGGCAAGCAGGAAGCTGGCGATAGCGGACCCGAAGCTGCGGCGTTGCGCGAGGCGCAAGAAGAGATCGGCCTTGCGCCCGGTGCCGTGACCATTCTCGGACGGTTGGCGGATCATGAGACTGTGACCGGCTTTACCGTGACGCCAGTCCTTGCCCATATCAGCGGCGATTTTGTGCCGCGGGCAGATCCGGAGGAGGTGGAGGAGATCTTTTCGACCCCGCTGTCGCACCTGCTGAACCCCGAACACTACAGCATTCAGGCCCGGCACTGGCGCGGCCAGATGCGGCGCTATTATACGGTGCCATGGGGGCCGTATTACATCTGGGGGGCCACGGCGCGAATCCTGCACGGCCTGGCCGACCGGGTGGCACAGTGATTTTGCACGATGCCTGGGTCACCGGTCAGGGGACACAGGCGCTGTGTACCGTGCTTGGCCTGTCGGGCTATCGGGCGCTGTTTGTCGGGGGTTGCGTGCGCAACGCCTTGCTGGGTGCGCCGGTGACGGACATCGACATTGCGACGGACGCGCGACCGGAAATAGTTACCGAGATTGCCGAAGCAGCCGGATTCAAGGTGATCCCGACCGGGATTGACCATGGCACGGTCACGGTCATTGCGGCAGGGGTGCATCACGAAGTCACCACCTTTCGCCGCGATGTTGAAACCGATGGCCGACGGGCCGTTGTCGCCTATTCCAGCGACATTGCCGAGGATGCCGCGCGGCGGGATTTCACGATGAATGCCCTCTATGCCCTGCCGTCGGGAGAGGTGATTGACCCGTTGGGTGGCATCGATGATCTGCGCGCCCGTCGGATCCGGTTCGTTGGTGACGCCCGGCAGAGGATCAGCGAAGACTATCTGCGAATCCTGCGGTTCTTTCGGTTTCACGCGGTCTACGGCGATCAGAATGCCGGGATCGACGCCCAAGGACTTGCCGCCTGCGCCGAGCTGGCGGATGGGATTGACGGGTTGTCGCGTGAGCGGATCGGTGCGGAGATGCGAAAGCTGCTGGCGGCGGAAGATCCCGCACCGTCGGTCGCCTGCATGGCACAATCGGGGGTGCTGGGCCATTTGTTGCCGGGCGCAGATCCGAGGGGGCTGGCGCCGCTGATCCATCTGGAAGGCGGCATGCCGCCACGCTGGCAAAGGCGATTGTCCGTCTTGGGCGGTGAGGGTGAAAACCTGCGATTGTCACGGCAGGAAGACGTCGAATTGCGCAAGATCAGAGACGAAATCGGTTCAACCCGTGGCCCCGCAGCCCTTGGCTGGAAGTTGGGGGCGATCCCGGCGCAGGATGTCATCTTGTGCCGCGCCGCAATGTTGGAAACACCAATGCCGCGCGATTGGCATGCCGAAATCCAGCGCGGCGCACAGTGCCGGTTCCCGGTTGCCGCCGCCGATCTGATGCCCGGCCTGACCGGGCCGGCGCTTGGCGCGCGACTGCAGCAACTGCAGGACCGCTGGCTGGCGAGCGGGCTGACGCTGGACAAGAGTGCATTGCTGCAAGGCGGCGACGATTGAGGGGTGACAAATCGTCCGGCTTCGGCTAAGGACGGCGAGCGTCATGTGAGGAGTGCGGAATGGAAAACGGGATTACCTTCAGTCGGGCCTGAGCCGACCGATCCCGTTAGGGCGGTCCGTTCAAGGAACCGCTTCACCCTTCGCCGCAATGCCAATTCACAGGCTTTCCCATGCTTCGCTTCTTCGAAAATCTCGTTGATCCCTATTCGACCTATGTCCAGTCCGACACGCCGCCGCGCAAGCTGTGGCCGTTCCTGTTGGAATATCTGCGGCCGTTTTCCAAGGTGTTCTGGGCGACCAGTTTCTTTTCGTTGGGCAACGCCGTCTTTGACGTCGCGCTGATCTGGTATGTCGGCCGTGTGGTCGATTATCTCGGCGGTGGGGCGCCGTCACTGGTTTGGGCAACCCACGGCACCGAGATTCTGCTGGTCGCGCTGTTCATCCTGATCATCCGGCCCTCGGTGGCGGGTATTCATGTGGCGCTGCTGCACAACACGATTCTGGTGAACTTTGCCACGATGATGCGGTGGCGGGCCCATGCCCATGTGCTGCGCCAGCCGGTTGGCTGGTTTGAAAGCGACTTTGCCGGCCGGATTGCCAACCGCATCATGCAGGCGCCGAATGCGTCGGGTGATGCGGTGTTTCAGGTGTTCGATGCGGTGGCCTTTGCCGTCGTGATGCTGGTCGGGTCCGGAGTGATGCTGGCGAATGCCGACGCGCTGCTGTTGTTGCCGCTGCTGGTCTGGTTTGTCTGCTATCTGTTGCTGATGCGGTGGACCTTGCGGCAGGCCGGACCTGCCTCCAAGGCCGCTTCCGATGCGCGGTCGGCTGTGACCGGGCGAGTGGTGGACGCCTATACCAACATCCATTCGGTCAAGCTGTCGGCCTATCATGACCGCGAACTGTCCTATGCCAAGGAATCGATCGAGGGCATGCGGCAGGCCATTGCGCGGGAAATGCGGATCATCACCAAGATGGATCTGACCCTGACCGTGCTGAACGGCTTTCTGGTGGTGTCGGTGATCGGCTGGGCGCTGATGCTGTGGTACAACGGCACGGTGACGACTGGGACAGTGGCAGCTGCTGCCGCCCTGGTCCTGCGGCTGAACGGCATGACCTATTGGATCATGTGGGCGATTTCCAATCTGGTACAGAACCTTGGCATCGTGCAGGAGGGGATGGAGACGATCACCTATCCGATCGGGCTGGTCGACCAACCGGCTGCCGGTGGTCTGGATTTCCGCGATGGGTTGATCGAGATCGACCATGTCTCGCATCACTATGGCCGGGAGTCGGGTGGGTTGGACCGGGTGGCGATGACGGTTCGGCCGGGGGAAAAGATTGGTCTGGTCGGTCGCTCTGGTGCCGGGAAGTCAACTCTCGTCAAGCTGATGTTGCGGTTTTACGATGTCGAAGGAGGGCAGATCCGGATTGACGGGCAAGACATTGCCTCAGTGACGCAGGAAAGTTTGCGCCGGCAAATTGGCATGGTGGCGCAGGACAGCAGCCTGCTGCACCGCTCGGTCCGCGACAACATCAAATACGCCCGCCCCGAGGCGACCGATGCTATGATGATCGAGGCGGCGCGGCGGGCCGAGGCGCATGACTTCATCCTGACGCTGGAGGATCCGCAGGGCCGTACCGGTTATGACGCCCATGTCGGCGAACGCGGAGTGAAGCTGTCGGGCGGGCAGCGCCAGCGGGTGGCTTTGGCACGGGTAATCCTGAAAGACGCGCCGATCCTGATCCTGGACGAGGCGACATCGGCGCTGGACAGTGAGGCAGAGGCGCTTATTCAGGAAGCGTTGTTCAACGTGATGGAGGGCAAGACCGTGATCGCGATAGCCCACCGACTGTCGACCATCGCTGCGATGGACCGAATCGTGGTGCTGGAGGCCGGCAGGATTGCCGAAGAAGGCTCCCATGCCGAATTGTTGAAGCTTGGCGGGCTTTACGCCCGGTTCTGGTCGCGCCAATCTGGTGGTTTCATCGGGTTGGAAGAGGCTGCCGAATGAGGTTTTCGCCGATCCTGGGCCCGGATATCGCGCCCTTCGCCCCCGCCATGTCCGACCCACCGCGCCGGACATGGCCGTTTTTTCGTTGGGCACTTCGCGGCGCATGGCGCGGCATTGGCTGGGCCGCATTCTGGTCGGTGCTGACGGGCTCGCTGGAGGCGATTTCGGCGACGCTGCTCGGCAAGATTATTGACGGAGTGGGGTCGGCGGACCCGGCGAAAATCGTCCGGGACATGGGGGCGTTGTTCGGAGTATTTGCCGCGTATTACCTGATTGTCCGGCCAATCATCTTTGGCATGAACACCGCGGCTGCTGCGATAAGGGTGGAGCCGAACCTGTTCCCGCTGATCCTGTCGCGGTTGCACCGCTGGACCATTGGTCAGGCCGTGACGTTCTTTGACAATGATTTCGCGGGACGAATTGCCCAAAAGCAGATGCAGACGGCGCGGGCGGCGACGGATGTGGTGTCGGGGCTGGTTGAAACGGCGGCGTTTGCCTTGTCGTCGGTCACCGGGTCGGTGCTTCTGCTGCTGACCATCGACTACCGGATCGCCCTGGTCCTGATGCTGTGGATTCTGACCTATTATGTGTTCATCCGCCGGTCCCTGAAGCGGATACGCGGGGCCTCGGCGGCGCGGGCCGGGGCGCGGGCAATGGTGACCGGGCAGATCGTCGACACCGTGTCGAACATGAAGACTGTGAAACTGTTCGCCCATTCGACCTATGAAGATCGTGTGGCGCTGGAGGCGATGGCAGGCTACCGCGAGAAGGCGATTGCCTATGGCATCATATCTTCGTGGTTCCGTTTCATGCTGTCGGCAATCGCCGGGGTGCTGCCGGTACTGCTGGTCGGCGGCACGTTGTGGCTGTGGAGCGCGGGGCTGGCCACGGCGGGTGAGATCGCGGCGGCGGGGACAATCTCGTTCAGGCTGTCGCAGATGACCGGTTGGGTTTCGTTTTCGCTGATGTCGATCTTCGGCAATCTGGGGGAGGTTGAGGATGGTGTCCGCACTCTGACGCCGCCGTACACCTTGGTGGATGCGCCGGATGCTGGCGAAATGCCGCCGTCCAAAGGCGCGGTGCGGATGGAGGATGTGTCTTTCGCCTACGGTCGCAGGACCGAGGATGGCCGGGGCGGGGTGGACGGGTTGAACCTCACGATCCGGCCCGGCGAAAAGATTGGCGTGGTGGGCGCGTCTGGGGCGGGGAAATCGACGCTGGTTTCATTGCTGATGCGGCTCTATGACACCGAAAAGGGCCGGGTCCTGATCGATGGGATTGATGTGAGGACCGTGACGCAGGAAAGCTTGCGGCGCCAGATCGGCATGGTCACCCAGGAAACCGCGATGTTCAACCGGACGGCGCGCGACAACATCCTGTACGGCAACCCGGATGCGACCGAGGCGCAGATGATCGCGGCAGCCAAGGCGGCCGAGGCGCATGAGTTCATCCTTGCCATGCGCGACCATCAAGGCAATGTCGGCTACAATGCTTTTCTGGGCGAGCGTGGCGTGAAACTGTCGGGCGGCCAGCGGCAGCGCATCGCCTTGGCCCGCGCCTTCCTGAAAGACGCGCCGATTCTGGTGCTGGA
>JBDTQR010000028.1:0-28591 GCA_039932095.1 bacterium | reverse complement strand
CCCCCGGGATATTTTTGCCAATATGTAAGGGCAGGGCGGTCCCTGCTGGAAAGGAACCATCATGGTTATTCGTGTCACTGTCTGGGGCGAAAACGTCCATGAACAGATCAACAAGGTCGTAGCCCAAGTCTATCCCAAGACCATGCATGTCTGCATCGCCGACGCGTTGAACCGCGATCCGGGGGTCAAGGCCTCCTCGGTCACGCTGCAAGACCCCGAGCATGGCATGACGGCCGAGAAGCTGGCCGACACCGATGTGCTGATCTGGTGGGGCCACAAGGTCCACGGCGAAGTTGACGACAAGATCGTCGACCGGGTCGCCGAGGCGGTGCATGGCGGGATGGGGATCATCTTTCTGCACTCCGCCCATTTCTCCAAGCCGTTCAAACGTCTGATGGGCACGCCGTGCAACCTGTCGTGGCGCGAAGCGGGGGAGCGGGAGCGGCTTTGGGTCACCTCGCGCAATCACCCGATCGCTGCCGGGCTGCCGGATCATTTCGAGCTTGAATATGAGGAAATGTATGGCGAACCTTTCGGCATTCCGGAGCCGATGGAGACCGTGTTCATTTCGTGGTTCCAGGGTGGCGAAGTCTTCCGCTCGGGTGTCACCTACAAGCGCGGCGCGGGTAATGTGTTCTACTTCCGCCCCGGCCATGAAACCTATCCGACCTATCACGACGCCAATGTGCAGCGCGTCATCCTGAACGGAGTGAAATGGGCCTACAACCCGGCGCCGCGCCTCGCCAACCCCGGCGACGCGCCGAACCGGCCGATTACGGCGGTGCTGGAGCCGATCGAGGAACGCGGCCCCCGGCTGCATCATGACGGCGAGGCGGGGTATCGGTGATGGCGAAACAGCCTGTACGGATCTTGATCCTTGGTACCGGCGGCATGGCGAACAACCATGCCGACCATTTCGCCAGGATCGAAGGTGTCCAGTTGGTGGCGGGGATCGACACCCGCCCCGAACAGCTGAAGGCGTTCTGCGACAAGCACCACATCGCCAATGGCTTCGCCTCGATCGGCGAGGCGATTGCCTGGGGCCAGTTCGATGCCGTGACCAATGTGACGCCCGACGCCGCGCATTTTGCCACCACGATGCCGGTGCTGGCGGCGGGCAAGCATATCCTGTGCGAAAAGCCGCTGGCCACCAATGAGGCCGACGCTGACGCCATGGCCGCTGCGGCGGCAAAAGCAGGCGTGGTCAACATGGTGAACCTCAGCTACCGCAACGTCGCCGCCTTGCAAAAGGGCGCGCAGATGGTGCGGGATGGGGCGATTGGCACGGTGAGGCATTTCGAAGCCTCGTATCTGCAAAGCTGGCTGACCCAGCCGGCATGGGGACATTGGGACAAGGAAAGCCAATGGCTGTGGCGGCTGTCGAGCAAGCACGGCTCCAAAGGTGTGCTGGGCGATGTCGGCATCCATATTCTGGACTTTGCGACCTTTGTCGCCGGGCAATCGGTCGAGGAAATCTCTTGCCGGCTGGCGACCTTCCACAAGGCGCCGGGTGACAAGATCGGCGACTATGTGCTGGATGCCAATGACAGTGCCACGATGCAGGTGGTTATGGGCAATGGCGCGCTGGGTACTGTCGCTGCAACCCGCTTTGCCACGGGGCATCTGAACGACCTGCGGCTGCGGCTTTATGGCGACAAGGGTGGTCTTGAGGTGTCGTGGGAAAAGAACATCTCGCGCCTGCGCGCCTGTCTGGAGCCCGATCTGCAAACCGCTGAATGGCATGATGTCGAGGCCCCGGTACTGGCCACGATATATGAACGATTCATCGCGGCGATTCGCGGCGAAGGCGAGGCTGATCCAGACTTTGCACGCGGGGCCGCGTTGCAGCGGATGCTGGACCGCGCTGAACAGTCGGCAGCACAACACGGGCTGAGCCTGAAGGTCTGAGCCGACTGCTTTGCGAAGAAACTAGGGGGCCGGGGGCAACACCTCCGGCCCAAATCTTTAGAATGCAACAGTTTTACCCGACGGAAACCGCCCGCCATGGCGTAGCATGTCCAGCAACATTCGTCTTTCAGGAAACAGACATGGTCAAAGGCTTCTCACGCACCCAAATCGCATTGCATTGGGCGGTGGCCCTGCTGATCCTGTACAACCTGCTGCTGGGCGATGACATGAGCCATCTGTGGCGCCGGATCACGCAGGGCGGTTTGACGTTGCCGACCACCACCGGGGCCTGGATCCACATCATCGTCGGTTCGCTGGTGCTGATCCTGGTGCTGTGGCGCTTGATCCTACGCTTCACCCGGGGCGTGCCCGCCGCACCCGAGGGTGAAAGTGACATGATGAAACTGGCGGGCGATGCCGGCCATATCGCACTTTATGTCCTGATGATCGCGCTGCCGGTCACGGGCCTGCTGGCATGGTATGGCGGTGTCACCTCGCTGGGCGACATCCATGGCGGGTTATTGAAGGTACTGCTGTGGCTGGTCATCGCCGGACATGTGCTGGCAGCGTTCTACCATCATTTCGTCCTGAAGGACGGGCTGTTGAACCGGATGCGCAAGCCGCAGGACTAAGCGGCCAAAAACGCCCGGACCGTCTCTTCAAACTCACGCGGTTTGTCGGCGTGCAGCCAGTGGCCGGCGCCGATCAGTTTGGCAAACCGTGCCGCGGGGAAAAGGGCGCGGATGGTCTGGCGGTATTCGGGCATCACATAGAGGCTATCGGCGCCCGACAAGAACAGCACCGGCCCATCAAAGCGCCCTTGAGAGCCGGGCCAGCCGACAATCTTCGGCATCTCGGCCTCCAGCACGTCGAGGTTCAGCCGCCATTCCGGCGGCTGCGCCTTGAGGTCCAGCGATTGCAGGAAGAACGCCCTGAGGCCCGGATCCGGGAGGACTGCGGCCAGCCGCCGGTCAGCCTCGGACCGCTGGGTCAACCCGGTCAGGTCCAGCCCGCGCATGGCGTGGATATGGCCGCTCTGGTCGTGGCTGTAAGCCACCGGTGCAATATCCGCCACCACCAGTCGCCGCAGCAGGGTGCCCTCGGTCAGTGCCAATTGCATCGCCGCCTTGCCACCCATCGAATGGCCAACCATGTCGACCGGCCCACCCAGCGCATGGATCACCTCGGCCAGATCGGCTGCCATATCCGGATAGCTTTGCGTTGCGGCCCGGGGACTGAAGCCATGATTGCGCATGTCCACTGCCGCCACGTCGCGTCCCACTGCAAGCCGACGCGCGATCACACCCCAGTTTCGCCCCGAGCCGAAAAGGCCATGGACGATCATAAGGGTCGGAAGGCTTACCGGACCGTCAGATTTGTGCAATGTGTAGGCCAGCATGGTAACGCTCCGCGAATGGCTGCGACCCAGTTGAACCGCCGCTGCGCCGCGCTTACAAGGGCTGAAAACCCCAAGCCGGTGCAGGAGACGTCAATGAGTGTGGTGACCGTACAGCAAATGGCCGACCGGGTGGCCCAGTTGCTGGAGGAACGTCTGCGGGTCAAGGGCGAGACGCTGGACGAAAAGATCCACCGTGCCGGGCGCCGTCTGCCACGACGGGTGCGAGAGGCGGCCGAGGCACTCGCCACCGCCGTCCTGATGATCCGCAATCCCAAACTGATGGCGCAGGTCGATGATGAGACGGTGGCCGTAGCCTATGACATCTGCGTGCGCCATCTGACCACGGTCAATCCCGGTGCGGGCCGCCGCGGAGCGGTGCTGGACATGGCCGCCCGCATCGCCTTTGCCCTGCTGACGGTAGCGGTTCTGCTGGTCGGGTTCCTGTACTGGCGTCACATGATCTAGCTTTTGGCCGTGCCCTGCGCGCGATGATCTGGCGACCGAGGCGATCGCCGTGATGGAAAACGAACTGACCCAGCGCCGCGAATCTTTGGCACAGCTGGAAGCAAAGCTGATGCGCCTGCAGACCCGGCTGAACAGCGCGCTCTCCGGCACCAACCCGAGGGCCGAGGCCTCGCAGGCCAGTCTCGACCGCATCTGGCAGTTGGAAGACGCCCATAACGAATGCCTGCTGGCCGAGTTCGTGACAGACGAGAAAGCGTGACCGCACCCCAAACCAAAAGTCCCGCGCGTTGCGGGCCTTTTGTCGTCTTCAAACCACCACTCATCAAGCTTGCCAGCTTTCTTCGTTGCAAGCGCGCTGACCAAAGTGAAGAAAGCCGTCAGGCTTGATGAACGCCTGGTCAAAGCCCGGGATAAAGCGGGAACCGTTTGCACAAGGCGGCAACCTTGCCGCGCACCGCCGCCTCAACCGCTTCGTTGCCCGCCTCGCCATTGGCTGCCAGCCCGTCAACCACCTCGACAATCCAGTCGGCAATCGCCCGGAACTCTGCCTCACCAAAGCCGCGAGTGGTTCCCGCCGGGGTGCCCAGCCGGATACCCGAGGTCACGAACGGCTTTTCGGGGTCAAACGGCACGCCATTCTTGTTGCAGGTGATATGCGCCCGGCCCAACGCCTGCTCGGTCGCCTTGCCGGTTACGCCCTTGGGCCGCAAATCTGCCAGCATCAGATGGTTGTCGGTGCCGCCCGATACGATGTTGACCCCGCCCTTCATCAACTGATCCGCCATCGCCCGCGCATTGGCGACCACCGCCGCCGCATAGTCCTTGAATTCGGGCCGCAGCGCCTCGCCAAACGCCACAGCCTTGGCCGCGATCACATGCATCAGCGGCCCGCCCTGCAGCCCCGGAAACACGGCCGAATTCACCTTCTTGGCGATGTCTTCGTGGTTGGTCAGGATCATGCCGCCGCGCGGTCCGCGCAGCGATTTATGGGTTGTCGTGGTCACCACATCGGCCCAGGGCAAGGGCGAGGGATGCATGCCGCCCGCGACCAGCCCGGCGATATGGGCCATGTCGACCATCAGATAGGCCCCGACCTCGTCGGCAATCGCCCGGAACGCCTGCCAGTCCCAGATCCGACTATAGGCGGTGCCGCCCGCGATGATCAGCTTTGGCTTGGCGGCAATCGCCGTCTCGCGGATCGTCGCCATGTCCAGAAGCTCATCCTGCTGGCGCACGCCATAGGACACCACATTGAACCACTTGCCCGACATGTTGACCGGCGAGCCGTGTGTCAGATGCCCGCCAGAGTTCAGATCGAGCCCCATGAAGGTATCGCCCGGCTGAAGCAGCGCCAGAAACACCGCCTGGTTCATCTGGCTGCCGGAATTCGGCTGCACATTGGCATAGGCCGCACCGAACAGCTTTTTCGCCCGCTCGATCGCCAATGTCTCGGCCACATCGACAAACTGACAGCCGCCGTAGTAGCGCTTGCCCGGATAGCCTTCGGCGTATTTGTTGGTCATCACCGAACCCTGCGCTTCCATCACGGCGCGGCTGACGATGTTTTCCGACGCGATCAGCTCGATCTCTTCGCGCTGCCGGCCCAGTTCGGCGATGATAGAGGCCGAGACCTCCGGGTCACGGGTGGCAAGGCTTTCGGTAAAGAAACCAGCGGTTGCGGACATCATGCACTCCTTTGGACGGGTTGCGGCTATCTAGACCAGAGTCTGCTTGCTTTGAAGGGTGGAAAACGACGCCTTTCCTGCCCGGTACGAAAAAAGTTTCCGATCGGAAACATGAGGGGCCGATCCAATCGCGCGGAAAACACCCCGCAGAGATTGCGGGTTGAGTTTGCCGCCAAGCCTGACCACAGTGACGCCGATCAGGAGGTCGCCGTGGCAAATGGCAGAATAACCTTTCGGGCCAGTTCCGCCCCCGCGGCCCAGGACGCATTGCAGCGCCTGACCGAGCGGTACGGTCAGACCCCGCTGGATCAAGCCGGCGTTATCGTCTGCCTTGGCGGTGACGGCTATATGCTGCAAACCTTGCACGACACGCAAGGCACCGGTCTGCCGGTCTATGGCATGAATTGCGGGACAGTCGGCTTTCTGATGAACGCTTTCACCCTGACGGACCTGCCACAGCGTCTGCTTGCGGCCGAAGCCGCCGCGATCAACCCATTGTCGATGCGGGCCGAGGCGCCTGATGGCACCATCACCAACGCCTTGGCGATCAATGAAGTTTCGCTGCTGCGCGCCGGGCCTCAGGCTGCCAAACTGCGGATCTCGGTCGATGGCAAGGAACGCCTTGGCGAACTGGTCTGTGACGGCGTGCTGCTGTCGACGCCTGCCGGATCCACCGCCTACAACTATTCCGCCCATGGCCCGATCCTGCCGATCGGTGCCGATATTCTTGCGCTGACCGCCGTAGCCGCCTTCCGCCCGCGGCGTTGGCGCGGTGCGCTGTTGCCCAAGCATGCCGTGGTCCGCTTTGACGTGCTTGACCCCGACAAACGCCCGGTCCGCGCGGACGCCGACACCCGGGCCGTTCCGCAGGTCCTCAGCGTCGAAATCCGCTCGGAGCCCAACGTCACCCATCACATCCTGTTCGACCCGGGCCATGGGCTGGAAGAACGGTTGATCGTCGAACAATTCGCCTGATCCGCCGCTCTTCTGCCCCGACGGGCGGCATCGCTGGCGCAAATCGCCCGCAAGGGAGCGACAAGCCTGCCCTTGACATTTCGCCCGCAATGGCCCATTTGGCCGCTATCCGACTGCCAGTGCCGCGTGAGCACCGTATGGCCCGGATACAGGTTCCCACCATCACGCAGGGGCACCGCAGTGTGCACGGCCGCTGGCATTCGCTGGCGGCGAGGGCCCATTGCCTCTGACGAATGGACTGTTGATGACCACGTTCGCTGAACTGGGCCTGTCGCCCAAGCTTCTGAAAGCTCTAGAAAAAACCACCATGCAGACGCCAACTCCAATTCAGGAGCAGGCGATACCGCATATCATGCGCGGTGCCGACCTGATGGGTCTGGCGCAAACCGGTACCGGCAAGACCGCTGCATTCGGTCTGCCGCTGTTGCACCGCCTGCTTGACATCGGCCATCCCCCGGCGCCGCGCCGGGTTCGCGCGCTGATCCTCGCGCCGACCCGCGAACTGGTGAACCAGATCGCCGAAAACTTCATGATCTTCACCAAAGGCACCTCGGTCAAGGTGACCATGGTGGTCGGCGGCGCGTCGCTGTTCCGTCAAGCCGAGCGTCTGGCGCGTGGCACCGATGTCCTCGTCGCCACCCCTGGCCGCCTGATCGACCTGATCGAGCGCGGCGATGTCTCGCTGGAAGACACCGGCTATCTGGTGCTGGATGAGGCCGACCACATGCTCGACATGGGGTTCATCCACTCGCTGCGCCGTATCGCCAAGCACATTCCGGTGAAACGTCAGACCCTGCTGTTCTCGGCCACCATGCCCAAGGATATCGAGGACCTCGCCGCCACCTATCTGCGCAACCCGGTCAAGGTGCAGGTCGCGCCGCCCGGCAAGCCGATCGAGAAGATCGTTCAAGGTGTCCATTACATCCCGAACGGCGACAAGGCCAAGCTGCTGGAGAGCTATCTTTTGAAGCATCCGGGCGAACAGGCGTTGGTCTTTGGCCGCACCAAGCATGGCTCGGAAAAGCTTTATAAGCTCTTGTTGTCCTGGGGCTTCAAGGCGGGCTCGATCCACGGCAACAAGAGCCAGAATCAGCGCGACAAGACCCTGAACGAATTCCGCGAAGGCACGATGCAGGTGTTGGTGGCGACTGACGTGGCCGCGCGCGGGATCGACATTCCCGGCGTGCGCCATGTCTACAATTACGACATGCCGAATGTCCCGGAAAACTATGTCCACCGCATTGGCCGCACCGCGCGGGCCGGGGCCGAAGGCACGGCGGTTGCGTTCTGTGCGCCGGCCGAAATGGCCGAACTGCAAGCTGTTGAGAAGATGCTGAAAAAGCTGATCCCGGTGATCGGTGGGGCACCGTGGTCGGCATCGGCGATAGCCGCTGCGCCCAAACCGCCGGGCCGTGGCCAGCAACGCCCGTCGCATGCCCCGCGTCCGCAAGGGGGCAAACCGAATGGTGCCAAACCGCAGGGCAAGCATGCGCCACGCAGCGCTGCCAAGCCTGCGCCGAAACCCGCAGCCGCACGTCCGGAGGGTGGCGCCCATCCGCCGCGCCGGGCCGAGGGTGCTGGCAAACTGTCGCGCGGCCCGCAACGCTGGACCAGCTGAACGGGTCAAGTGCGGGATGAACCTTGGCGGTCACGGTGCCGATCGATGCTGTCCAAGGCAATTCCCGGCTTCCCCTTGATTTCCCAGGCAGTCGCTTGCGGGGCAACGGGGCGCTGCCCGGCGCGCTGACGCACCTGGGTCCGGTCAAAGGGCGCGGGTGCGGAAGGACAAATCCAATTCCGATATCGGGGAAGGGTGCGTTAGCTCATGCACCCTTTGCCTTTCCAAGTCATGCACAATGTGCTTTCACTGCTTTCGAAGAAGACCCGCAAATAATTGAAATAGATATATAAAATCAGGCATGCCCCAGCCGGACACTTTGTTCGGGCGGCGGTCAGCCGACGCCGCTTTCCAGGTTCAGCTTCATGTCCAGCAGAACTTGCTGGATCGCCAGCGTCTCGCGCAACAACCGTTTCGCCTCATTCGAGGTGATCTTGCCGTCAGCGATGGCGCGATTGTATTCCGACATCAACTGGGCAAACCGCTGGGCCAACGCCACGACATCCTGATTGATCCCCGAGGTTTCCGAAGTCCGCTTGGTACGATCATAGGACATCGTGATGCCCCTGAGGTCGGCCAGGGCGGCGGTGACATGGGGAAATTTCGACGAAGCCTCCAGTTGCGCGACCACATCAATCGGCATGAAGCGGTCATCATGCTCGGATTGATCGGAGTAATACCGCCCGATTGTGGCCTTGGACCGACCCGTCAGCGCGCAGGCCGCCTCCACGCCAACGTCCTTGACCAGGGCCTCTGTGTGCTTTTTCAGATAGGTTTCCAGTGACATGCCATTCCTTGCGGGAAATTCTTGGGAACTTTAGACGTTTTTTCCCATTAAGCCCGATGAAAGACTTTGTCATTCATAAAGCGGGCCCGCGCGTGCGGGACTTTGACGAGTCGCCGACGGAATCGTTGGTTTTTTAGGGCCCGCCGCGCGATCGTCTCGCAAACACTGCGAGGCGGGCCCCTCTAACTGATGGAAAACTGCCGTGGCCGGGTTGCAGGGCGGACCATGCTTGGCTAAGTCCCGGGCATGGCAAAGCTGTATTTCAACTTCTCCACCATGAATGCGGGCAAATCGACCCTGCTCTTGCAAGCCTCGCACAACTACCGCGAGGGCGGGATGGCGACCTATCTGATCACGGCACGGCTTGACAACCGGACGGGTCAGGCCCGGATTGCCAGCCGCATCGGCATCGGCGCACCCGCCGACACTTTCGCGCCGGACGAGGATATGTTCGCCAAGCTGGCGGCGCGGTTTGCAGCCGAAACCACTGCCTGCGTGTTCATCGACGAGGCGCAGTTCCTGACCAAGGCGCAGGTCTGGCAACTGGCCCGCGCGGTCGACGATCTGGGCGTGCCGGTGATGTGCTATGGCCTGCGGGTCGATTTCAAGGGCGACCTGTTCCCAGGATCGGCCGCCCTGCTGGCCTGGGCGGATGAGATGCGCGAGGTTCGCACGATCTGCCACTGCGGCAAGAAGGCGACCATGGTGATCCGGCGCGGCCCGGACGGGCGGGCGTTGAAAGAGGGGGAGCAGGTGGTGATCGGGGGCAATGAAACCTATGTTTCGCTTTGCCGTCGCCACTGGCGTGAGGCGACCAGCGACGGGGCCAGGGACTAGGCGGCGACCAGCGTCATCCGTGCCCTGACTGCGATCATCAGCCCCGCCACGACGATCAATCCCATGCCCAACACGGCGAGCGGGGTCAAACCTTCGCCCCACAGCACCCAGGTCCATAGTGCCGAGGCGGGCAGGATGGCGTATTCGAACACCGATACCCGCGTCGCGTCGGCAATCTGATAGGCCCGCACCATCATCCCGATCGCCAGCAGTGACCCGGCGGCCTGAACCAGGGTCCAGATCCAGAACGCCGTATTGGGCAGGACCGGCCCGCGTTGCAGAAAGCCCGCCGCCCCGTCGGCCACCGCAAGCGGCCACAGGCTTAAGACCAGCATCCCGATGGCCCCGATGAGGCCAATCGCCACGAAGAACCCGGCCACCAGCGTTTCGGCGCTTTCCTGTGCGCACCACTTCCGCGTGGCGATATTGCCCAGGGCGTACATCGCCCCGGCAATCACCGGCAACAGGGCCGGCAGCGACGCCCCGCGCAGCGCCTCGGGACCGAGCACCAGTACCACCCCCGCAAAGCCCACCATCACGGCCCCGATCCGGAACGGCCCGATCACCTCGCCATAGGCAAAGCGCGAGATAAGCAGCACGAAGATCGGCGAGGTGAACAGGCCCGCGGCGACCAGAGCCACCGGCAGAAACGCCAAAGCGCCAAAATAGATCACCATGGCCAGGCCGTGAATGGCAGAGCGCGCGACCACCGCGCTCAGGTTCACCGGACGCAGCCGCAAGGCCAGCGGCAGGGCGGCGATGGCGAGGATGGTCAGGGCCATCACGGAACGGACGGCATGAAACTGCCAGAGACCGGCGTCAGCCGCGATGACCCGGACGTAATTGTCGGTAAAGCTGATGATCGTGGCATAGCCCAGGATCAGGCCCGCCGCATGCAGGGTTCGGTCAGTCATCTGGGCCACCTCTCGTCGGCCACTCAATCCCGGTCTGCGGTGGCCCGCGCGTTGAAAAGCGACATGGGCGCGACCTTTCCCCGCTGCTGCACCGGATTATTGCCTCAGGCCAATTGTCGCGCAACCGATCTTTCGCTAACCTTTCGGCAATGAAAAAGCTGGGCAGACCTGCAACCGCATGACCGCAGTCGATAAATACCAACGGCTCGAATGCGTCGGCCTGTGGCGGTCGACGGCTGGCGCACAATTGCGCGAGGTGGTGGTCGGCCTGCGCGACGCCACGCTGCTGTTGTCAGACACCCGCACCGGCATGGCGGTGATGCATTGGTCGCTGCCAGCAGTCGAGCGGATCAATCCGGGTGATATGCCGGCGCTGTATACGGCGGGCCGGCTCGACGATGGGTCACCGGCCGAGACGCTGGAACTGGACGACCCTGAGATGATCTCGGCGCTGGACACCGTCCATGTCGCGCTGGAACGCCGTCAGCCGCATCCCGGCCGGTTGCGTGGGGTAACGGTGGTCGGGGTGATGACGGCGGTGTTCTGTCTGGCGGTGCTGTGGCTGCCGGGTGCGATGATCCGCCACACCGCGTCGGTCCTGCCGCCCTCTACCCGGGTGCAGATCGGCAAGATGGCGCTGCAGGATCTGGCGCGGGTGACCGGATCACCCTGCAACACCCCGCTTGGCAAACGCGCCGCTGCGGCTTTGGCGTTGAGCCTGTCGAGTGCGGGCGTGACCGAGATTCTGGTGGTGCGCGACGGCGTCGACACCACGGTCAGCCTGCCGGGCGGCATCGTGGTGTTGGGTCGCAAGATTGTGGAAGAGGCGCAGGACCCCGAGATCGTCGCGGGCTATGTGTTGGCCGAAGCCGTCCGGGCCGAGACCCATGACCCAAGCGTGCCTCTGCTCTACCATGCCGGTCTGATCGCCACGTTCCGTTTGCTGACCACCGGCGTGCTGTCACCGGAGGCGACGAACCTGTATGCGGAATCCTTGTTGAAATCGCGCAAGCCGGTGCCCGATCAGGAGAGGCTGCTGGAGCGGTTCCGTCAGGTCAACCTGTCGTCCACAGCCTATGCCGACGCGCTTGACCCAAGTGGCGAGACCACGCTTAATCTGATCGAGGCCGATCCGTTCAAGGGCCGCTCGCCCGCGCCGATCCTCGCCGACAATGACTGGATCAGCCTGCAAAGCATTTGCACCGAATAGGCCGACGAAAAGTGGGTGGGACAAAAGAAAGCACCCTCTGGCCGGGGCCAGAGGGCGAGTTTTATTATTGGATCTGCTCGATCTTGCCCGACGCCGGTACCCAAGCGGGCCCGACACCTGGATTGGAAGTCTATCTCAGGATGGCATCGCCGAACCCGGCGCTGCGGGCCGCAGCAAGGGCGGACTGCGCCTGTGCCGAGGATGCGAAGGGCCCGGCAAAGACGATCTGCAATTCTTTGCCCTTGCGGATGATCTTGCTGGTCGACACCGGCAGGCCAAGTGCGGCCAGCCTTGCCTTGGCGCTGTCAGCGTTCACCGGCTGACCAAAGGTGCCGACCTGCACATAGGCGGAGCCGGTGGCAAGCGGAGCTTGTGGCGCCGACATGGTCGAGACGCCGGTCGTCACGGCCCGGACGGTAACGCGGGCTTGCGGCTGAACGGCCACCAGAACGGCGGGAACGTTGCGCGTCCAGACCTGATCCTGTTGGGCCTGGCCCTGTGCTGTGCCAACGCCGCGCAGCGGGTTCAGGCGGTCATCACTCCACGCCAGTTTGTAGCCCTTTGGCGGCGTCGGGATGGCATTGGCAGCGGCGGCGCGAACCGCGGGCGGCTGCAGGCTGGCACCCGCCATCATCGGCCGAGTGACCGGGCGGATGTCCAAGCCAGCATCAACCCCGGCGCCTTGCGGGAAGAGCGGCGGCAGCCAGCCTGTCAACGTGCCATCGCCGCGCGTGCAGACCAGTGCCGTGCCGCCAGAGCGCAGCCAGACCCGCTCAAGCTTCGGGGCTTGGCGGAAGCACTGGATCTGCACGCCAGCGCCGGTGGCGGCGGTGGTATAGGTGGGTTGCGCTGTCGCCATCGGTGCGCCGGGCGTCGGCATCACCACCGGGACCACGGTGACAGGGGCCCGGGTGATCGGCGTGGCGTTCAACGGCGCAGGGCCGCTGCCGAACAGCAGGGTCATCAGCGATTGACGCGGCGCACCGGGTGCCTGGACTGCGGGTGCCTGGACTGCGGGTGCCTGGACTGCGGGTGTCCGGACTGCGGGCGCCTGGACGGCGGGGGCGGTGACGATTTGCGGCACGACGACGCGCGGACGGGCAGCTGGGGCAGGTGCCGTGACCGGGGCAGGGACGACGGCCTGGACTTGCAGTCCGGGGGCCATGTCGGCGGCAACGGCCGCCGCAACCGCCGCGCCAAACGATGGCGGATAGCCGCAAAGAGGCCGGTGGCTGCGGTCGACCCGTGGCACCCAGTTTATTGTTGCCCCGAACCCGGCCCGCAGGAACAGACAGCCCCGGTTGTCGACGAATTGCTGACCGTTGAAGCTGGCCGGAGGCAGGTTTGCCGGCCCGCCAAGCCGTGCAACACTTTGCGCCGTCCCTGCGGTCGTGGACAGAATGGTGGCCAACGCGGCCATGGACAGAATTTTTGACAGCATGACTACTCCCCAGTAGTTGGGGCGAATCATGTATCAGGATTGTTTCCGAGTAAAGGGCTATTACCTCTATTTAGTACCGAACATGCGATCGCCCGCATCCCCTAGCCCAGGTACAATATATCCATGGTCATTTAGATGGCTGTCTACCGCCGCTGTGACAATCGGGACGTCCGGATGGACCTCTTGCATGTGTTTGATGCCCTCCGGGGCGGCCAACAGGCACAAAAAGCGGATCTGCGTCGCCCCGGATTGTTTCAAAAGCGTCACCGCTGCCGCCGAGGAATTGCCGGTCGCCAGCATCGGATCGACCACGATGCAGACCCGGTCCTCCATATGATCGGGCAGTTTGCAGTAGTATTGCACCGGTTGCAGGGTCTCGGGGTCGCGGTACAACCCGACAAAACCAACCCGCGCCGCCGGGATCAGTTCCAGAATGCCATCGAGCAGCCCATTGCCCGCCCGCAGGATCGACACCAGTGCCAGTTTGCGGCCCTCGATCATCGGGGCGTCCATCGGCTCCAGCGGGGTTTCGATGCGCTTGGTGGTCATCGGCAGTTCGCGGGTCACCTCATAGGCCAGCAGCAGGCTGATCTCACGCAACAGTTGGCGGAACGAGGCGGTAGAGGTGTCCTTTTCCCGCATCAGCGTCAGCTTGTGCTGCACCAGCGGGTGGGTCACGACGGTCAGGTTTTCAAGCATTGGCAGCCTCCAGCTTCTTCACGATCATGGCCTTGGTATCGGCATCGCAGAACGCCGCGTCAATCGAGGTGCGGGCGATCTGGGCAAACACCCCTTCGTCCCAGTCAAACGCCTCATGCAGCATCTGGTATTCCCGCGCCATCGTGGTGTGAAAGAACGGCGGGTCGTCGGTGGAGATGGTGACCTTGACGCCGCGGCGGTGCATCTCGCCAATCGGGTGATCGCGGAAGGTCGGAAAGATCGACAGGGCGACATTGGAGCCGGGGCAGAGTTCCAGAACGATGCCGCGTTCGGCGATTTCCTCGACCAGCGCGATGTCCTCGATCGCCCGCGCGCCATGGCCGATCCGCTCGACCGCCAGATCGCTGATCGCGTCACGCACCGAGTCCGGCCCGCCCCATTCACCGGCATGGGCGGTCAGGCGCAGGCCCGCCTCGCGCGCCATGTCAAAAGCGTAACGGAAGTCCTTGGGTTTGCCGATTTTTTCGTCACCAGCCAGCCCAAAGCCGGTGATGAAGCGGCCAGCGGTTTCAGCGGCGCAGCGGGCGGTCTGGCGCGCCTTGTCGGCGCCGAAATGGCGGATGCAGGTGATGATGCCGCGCATCGTGATGCCGAAATCCGCCTCGGCCTTGGCCGCGGCCTCTTCGATGGCGTGCAGATATTCCCGCCAAGCGCCGACATCGCGGTTGCCGCAGAAATCCGGTGACAGGAAGGCTTCGGTGTAGATGACGCCGCTCTTGGCGCTTTCCTCCAGGACGGCGAGGGTCAGGTTGTAGAAGTCTTCCGGCCGTTGCAAGGTGGTGACGGCGGCCTCATAAACCTGCAGAAAATGCCAGAAGTCGGTGAATTTGTAGGAGCCGTCTTCGGTGAACAGGCCGGCCAGATCCATGTTCTTCTGTTTGGCCAGGCCGCGAATGAAGGCCGGCGGGGCCGCGCCTTCGAGGTGGAGGTGAAGCTCGACTTTCGGGGTCACAGAAAGCTCTTTCCGATGCCGTGAGAGGGGACGCCGAGATGGGCGGCAACCGAGGCGCCGACATCGACAAAGGCGCAGAGGCCGATCTGACCCGCCCCGACCCCGGCACAGAGAACCGGCACCCGTTCGCGGGTGTGATCGGTGCCGCGCCAGGTCGGGTCATTGCCATGATCGGCGGTGAAGATCGCGAGGTCACCGGGTTGCAGTGCAGCCAGAAACGCCCCGGCGCGGGCGTCGAACCATTCCAGCGCCCGGGCATAGCCCGACACATCGCGAGGGTGGCCGTACAGGGTGTCGAACTCGACGAAGTTGGCAAAGGTCAAGGAACCCGGGGCGGCTTCGTGGCCAAGGCGGTCCAGATGATCGAAAAGGTCAGCATCGGATTTGCCTTTGTGCAGCGCGCCGATGCCGCGCATCGAAAAGATGTCGCCGATCTTGCCCACTGCATGGGTGTCGCGGCCTGCGTCATGCACCCAGTCCAGCAGGGTCGGCGCGGGCGGGGCGATGGCATAATCGTGGCGGTTGGGGGTGCGTTTGAAATTGCCGGGCGTTCCGGTGAAGGGCCGGGCGATGACCCGTCCGACCTTCATCGCATGCAGATGCGGGGCGAGATCCTGACAGAGTTTCAGCAACCGCTCCAACCCGAAGGCTTCTTCATGGGCGGCAATCTGGAACACCGAGTCGGCAGAGGTGTAGCAGATCGGCCAGCCGGTCCGCAGATGTTCTTCGCAATGTTCGGCGATGATCGGGACACCGGAGGCGTGACAGTTGCCAAGGATGCCGTCGGTCCCGGCCAGCTTGCAGACCAAGGCCACCAGATCGGGCGGAAAGGCGGGCACGGTGTCGGGGAAATAGGTCCATTCCCACGGCACTGGCACGCCCGCCAGTTCCCAATGGCCTGACGGGGTATCCTTGCCCCGCGACACCTCGGTCGCAGCCCCCCAGCGGCCGTTGGGGCTGGCGGCAAGGCCGGGGGTTTCAGACCCTGACGCCAGACGGATCGCCGCGCCAAGACCCAGACTGTCGAGCAGTGGCAAGGCAAGCGGGCCACTGCGCCCGACATTCGCCCGTCCGGTGGCGCATTCACTTGCGATATGGCCCAAGGTATTGGCCCCCTCATCGCCGAACTCGGCAGCATCGGGACCCCCACCGCAGCCGACCGAATCCATCACGACAAGGAATGCGCGGGCCATCAGGCAATCCTTTTCAAGATAAGCGGAACTTCTTCGGGTTCGTTTTCGGCCATCACATAGGCGGTTTGAACGGCACGGATCGCCGCCTCGGCCTGTGCTTCGGTCGCGGCGTGGACCATGCACAGGGGATCGCCGGCGCCGATATCCTCACCAATCCCGGCAAGGTCGGACAGGCCCACCGACAGGTTGATCCGCTCTCCCTCACGCTGCCGTCCACCGCCGAGCTGCACCACCGCCAAACCGAGAATCTGACCGTCGATCCGCGAGACAAAGCCGCCGTCCAGACTGGGCGCCTCGCGGATCACGGTGGCGGCGGGCAGCCGGTCCGGCCAGCGGTCTACGAAATCGGCTGGCCCGCCTTGCGCTGCGATCATGCGCCCAAACCAGTCGGCGGCGGCCCCGGATTCCAGGGCCTGTTCAATACGCCGCGCCCCATCGGCGGCGTCATCGGCAATGCCGCCAAGCGCCAGAGCCTCACCGCCCAAGGCAGCGGTGATGTCCCACAGAGCAGAGTTGACCGAGGTGCCGGTCAGGGTCTCCATCACCTCGATCACCTCCAGCGCGTTGCCGGCGGCAGTGGCCAGCGGCTGGCTCATGTCGGTGATCAGGGCAGAGGTCATGCAACCGGCCCCTTGAGCAGTAAAGACCAGAGCGCGGGCCAAAGTCTCGGCATCGGCCATGGTCTTCATGAATGCGCCAGAGCCGCATTTTACATCAAGAACAAGGGCTTCCAGACCGGCCGCCAGCTTCTTGGACAGAATGGAGGCCGTGATCAGGTCGATGGATTCGACCGTGCCGGTGACATCGCGGATGGCATAAAGCCGGCGGTCGGCGGGGGCGATCTCGGCACTGGCCGAGACGATGGCGCAGCGCACGTCACGCATCTGGCGGCGCAATTGATCTTCCGACAGGCCGGTGCGAAAGCCGGGGATCGATTCCAGCTTGTCCAGCGTGCCGCCGGTATGGCCGAGACCGCGGCCCGAGATCATGGGCACATAGGCACCGCAGGCGGCCAAGGCAGGGGCCAGCAGCAGCGATACACAATCCCCAATGCCACCGGTCGAATGCTTGTCGATCACCGGGCCGGGCAGATCCCATTTCATCACGTCACCCGAGGCGGTCATCGCCCGGGTCAGCGCCACCCGACCGGCCTCGCCAAGGCCCTTCAGCAGCACTGCCATCGCAAACGCCCCGGCCTGCGCGTCCGACACCGCGCCGGTGGCGAGGCCCTGGGCAAACCACGTCAAGGCATCGGCAGAAGGCGGCTCGCCATCGCGAATGCCGGCGATTATCGCGCGGGCGTCCATCTAGCTGCGGGCCATATGGGCGGCAGTGAACTGGCCGGGCAACAGGTCTGCCACGGTCATGGTCGTGGATTTGCCATCGGTGGTGTGCAGGGTGACCTGAACGGTGCCATCGGCAAATTCGGCGATCTTCTGCCGGCAGCCACCACAGGGCGGCACCGGGTCAGGGCTGTCGGCGATCACATGGATCTCGGCGATCCGGCGATCACCCGCCGCGATCATTGCGGCAATCGCCCCGGCCTCGGCACAGGTGCCCTCGGGATAAGCGACATTCTCGACATTGCAGCCGACATGCATGGCGCCCGATGTCGACCGCAGGGCTGCGCCAACCTTGAAACGGGAATAGGGGGCATAGGCATGCAGACGCACGTCGGTGGCGGCTTTCAGCAGCATGGGAGCCTCGTTATTGACCAATTGGACAGGATTGTGGGCTGGATTGGCGCCTGTTGCAAGCGGCGGAACCGGGGGTTTCACACCCCCGGACCCCCGTGGGGTATTTGGGCCAATATGTAAGGGATCAAGTGGTCGTGGCTGGATTGCCGGGAAGCGAGACTTCGAGGAGTTCGAGGTCTGGGGTGGTGTCGCTGTAGCGGGTGGCAAGACCGGGAGGAATGACAAAGGCATCGCCGGGTGACAGGCGGTAGGGGTCCTTGCCTTCGCCGGCCAGCGTCATCTGGCCTGACATGACGAAGGTGAACAGAATGTCGCCATCATGCCTGGTCCAAGGCGCGGGTCCGGTCGGACGGGCCACCATCACCGAGGCGAGGCCACGGGTGTTGTCGTTGATCGTGGTATCGCGCGCCTCAAATCCCGGAATCCTGAACGGCAGAAATACACCCTTCGCCCCGACATTGTGAACAAACCGCTGGCCCTGCCATTCGCGGTCGGGTTTGAAATAGGGGGTCGGCAGGTTCATCTCATGGTCAATCGAGGTGACATGATCGGCAGGGACGCCAATCTCGATCACCTCGATGCCGTCGCTGGCCATCAGAACCCGGTGGCGAATCTCTGGCGGCTGGATGAAGCAGTCGCCCGCCGTCAGCCGGATCGGCCCGCCCTGATCCTCATAAACCACATCGACCCAGCCCTTGATGCAGAAGATCAGCTGAAAGCCGACCTTGTGGAAATGCACCATGTCGGGCACCGGGCCGCCGTCCGGGATGCGGATATGGCTGGCAATCATCGCCCCGCCGAGCCGTGAGGGCACCAGATCGCGGTACTGCATTCCGGCGCGCCCAATCACCCAAGGCGCCTGATCGGCCAGCCGGCGGACCACGAAGGCATGCTGGGTGTCGGGCAGCACCACCGGCGGGTTCAGATCGTCAATTTCGATCCTGGTGCCGTTCGGCGCCGTCAACTCGCGCTTGCCGTCGGCAAAGGCATCGGGGTCGTCGGTCAGGATACGCAAGGTGCCGGGCGCTTCGGTTGCTCCCTTCTGAATGCGGATTCGCAGACCGTGGCCCGACAGAACGGCAACCTCAGGGTTGTCGGCGGGATAGATCATGTCCAGCCGCATCCCCAACACCTTGGTGTAGAACGGCAAGTCATCGCGCAATTCCTGCGTCGGCAGGCGAATTTCGGCGTGGATGGTATTCGATGTGTCAGCCATGGCTTTCCCGGGTGGTTTTGGTAAGACTGCGACCCGGCGGGGTGATTTGCAAGCGCCCCTTGTGACCGGTGCAGGAAACCATTGCCAAGTGGCGGTAATCGGATAGTTTAAGGCTAAACTATATTCAGGGAGGCGCGGGATGGACGAGGCCCGGAGCGAGAATACCAGGCAGGCGGCACTGGACTACCATGAGTTTCCCAAGCCTGGAAAGCTGGAAATCCGCGCAACCAAGCCGCTGGCGAACGGTCGCGACCTGAGCCGCGCCTACTCCCCCGGCGTGGCCGAGGCCTGTCTGGAGATCAAGGCCGATCCTGCCACCGCCAGCCGCTATACCATCCGCGGCAACCTTGTCGGCGTCGTCACCAACGGCACCGCAGTGCTGGGGCTGGGCAATATCGGAGCTTTGGCCTCCAAGCCCGTGATGGAAGGCAAGGCGGTTCTGTTCAAGAAATTCGCCAATATCGACTGTTTCGACATCGAGGTGAACGAAGCCGACCCGGTCAAGCTGGCCGAGATCGTCTGCGCGTTGGAGCCGACCTTTGGCGCGATCAATCTTGAAGATATCAAGGCGCCTGATTGTTTCATTGTCGAAGAATTGTGCCGCCAGCGGATGAATATCCCGGTGTTTCACGACGACCAGCACGGCACCGCCATTGTCGTGGGTGCTGCGGCGACCAATGCGTTGATCGTGGCGGACAAGAAGATCGGCGAGATCAAGATCGTGTCGACTGGCGGCGGGGCGGCGGGCATTGCCTGCCTCAACATGCTGATCAAACTGGGGGCGTGCCGCGAGAATATCTGGCTCTGCGATCTGGACGGGTTGGTCTATGACGGTCGCACGACACAGATGACGGCGCAGAAGGCGGCCTATGCCCAGGGCACAACGCCCGCGACACTTGGGGATGTGATCGCCGGGGCGGATCTGTTCCTTGGCCTGTCCGGGCCTGGGGTGCTGACCCCGGCAATGGTTGCCAAGATGGCGTCGCGGCCGATCATCTTTGCGCTTGCCAATCCGACGCCCGAGATTCTGCCCGACGACGCCCGCGCAGTGGCACCTGACGCGATCCTTGCCACCGGGCGCAGTGATTTTCCCAATCAGGTCAACAACGTGCTGTGCTTCCCTTTCATCTTTCGCGGTGCGCTGGATGTCGGGGCGACCACCATCAATGACGAGATGGAACTGGCGTGTATCGACGGAATTGCCGCCTTGGCCCGCGCGACCACCAGCGCCGAGGCGGCTGCGGCCTATAAGGGCGAACAGCTGTCCTTCGGAACTGATTATCTGATTCCGAAACCGTTTGATCCTCGACTTATCGGCGTTGTGGCGTCTGCCGTCGCCAAGGCCGCGATGGAGACCGGCGTCGCCTCGCGGCCAATTGCGGATCTGGACGCCTACCGCCGCGCGCTTGACGGCTCGGTGTTCAAATCGGCGCTGATCATGCGCCCGGTGTTCGACGCGGCGCGCGCCTCCAAGCGCAAGATCATCTTTGCCGAGGGTGAGGATGAGCGGGTGCTGCGTGCGGCCAATGCCATGCTGGAAGAGATGACGGTCACGCCAATCCTGATCGGCCGCCCCGAGGTCATCGCCACACGCTGCGAACGCGCCGGCCTGCCGATCCGGCCCGAGCGTGATTTCGAAGTGGTGAACCCGGAAAGCGACCGCCGCTACCGTGATTACTGGGGCAGCTACCACGAATTGATGGAGCGGCAGGGCGTCACGCCCGATACGGCCCGGGCGATCGTGCGCACCAATTCTACCGCCATTGCGGCCATTGCAGTGCACCGTGGCGACGCCGACAGCATGATCTGCGGTGCCTTCGGGCAGTATCTGTGGCACATGAACTATGTCCGACAGGTGCTGGCGCGCGGCGGATTACATCCGCGCGGCGCATTGTCTCTGATGATCCTTGAGGATGGACCGCTGTT
Source organism: bacterium (assembly GCA_039932095.1). Lineage (GTDB taxonomy): Bacteria > Pseudomonadota > Alphaproteobacteria > Rhodobacterales > Rhodobacteraceae > Stagnihabitans. The sequence continues at coordinate 7,648 of JBDTQR010000028.1, read as the reverse complement.
CGTCGCCGACACTCAGGTCAACCCGATCCCAACCCCGGAGCAGATGGCGAAAACTGCGATTGACGCCGTGCGCCATGCCCGCCGCTTTGGCGTGACACCCAAGCTGGCGCTGTGTTCGCATTCCAACTTCGGCAACCTCGACAGCGACTCGGGTCGCCGGATGCGTGCTGCCATGGAAATTCTGGACGCCCATGAGGTCGACTTCGAATATGAGGGGGAGATGAGTCTCGACTCGGCTCTGGACGCCGAGTTGCGGTCGCGGATGTTTCCCAATTCACGGTTGCACGGCGCAGCAAACATCCTGATCTTTGGCTATACCGACGCGGCCAACACCGCCCGCAACATGCTGAAGATGAAGGCGGGCGGGTTGGAGGTTGGGCCGATTCTGATGGGCATGGGCAACCGCGCCCACATCGTCACACCGTCGATCACGGCGCGCGGGCTGTTGAATGTGTCGGCTCTGGCTGGAACGCCGGTATCGCTTTACGGTTGAAAAGCTGGACAAAGCCCGATGGCTGGTTAACCTTGCATGGGCTGGTGCAGCACAGGCGGCATCAGTCAACACGGGCGGCCCAAAGGGTGAAGACAACATGTCCGGCGCGACAATTCGGTCCCAGGACTTTGACGAAAAACGGTTTGCCGGCCTGCTGGAACTGGCCGGCCCTGACACGGCATTGGAGCTGGTCGAACGTCTGGAGGACGATCTGCGTGCGGTCGAGGCGGCGTTGAGCGTGGTGGCCAGGACTGCGGACATGCCGACATTGCAGGCCCAGTCGCATGTGTTGCTGGGCGTCGCGGGAACCATCGGCGCAAACCGGCTCTTCGAGCTGGCAAAGGGCCTGAACGACGTGGCTCATGTCGCCGGCAGCCCGTTTCCCGGTGCCATGTTGGTGAAAACCGAAGTTGCGCTTGCCCGCGTCATCGCGCGGATCCATGCCGCAAGAACCCAGCTGACGCGGGCGCCATGAAGCAGGGACCGGGTCGCAGCAAACCGACGTCGATCCTGTTGATCGAGGACATCCCGTCCTTGCAGCTGATCTACCGGACCGTTCTGCAAGGGGCGGGCCATGAAATCCGCGTGGCGAGCACCGCCGCCGAGGGCATGGCCGCCTTTGCCGAAACGCCGCCGCAAGTGGTTCTGCTGGATCTGGGCCTGCCCGACAAGGATGGGCTGGACCTGATGCGCGACATGCTGACGTTGCGGCCGCAGACCCGGGTCATCGTGATCACCGCAAATGGCTCGATCAACCGGGCGGTCGAGGCGATGCGGGCCGGGGCACATGAGTTTCTGGTCAAACCGTTCGACGAGGGTCGCTTTCTGGGGGCGGTCGATCACGCGCTGATCCCGGTCCCGCCGGGCAAGCCCGCCACGAGAGAGCCCGCAACCCGGCTGCCGACGGCGGCGCCCGTCCGGCCCTTTCTCGGCTCGTCCGAGGCCATGCAGCGCATTCACGCCAAGATCACCTCGGTTGCGAGTTCGATGGCGACCGTCTTCATCACCGGCGAAAGCGGCACCGGCAAGGAACTGTGCGCCCTTGCGGTGCACGGCAGTTCGGCGCGCGCCAAGGGGCCCTTCATCGCGCTGAACTGTGGTGCCATCCCGCATGATCTGCTGGAATCCGAGGTGTTCGGCCATGTGAAAGGCTCGTTCACCGGGGCAATCTCTGACCGACCGGGGGCGGCGACGGCGGCGGATGGTGGCACGTTGTTTCTGGACGAAGTCTGCGAAATGGCCCCGACATTGCAGACCAAACTGCTCCGGTTTCTGCAGACTTCCACCGTCTTGCCGGTTGGATCGAACAAGCCGCAAAAGGTAAACGTCCGGATCATCTGCGCCACCAACCGCGACCCGCTTGACGCCGTCAGGCGTGGCCAATTCCGCGAAGACCTGTATTACCGCCTGTTCGTCATCCCGATCCACATGCCGCCGCTGCGCGACCGTGGCGATGATGTCATCGAAATTGCGGAATCGGCTCTGGATCAATTCTCCAAGGAAGAGGGCCGCCACTTTCACGGCCTGTCGCGGGAGGTGACCGAGTTGTTTCGCCATTTGCCTTGGCCGGGCAATGTGCGTCAGGTGCTGAACGTGATCCGCAATGTGGTGGTGCTGAACGAGGGCGGAATGGTCATGCAGTCGATGCTGCCGGGCGATCTGGCTGCCGAGGCCGGGTTGGTGCCAATGCACGTCGCCCCGATCCTGCGCGGTACAGCGGCCCCGGAAATCGACGGCTTGCTTGGCTTGCCGCTGTCCGAGGTCGAACGGATCATCGTTATGGCCACATTGGCCCGTCACGGCGGGTCGGTTCCGAAAGCGGCGCGGGTGCTGGAGCTTTCGCCGTCGACGCTCTACCGCAAGCTGGAAGGCTGGGCCAAGGCGACGGCCTCGTGAAAGGCGTCGCGGGTCCTTTGCCATAGCGCCGCGAGATCGGTCAGAATGCGGCCGGTATCGTCAGCAGCGCCTGATTTCCACAAGGTTTCGGCCTCGGACAACACCATCTGCATTGCGGTTGCGCCGAACAGTCCGCTGGTGCCGTGCAGGCGGTGCAACTCTCCCATGGTGGCCTGATCCGGGCCGGTGCCAGCAACCTGTTCCAGAATCCGCTGCACGATCTGCCCGCTTTCGGTCAGGAATTTTTGGGTCAGCTGGTTGGCCCGTTCGATGCCGAGATCATCGGCGAGGGCGAGCAGGACAGAGCGGTCGATCAAGCCAACCACGGCCGGCGACGCGGGGCTGACAGTACCGACTGCCCGGGCCAGCACGGATTTCAGCGCGTCACGGGTGATCGGTTTGGTCAATACCAGGTCCATCCCGACGGCACGGAACTTTGCGGTTTCCTCTTGCAGGGCATGGGCCGTCATCGCGACAATCGTGGCAGAAAGTGATGCACCGGTGCCTTGCAGGATTGCGTTGGCGGCTTGCAAGCCGTCGACGCGTGGCATCGATATATCCATCAGGATCAGGTCGAACCGTTCGGCCTCGGCGCGCTGGATCCCTTCGGCGCCGTCATGGGCTTCCACCACCTCATGGCCCTCGGCGACCAGCATTTCGCGCACGATCAGCCGGTTGAAATCATTGTCCTCGACCACAAGTGTTCGGGCCGCGCCGGCTGAAACCGGCTGAACCGGCTTGGTCAACGGCACCCGTCGGGTCAGATGGATGATCTGGGCAATCTGCATCGGCAGGGTGATCACAAAGGTGCTGCCTTGCGTCATCCGGCTTTCGACCCGCAGCGCGCCGCCCATCTGCGCCACGATGCGTTTGACAATTCCCAGCCCAAGCCCGGTGCCCGAAGCCCTGCGGGCATAGGACGCGTCGAGTGTGACGAAATCGTCGAAAATCCGGCCCAGATCAGCCTCGGGGATGCCGATGCCGGTATCTGTCACCCGAAACTCCGTCGGGCCGATGGCGCCCAGATGCCGGAACCCGACCTCGATCTTGCCGTTGCGGGTGAATTTCACGGCATTGCCGACCAGATTGAGCAGCACCTGACGCAATTGCGCCCCATCGCCAATCACCACGTTGCGGCCATCAGGTGGCGGTTCAAATATCAGGATATTGCCGTTGTCCCGGCTGGCCGGCATCTGGTTTTCCAGAACCTCTTGAATCAGGTTCGCCAGATCGACCGCAACCGGATGGAACGGCACCTTGCCGCTGTCGAGCCGGGCAATGTCGAGCACATCGTTGACGTGATGCATCAACAGCTTGCCAGAGGCGTCCATGATCCGCAGATATTCGCGCTGATGCGGCTGCAGGTCAGTGGCATCCAGCAATTCGATCGTGCCGATCATCCCGTTCAGCGGTGTTCGTATCTCGTGGCTCATCACCACCAGCAGATCGGCCTTGGCCTTTTCGCCGGCCAATGCCTCATCCCGCGCCGCAACAAGGGCGTTTTCGGCGGCGGTCTGGACCGACAGATCCCGCAGAAACGCCACATAAAGCGGGCTGTCGCCGGAAATAGTGCGGGAAATCGAGACTTCGGCCGGAAAGACATGGCCGTCCTTGTGTCTGGCGAGAATGCGGACCCTTCCATGGCCATCGATCTTGGGGGCGGCCCCATGCCTGAACAGCGGCTGGCCTTCGGATACGGCGTTGATCAGCGATGCCAGATCCGCACCAATGGCTTCTGCGCGGTCAAAGCCGAAGGTGGTGTGGGCGGCGGGGTTGTAGTCGACGATGCGTCCGGCACCGTCGACGGAAATCAGCGCCTCCAGCGCAGTGTCGACAACCGAGTCCAGGCGCGACAAGGTCTCAAGATTCTCGGCGGATCGCAATCTGTTGGACCGGTAAAGCCGCAACAGCAGGAAGAGCAGACCGACCAGCGATGTCACCAGCGCCGTTGTCAGCAGACCTGCGAGGATCAGGGTACGTGCGGCATCCCGGCGCTGGTTGTCCGATATGACGGCAAATGCCTGCACCCCGGTCAAGGCGAGGGTCCGGGCATCGCCGATGTGGGCCCGCGCTTCGGACGACAACTGGCCAAGATCGCTCAACAGAACCGGATCGGGACCATCCAGCATTTTCACCTGCGAGGCCATGAAGCTCTCCAGCCGCGCCAGGCTGGCCGAAAACGCCGGGAATTCGCGCAGCTTTTGAAAGGCCCGACCCTTGTCCATGGTGCTGAGGCGGCTGTAAAAGATATCAAAGCGCAGCCTGACCTCGTCAAGATCGCCGCGGCCCAGCTGGGCAGCATCGGCCGCGATCACCAGCCGGATCAGTTCCATTTCGGTCTGCGACAACGCCCATTGCACATTGTCCGATTTGGAGCTGCTGTCATGTTCAATCTGATTGAGGACTTCAACGGCCAGCAGTGAAATGCCGATCATGCAGGCCATGAGGCTAAACCCGGCGAGGGCAACCTGCAAACGGCTGAGTGGCAGATAGCGGAGCAGTTCAGGCTTTGGCACGGACCTTGTCCTCGTCAGGGCAGGTTCAGCCTAGAGCGGTTCCGGTTTTCTGGGAAACAAAAGAATCGCAAAACGCGTTTCAGGCACCGTGATACAGCGCATCACCGGACGTCAGGCAGTTCCGCTTCAATGCAGGACTTCGATCCGGTCAAGCTGCCAGATGCTGCGGGAATAGATCGTGTCGGTCCGGTATTCATCGCCGGAATCATAGGGGTAGATCAGCCAGATCGGCCCTTTGTCGCGCACCGGCATCAGTTCACCGTCGACTTCATAGGCCAGCAATGGCCCGGTGTTCCTCGCCTCAACGGCTGGAAACTCGATCGAGTAGTCGTTCAGCGCGTGGAATTTCAGGGTCGCGTCCCCTACGTTCAGGTAATTCGCCAGCGTCGCCAGCATGACGCCGGTGTAGCGGTGGGTGCCGTCGGTCCAGATCGACGATGTTTCGATCTCGGCGGTAGCGAGGGATTCCAGCATGGGGACATCGAATTCGACGGTGCTGTCCTGAAATCTGGCAGGGTCCAGACCGAAGACTGTCAGAACCACCGGCCCGGTCCGCTGCGGCAATGTGGAGGACATGGATGGGCCGGTCAGCAAGAGCAGGGCAAGCAAACCCAACCGGGTCGGTTGAAAGGCGAACATGGCGGCACACTCTACGGCTGATTACCAGGGCTAGGCTGTTTAATAACCCGCAGAGAAACGCATAAGCTACTGAAAAATCTCTATCCCGAAGGATAGGATTGGCTTACATTGGTCAGGCAAATCTGTTGCTGGATGCTGCTGTCGACCGGTGCCCTCCCTCGCCGCGCGGCAAGGGCAGGGTGTTTGTCCTTGGGGAATGACCGAGCATGGTGCGTATTCTGGTTGCCGATGATCATGACCTGGTGCGCGAAACCATTGCCGCCTATCTGGAGGCCGAGGGGTTTGAGGACGTGCGGGTCGCGTCAAATGTCGCCGGTGCGATGCAGCAGATCGCGACCGAGGGGGCGTTTGATCTGGTCTTGGTCGACTATGATATGCCCGGGATGGACGGCTTGTCGGGGCTGGCGCGGTTGATTTCCACAAATGGCTCGCGCCCGGTTGCGCTGATTTCGGGGGCGGTGGCGGCTGATACGGCTGCTGCGGCGCTTGAAATGGGGGCGGCGGGGTTCGTGCCCAAGACGATGGGATCGCGCGCGATGGTGGCGGCGGTGAGGGCGATGTTGAAAGGCGAAGTGTTCGCCCCGCTCAGGGTGATGCAGAAGGGGCCGGAAGGGTTGTTGAGCGGCCGTGAGATTGACGTGCTGCGGGGGATTTGTGCCGGGAAATCCAACAAGGAGATTGCCCGGGATTATGGCCTGCAAGAGGTCACGGTGAAGCTGCATGTCAAGACGATGAGCCGCAAATTGGGCGCCAAGAATCGCACCCATGCCGCGATGATCGCCCGGGATCGCAAGCTGATCTGAAATCTTTTCACATGTGAACGTTTGGCATTATACTGTAATATCAAGTGTTTAAAAATTTCCATTAACCGGAATGAAACCACGTTGCGAATGGTTCGCAACTGGGCATCCGGCATTGAAACTTTTCCCACGGGCAGGATGAGCTAACCGGCGCGTCGCCATCACACCTGAGAAATCACGCATTCCGGCAAGAGACGCATCACATCCTCGACCCGGCACAGCTGGGTGGCGTCGGTCATCACGGCGGCGGAGGCGGCGGCGCTGCCGAGCGACAGGGCGGCTTCGGGGGTCTCGCCCCGCGCCAGGGCCAGCACCAGACCGGCGACAAAGCTGTCACCGGCCCCGACCGTGCTGACCACCTTGACCTTGGCGGCCTTGGCAAAGATCCGGTGGTGGCGGTCGACCAGAACCGAGCCCTCGGCCCCGCGTGAGATGACGACTTGCGAGGCCACGCCACCGTCGACCAGACTTTGCGCGAAATCGGCGGTGTCGCTGCGCGAGATCAGCGCGGTTTTCGACAGGGCCTCGGCCTCGGCATCGTCCATCCGCAGGATCCGCAGATCGGGGATCGGATGGTCGACGGCTTCGCGCAGCGCCGGGCCGGAGGTGTCGAGCACGACATTCAGACCGGGCATGGCGCGGGCCAGCCGGGCAGGAAAATCGACCGGTACGCCGGGCGGCTGGCTGCCAGAGATCACCCCGAAGGCACCCGGCCGGGCCGAGGCGCGCAGCAGGGTGAACACCCGTTCCTGATCAAGGTCCGACCACACCGGACCGGGCAACATGAAACGGTATTGCCGCCCGGTCGAAGCCTCGGTCACGGTCAGGCTCTGCCGCGTCTCACCCGGGGCGGTCAGCGCCAGAAACGGCACGCCTTCCTCGCGGATCAGCCCGGCCAGCCGGTCGCCGGTCAGCCCGCCCAATGCCACCAGCGCCAGACTTTCACCGCCAAGCGCGGCAATCGCCCGCGACACGTTCAAGCCGCCACCACCGGGGTCGAGCAACGGATCGCTGCAGCGCAGCTTGTGGTCGGGGATCAGCGCCGCCACTACGCTGGACATGTCCAAGGCGGGGTTCAATGTCAGCGTGACGACCGGGATTTGCAGGGCATTTTGCGGCACTGTGGGGCTTTCCGGGGCTATTCGGTGATGACGATGGCGGTCTGGAAGCTGCCGGTCTTGGTGGAGTTCTTGTCGCGCAGCGTGGTGATCAGGATAAATTGCCCCGGCGGCAGCCCGTCGAGCGTGTAGGTGATATTGGCCTGCACCTCCTTGTTCTGATGCCGGGAGGTCGAGGTGTATTCA
>JBDTQR010000027.1:0-29123 GCA_039932095.1 bacterium | reverse complement strand
AGCAGTTCGCCACGATCCAGTTGTCATGCGCCGAGTTCTGCAGGAAGCGTTCCAGACGGGCGGAGGAATGTTCCGGGCCCTGACCCTCAAAGCCATGCGGCAAGAGGCAGACCAGACCCGACATCCTGAGCCATTTGCTTTCGCCCGAGCAGATGAACTGGTCGAACATGATCTGTGCGCCATTGGCGAAATCGCCAAACTGCGCCTCCCACAGGGTGAGGGCGTTGGGCTCGGCGCTGGAATAGCCGTATTCGAAGCCGAGGACGGCGTATTCCGACAGCATGGAATCAATGACCTCGAACCGCGACTGGCCGGGGCGGATGTGGTTCAAGGGGTAATGGCGTTCCTCGGTGGTCTGGTCGATGAAGGCGGAATGGCGCTGCGAAAAGGTGCCGCGGGTGCAATCCTGACCCGACAGGCGAACCGGGAAGCCTTCGGTCAGCAAAGAGCCGAAAGCCAGCGCCTCGGCGGTGGCCCAGTCGAAACCGGTGCCGGTGGCGAACATCTGCTTCTTGGCCTCCAACTGCCGGGCGACGGTCTTGTGCAGGTCAAAGCCGTCGGGAACGCTGGTCAGGCCGGTGCCGATGTCGGCCATGGTCTCGGGCTTGATCCAGGTTTCGCCGCGCTGGTAGTTTTCCTGATCCTCGGCCTTGAACGCCTTCCAGCGGCCATCGAGCCAGTCGGCCTTGTTCGGCTTGTAATCCTTGCCCGCCTCATATTCGGCGTTCAGCTTGGCCTGAAACGCGGCCTTCATGTCCTCGATCTCGCCTTCGGGGATAAGGCCGTCCTTGACCAGCCGTTCGGTGTAGATCTGCAGTGTAGTCTTCTGTTTGCGGATGCGGGTGTACATCTGCGGGTTGGTGAACATCGGCTCGTCGCCTTCGTTGTGACCGAAGCGGCGATAGCAGAAGATGTCGATGACGGCGTCCTTGTGGAATTTCTGGCGAAACTCGGTGGCAACGCGGGCGGCATGGACCACGGCTTCGGGGTCGTCGCCGTTGACGTGGAAGATCGGCGCTTCGACCATCAGGGCGATATCGGTCGGATAGGGCGACGAGCGTGAGAACGACGGCGCGGTGGTAAAGCCGATCTGGTTGTTGACGATGATGTGGATCGTGCCGCCGGTACGGTGACCGCGCAGGCCGGACAGGCCGAAGCATTCGGCCACCACGCCCTGGCCGGCAAAGGCGGCGTCGCCGTGCAGGAGGATCGGCAGCACCTGATGACGGTCGGTGTCGCCGTATTGGTCCTGTTTGGCGCGGACCTTGCCCAGGACAACCGGGTTGACCGCCTCAAGATGCGAGGGGTTGGCCGACAGCGACAGGTGGACGGTGTTGGTGTCGAACGTGCGGTCGGACGAGGCACCGAGGTGGTATTTCACGTCACCCGAGCCGTCGACATCCTCGGGCTTGAAGCTGCCACCCTGAAATTCGTTGAAGATGGCGCGGTAGGGTTTCTGCATCACGTTGGCCAGCACGGACAGGCGGCCACGGTGTGGCATGCCGATGGCAACCTCCTTGACGCCCAGCGACCCGCCGCGCTTGATGATCTGCTCCATCGCCGGGATCAGGCTTTCGCCGCCGTCCAGACCGAAACGCTTGGTGCCCATGTATTTGACATGGAGGAACTTTTCGTAGCCCTCTGCCTCGACCAGCTTGTTCAGGATCGCCTTGCGGCCCTCACGGGTGAAGTTGATTTCCTTGCCATAGCCTTCGATCCGCTCTTTCAGCCAGCCTGCCTGTTCGGGATCGGAAATATGCATGTATTGCAGGGCGAAAGTGCCGCAATAGGTGCGTTTCACGATCTCGATGATCTGGCGCATCGAGGCGGTTTCCAGACCCAGCACATTGTCGATGAAGATCGGGCGGTCCATGTCGGCTTCGGTGAAGCCGTAGGACGCGGCCTCCAGCTCGGGGTGGTTGCCGCGCTCGACAATCCCAAGCGGGTCAAGGTCGGCGGCAAGGTGCCCGCGGATGCGGTGGGCGCGGATGATCATGATGGCGCGGACTGAATCCAGCACGGCGCGTTTGATCTGCGCCTCATTCAGGGTGACACCCTGTTCGGCGGCCTTGGCGACCAGTTTCTTGGCAGCCCCTTTGGCGTCGGGCATGGCGGGCCATTCGCCGGTCATCGCGGCGGTCAGGTCATCGGTCGGCTGCGGCGGCCAGTCAGCGCGGGCCCAGGACGGACCCTTGGCGGCGCGGCGGGTGTCGGCCTCACTGTCGCCGGTGGCGCGGAAGAACTCGGCCCATTGCGCGTCGACCGAGGCCGGGTCGGCGGCGTGGCGGGCGGCCAGCTGGTCAATATAGTCGGCATTGGCGCCTTGCAGGAACGACGAGGCGTTGAAGGCGGCGTTGGGGGTCTGTTCGGTCATGCGGCTTGTCCTTTGAAAAAGGTGTCGTCACAGGTCTGAACCTCAGCCCAGGTCGAGGTCAGATAGGCGACGGAGTCTTGTGCCACGGCGGTGTCGCGGGCGGCTTGGAGTTGGGCCATGATGGGGCGATAGGCCAGCCGGGCCGGATCATCTGACCGTTGCAGGCTCGTCATAAAGCGATACAGCCGGGTCTGGCGTTCTTCCAAATCTGCCAGAAAATCGGGCGGAAAGGTTTCACCCGCCTGTTGGCGGGCAAAGACGTGTTCTGACAGCGCGACCGAACGGGCCACGCAGGTCAGCTTTGCGCGCATGGTTTCGTTGAGCGGCTTTTTCGGCCAGTATATCGACACGGCCATCATTGCTGCGACGGTTCCGAGGAACGCCAGCCAACCGTAGGATATGCGCCGCGCGGTTTGCATGGGGTTAACCCTTGATCGCTTTCAACACCGCCTCACCCAGCGTCGCCGGGCTGTCGGCCACGATGATACCGGCGGATTTCATCGCCTCGATCTTGCTTTCGGCGTCGCCTTTGCCACCCGATACGATGGCGCCGGCGTGGCCCATGCGGCGGCCTGCCGGAGCGGTCCGACCGGCGATAAAACCGGCGGTGGGCTTCCAGCGGCCCTTCTTGCGTTCGTCGGCGAGGAACTGGGCGGCGTCCTCTTCAGCGGCGCCGCCGATTTCGCCGATCATGATGATCGACAGGGTTTCCGGGTCGGCGAGGAACATTTCCAGAATGTCGATATGTTCGGAGCCCTTGATCGGGTCGCCGCCGATGCCGATGGCGGAGGATTGGCCAAGGCCGACGTCGGTGGTCTGCTTGACCGCCTCATAGGTCAGGGTGCCGGAACGCGACACGACGCCGACCGATCCGCGAGAGAAGATCGAGCCCGGCATGATGCCGATCTTGCATTCGCCGGGGGTCATGACGCCGGGACAGTTCGGGCCGATCAGGCGGGATCTGGAGCCTTGCAGCGCGCGTTTGACCTTCATCATGTCCAGGACCGGAATGCCTTCGGTGATGCAGACGATCAGCTCCATCTCGGCGTCGATCGCCTCAAGGATTGAATCGGCGGCGAAGGGTGGGGGCACGTAGATCACCGAGGCGTTGGCTTCGGTGGCGGCCTTGGCCTCATGAACCGAATCGAAGACTGGCAGATTCAGGTGGCTGGTGCCGCCCTTGCCAGGGGTGACGCCGCCGACCATTTTGGTGCCGTAGGCAATGGCCTGTTCGGAATGGAAGGTGCCCTGCGAACCGGTGAAGCCCTGACAGATGACGCGGGTGTTGGAGTTGACGAGAATGGCCATTTAGTGTCCTTTGCGTCTGCGCTCAAGAGGCGTCGGCGAATGTGAATCGCAGGGTGCTGGTCGTTTCGGAATAACAGACCGGATCATTGCCTGAGGAGGTGATTTCTACCGTGATTTGGTCCGACAGCGCGTAGGTGTCGCAAGTGCTGGCATTGTCGACCGATTGCAGGGCCAGACCCGAGCCGCCCGCGACGACTTGCAACGCGCCGATTGCCTTTTCGGTGCCCCAGACCTCGCTGGCGACATCGCAGATCTTTCCGGCATCGTAGAGGCTGACATAGACGCCGCCATCCGTCGGGGTCAGGGTGGTGACGCCCATTTCAGTGTCATCCTCACGCGCCCAACCGGCCTTGGTAAAGCGGGCGGCTGTGTCATCGGTCTTGCCGTTGCCCAGCAGGCAGGCGGCCGCGGCGGCGCTGAACGCGTTCAGCTTGGCCGGTTTGTTCAATCCGCGGGCGAACTGGTTAAGCATGGCGGTATCCTGTGCCATGGCGGGGCCGGCCAGAAAGGCCAGCAGGGCTGCGGCGCGGATCATCCCTTGACTGCCTTCACGATTTTCTCGGCGGCATCCGACAGGTTGTCGGCGGCGATGACGTTCAGGCCGGAGTTGCGGATGATGTCCTTGCCGAGTTCCACGTTCGTGCCTTCGAGGCGGACGACGAGAGGGACTTTCAGGCCGACCTCTTTCACGGCGGCGATCACGCCTTCGGCGATGATGTCGCAGCGCATGATGCCGCCGAAGATGTTGACCAAGATGCCTTTGACCTGCGGGTCGGACGTGATGATCTTGAACGCCTCGGTGACCTTTTCGCGGGTCGCCCCGCCGCCGACGTCGAGGAAGTTGGCGGGTTCGGAGCCGTAGAGTTTGATGATGTCCATGGTGGCCATCGCAAGGCCCGCGCCATTGACCATGCAGCCGATTTCGCCATCCAGCGCGATATAGTTCAGGTCGAATTTGGAGGCGGCGAGTTCCTTGGGATCCTCTTCGCTTTCGTCGCGGAGCGCAGCGATGTCGGCGTGGCGGTACATCGCGTTGCCGTCAAAGCTGATCTTGGCGTCGAGGAGTTTCAGGCTGCCGTCTTTCAGCACACAGAACGGATTGATCTCCAGCATCTCCACGTCCTTGTCGACGAACAGGCGGTAGAGGTTCTTGACGATGGTGACGCATTGCTTGACCTGATTGCCTTCGAGGCCAAGGGCGAAGGCGACGCGGCGGCCGTGGAAGTCTGACAAGCCGGTGGCGGGGTCGACGGTGAAGGTCAGGATCTTTTCCGGGGTGTCATGGGCCACGTCCTCGATCGAGGTGCCGCCTTCGGTGGAGCAGACGAAAGAGATGCGCGAAGAGGCGCGGTCGATGAGGATAGCGAGGTAGAGTTCGCGTTCGATGTCGCTGCCGTCTTCGATATAGATCCGGTTGACCTGCTTGCCAGCCGGACCGGTCTGCACGGTGACAAGGGTGCGGCCGAGCATCTGGCGGGCAAATTCGGCGGCCTCCCCCACGGACCGCGCCAGACGGACGCCGCCTTTCTCGCCCGCCGCCGGTTCCTTGAAATGGCCCTTGCCGCGACCACCGGCATGGATTTGCGCCTTGACCACCCAGAGCGGGCCGTCCAGTTCACCCGCGGCGGTTTTGGCCTCTTCGGCCTTCATCACCGCACGACCGTCGGAAACCGGGATGCCGTAGCTGCGCAGAAGGGATTTGGCCTGGTATTCGTGAATGTTCATCTGATGCCCCAGTGACTGGATGTTCGATGGCTTGATTTGAGGCGGTCATGGCACAGTGCAAGGCCGCTGCACAACGGCTTCCGGCCAATGGGCCGATAAAAGCGACATTTGTGATCACAGAAAAATTTCTTGTGATCACAGGCAGGAAAGTCGCAATCTTTGCTTTTAATTCAAATAGAGTGCGAATAGCGGGGCCTGACCAGAGGTCAGATTGTCGAAGGCGCGGGCGTTGGCGGGGCTGATCAGCGGACCGCTTTCCAGATAAGGCAGCGCGGCCCAGCCCTGGATCCAGCCCGCCAGATCGATCGGCCCGGGATCAGTGAACATCCGCCCGACATTGACCCCGGCCGCGCCGCCGACACGCCAGTAGGGCACCAGCTTTTCGCCCTTCAGCACTGCCTCGAAATCGGCAAGCATGCCGAGCCAGACCGTCCCGATGCCCTGCGGCACCTCGATCCCGAGGGCGGAGGTCTGCTGGTCATTCGGCAGCCATTCGTGATCGTTGTCGTTTTCGGCGGCAACCCTGGTCCAGAACTGGCGGTTTTCGTCGATCATGGCCAGCAGGCGGGTCTGAGCCTCGGCCATCAGGGCGGCGTCGGGGGTCTGGTTCAGGATGGCGAAGATTGCGGCCATGAGATCGATGCTGTCCAAGCCGCCCTGGCTGCCGAGAAACGGGTCGGTGGCGATGGGCCCAAGTGCGGCCAGCGCGGCGCGGGCGGTCACGATCCGGGTCAGCGGCTCGGTCGGGTCATAGGCGCGGATCACGTCGCAGAGGCCGGTCAACAGGTCGGCATAAGCGGCGAGCCAGGCGGCATCGGCGACGTCAAAGCGCACCACGGGCAGGGCGGCCGACGGATCGGCGTCAAAGCCGAGCACGGCGGGGCCAAGGATTTCGGCGAGCCCTTCGCCGTTGTCGCGCGCGCCGTTGTTGTCGACATCGAACCACAGGTCAGCCAGCGCAATCTCCACCGAAAAGTCCGAGGTCGCGGGGATGGCCATCAGGTCGGTCTGGGCGGCGGACAGGGTCGTCGCCGCATCGCTGAAGATCGCGACCACGGCGGCAGGGGCAATGGGCGCGGGGTGGGGGTTGTCGTTCAACGGCAGGCGTAACAGCGGCAGCATGCCGGTGCGGTCGGTCAAGCCCAGGGTGTAGCGCTGCTGAAAGGTCACCTCGATGGCGCGCAGGAAGGTAACGCCGCCGCGGGCAAAACGGTCGGCGTCCGAAGGGGTGGCGAGGGCGGTCAGGCGGGCCTGAGTGGCGGCAAGACCGGCACGGCCGATCTCGGCAGAAATCGTCGCGGCCGGGGCAGTTTCGGCGTGAACGGGCAGGGCGAGCAGCAGAAACATGGCAGCCAGACGCATGAGGTCCTCCGGAAATTTGCCGGATCATGCGGTGGAACGGCTTGCCACGCAAAGGATTTGTCCGCGCGGCAGGCGGGTGTCGGACAGCGTGGCGATGAAGCCGGTGGTCTGGGTCAGGTGCAGGATATCGGCGGGCAGGTGGTGATAGGGCGCGCGGTCGGGATGGGTGACGACACCGTCAGGCTGGCGCAGCGCCGTTGCATGGGTCGCTTGGGCGGACAGAAAGACGGTGAACAGCAGGCGGTCGAGATGGGGAAAGCTGGCGTGGATCCGGGTCAGGGCGTGGTGCAGATGGCCGAGCGGCAGGTGGGTGAAGACGGCGAAGGCGATGGCGAATTGGATGGTCGGCGGGATGCCGGGAAAGCTGAAATCCGGGTCCTCGACCAGATGGTCGGGATGCAGGCGATCGGGGTCGGGCAGTTCGGTCTGGTGGCCGCGCTGCATCAAGGGCAGGGACAGGTCGGTGGCCCAGTAGTGATCGGGGTCAAGATAGGGCACGGCCTTGCAGCCGAGGCGCAGGGAGCCTGCGCCGATGTCAAGGAGGAGGTGGTGCGGTCGCAGACCCTCGGCCTGCAGAAGCGCCATCTGGGCGCGGCCAGTCTCGTCCCAGCGGCCACCGACCACGTCGCGATGGCGGCCTTTGGCGAGAGCCTCGGCGTAAAAACCGGGTTTGTGATACGGCGAGATGGGGCGGGTCATCGATCTTGGCAAAGGCCGGGGGATTTCACATCCCCCGGACCCCCTGTGGGATATTTGGACCAATATGTAAGGGTCAGGGTTTGGCTGCGTGTTGGGCGAGGGTAAGGCAGAATTGAGTGGCCTGTGCCATGTCCTGCACCGAAATCCATTCCAGCGGGCCGTGGATGTCTTGCATGCCAGTGAAGATGTTGGGGGTCGGGATGCCCATCTCGGTCAGGCGGGAGCCGTCGGTGCCGCCACGGATCGGGACGGAACTGGGTTCGATGCCGAGACTGCGGGCGGCGTTCAGTGCGAGGTTCACCGGTGTCATGTCATTTTCCAGCCAGTAGCGCATGTTGCGGTATTGCGGTTTGAGGGTGACCTCGATGGTGGCGCGCGGGTCGGTGGCGGCGATGGCGGCGCAGATTTGCTGCAAAAGCGCGCCTTTGGCGGCGAGGCCGTCGCGTTCGAAATCACGCAGGATGAATTTCAGGCTGCATTCGGCGGCAGAACCGGTTTGTTCGATGAGGTGGATGAAGCCCTCGCGGTATTTCGTGGCCTCGGGGGTCATATTTGCGGGCAGGGCATTGATGATCTTGGCGGCGAGATGCAGGGCGTTGACCAGCTTGCCTTGGGCGAGACCGGGGTGGATCGAGACGCCGGTGATTTTCACGGTGGCGCCGTCGGCGGAGAAGCTTTCGTATTCGATCTCACCCACCGCGCCGCCGTCGAAGGTGTAGGCGAAGTCGGCCTTCAGATCGGCGGGCAGGCGGGAATTCACGCCGCGGCCGATTTCCTCGTCGGGGGTGAAGGCGATGCGGAGCGGCGGGTGTTTGAGGTCGGGGTTGGCGAGGAGGTGGCGGGCGGCGGTCATCAGGATCGCGACGCCGGCCTTGTCATCGGCCCCGAGCAGGGTGAGGCCGGAGGCGGTGATGATGTCGTGGCCGCGCTTGGTGGCGAGGTAGGGGTTGTGGTCGGGCGACAGGATCAGGTTGGGGTTGTCGGGAAAGCTGATGTCGCCGCCGTTGTAGCCGCGGATGATGCGGGGTTTCACTCCGGTCGCGTTGAATTGCGGCGCGGTGTCGACATGGGCGAGCAGGCCGATGGTCGGGCCGGGGGCGGTGCCGGGTATGGTGGCGAGGACGGTGCCGTAGTTGGTCAGCTGGACGTCGGTCGCGCCGATCTGGTCCAGCTCTTGTTTCAGCAGGTTCAGGATGGTCAGCTGGATGGCAGTGGAGGGCGAACCGCCCGCCTCATCATCGGACTGGCTGTCGATGGCGGCATAGCGGATCAGGCGGGTGGAAAGCTCGTCGTGGAAGGTGTCGGACATTCTGGCCTCCGGTTTTGGGGGATCTGGGGCGAGGTGGCGCGGGAAGTCAAGGCGGGGCGAAGGCTGTCCACGTGTGGACAGGGCGTGAAGCTGTTTAGAATCAGAGTGTTGCCGAGTTTTATTTACCACATTTTAAGCGGTGGTGATGTCGGGGCGGAGCGACGCCGGTGGCTTTGGCTTGATCCGCGGCACCGGGTTGGATAGGCCGGGCACATGCTGACGTTGGACAACATCATCCGCGACCGCGGCTCGAAATACGCAGTTTCGGGCGGGGCTTGCGGGTCGGAGGCCGAGGCGCGGGCCTTGGTGGCGGAGTTGTGCCTTGTCAAGAAATTCGCCAAGGCGACGCATCATTCGTGGGGGCTGATCTGTGCCGAGGGGGCGGTGAAGGCGGATGATGGAGAGGCGGGGGCCGGGATGGTCATAGTGCGGATGCTGGAGCGGGCGGGCCTGCGCGATCATGTGGTGGTGGTGACGCGGTGGTATGGTGGCAAGCATCTGGGGGGTGACCGGTTCCGCCATGTGCAGGAGGCAGTCAGGATTTATCTGGCGGGGATGTGAAAGGGACGAACGCATCCAAACTCGAACCGCGGGCGACATCGGTGACGACGTCAAGCCTGGTCTGTTGCGCGTTTTCGCGGACCCGGATAACGGCATTGGCGCTGATGATCCGACACGGGCAACGAAGTCTGACTGCGGAGGATGCTGACGAAATGCGGTTAGGTCAGGCCGGCTTCTTCGCCTCGGCTGCGGCTTTCAGACGGGCGAGCAGGGTGGCTTTGTCGGGGGTTACCCCATGTTTGTCTTTCGGAGCACCGCGCGGGTTTTGGGCGTCGAAGCGCGGTTTGCCTTTGGGATTGGCGGCGTTGCCGGATTTGGAATAGTCCATGCTGGGCCTCTGGTGGCGGAGAAGCGGGGGATTTCACATCCCCCGCGCCCCCTGTGGGATATTTGTGGACAGATGATAGCGGCGCTCGGCAATCCGGGCGCCGGTGATCAGGTCAGCGTGGGGTCGATGGTCTTGCAGGCGGCAACCAGACCTTTGACGGCGTCGACCGATTTCTGGAACATCGCCATTTCGTCGTCGTTCATCTTGATGTCGACCACGCGCTCGACGCCGCCGGCACCAAGGATCGTCGGGACGCCGACATACATGCCGGTCAGGCCAAGCGCGCCGTCGACATAGGCGGCGCAGGGCAACAGGCGTTTCTGGTCTTTCAGAAAGGCCTCGGCCATTTCGATGGCGGATTGGGCGGGCGCGTAGAAGGCAGAGCCGGTTTTCAACAGGCCGACGATCTCGGCGCCGCCGTCGCGGGTGCGCTGAACGATGGCATCCAGTTTCTCTTGCGTGGTCCAGCCCATTGCGACCAGATCGGTCAAGGGAATGCCGCCGACGGCGGAGTAGCGGATCAGCGGCACCATGGTGTCGCCGTGGCCGCCCAGCACGAAAGCGGTGACATCGCGCATCGAGACGCCGAATTCGACCGACAGGAAGTGGCGGAAGCGGCCACTGTCGAGCACGCCGGCCATGCCGACCACCATGTGATGCGGCAGGCCGGAGAATTCGCGCAGCGCCCAGACCATGGCGTCCAGCGGGTTGGTGATGCAGATCACGAAGGCACCGGGAGCGTGGGCCTTGAGGCCTTCGCCGACCGATTTCATCACCTTGAGGTTGATCCCCAGCAGGTCATCGCGGCTCATCCCCGGCTTGCGCGGCACGCCTGCGGTGACGATGCAGACATCGGCACCGGCGATATCGGCGTAGGAATTGGCGCCTTTCAGCACCGCGTCAAAGCCGGCGGAGGGGCCGGACTGGGCGATGTCGAGTGCCTTGCCCTGCGGCGTGCCTTCGGCGATGTCGAACAGGATGACGTCGCCCAGTTCCTTGATGGCAGCGAGGTGGGCAAGGGTGCCCCCGATTTGTCCGGCACCAATCAGCGCGATCTTCGGTCTGGCCATTCTTGTTCCCCTTCGGGTTGGTTTGGTGAATTGGTTGGGCGGATGCCTAAGCCCAAAAGCGGGGGCAGCGCAAGTCCGCTGCACTGCGGCACGGTTGAACTTGGTGGTGGTGGCGTTGTGATTGCGGTAACAGGGGCAGGAAAATCGCGGGGTTGGGCATGAGCGGCTGGGAATTCTGGGTGGTGGCGGTCGTGGCGGCCTGTCTGACGGGAATCGGTAAGGGCGGCGTGCCGATCGTGGGGGCGCTGGTGGTGCCGGTGCTGTCGCTGGTGATTTCGCCGGTTACGGCGGCGGGGCTGATGTTGCCGGTCTATGTGATTTCCGACTGGTTCGGGCTTTATGCCTATCGCAAGGCGTTTGACCGGCGGGTGCTGCTGATCGGCTGTGTGTCGATGACGCTGGGGGTGGGCCTTGGCTGGGCGACGGCCAAGCTGATCCCGGAGGCCTGGGTGACGGTGTTGGTGGGGGTGATCTCGGTTGCGTTTGCGTTGAACCAATTGCTGCGGCGGACGGTTGTGGTCGCGCCGAAGCCGGCGGAATGGGGGCCGGGCTTGTTCTGGTGCACGATAGCCGGATTCACCAGCTTTGTCAGTCACACCGGCGGGCCGCCCTATCAGGTCTGGACATTGCCCCTGGGGATGAAGAAGGCGGTGTTTGCCGGAACCTCGACCATTGCGTTTGCTTATGTCAATGCCTTGAAGCTGATCCCGTATTTCTATCTTGGGCAGATCAATCTGATCAGCCTGGAGGTGGCGGCCAAGCTGATGCCGGCGGCGGCGGCGGCGGTGTTCTTCGGGGTCTGGGCAGTCAAGCGGATGCCGGAGAAGCTGTTTTTCACCATTGTAACCTGGTCCCTTCTGCTGATCGGGCTGGAGCTGGTCTGGAAGGGTTTGCAGGGCTAGGGGGCGCTTATAAAGCCTTGCGGCTTGCTTCGCTGTGGCGGTCTGGTGAAGAGAGCCGTCAGGCTTGATGAACGACCGGTCAGGCCGGATAGCCGCTGGCGGGCAGCGGGTCGTGACGGGTTTCGAAATTCTTGCCGGCGATCACCAGGCAGGTCATGCCATTGGGCAGGGTGGCGGTCAGCGTCCAGGTGCCAGTGGCGGCGGAGGCAAACACCTCCATCACGGTATTGTCCTGCGCCAGACCGATCGAGATGCGCGCTTCACCGTAGGTGGTGGCGAGTTGGTCGACGACCTGTTGATGGGCGGCGCATTGCGGCGTGGCGTGGGCAAAGCTGGGCAGCAGGATCAGCGCGGCGAAGCCGAGTGACAGGGCAAACAGAGTGCGGTCCATTTTGGCCTTTCGGGGGCCCAAGCGGGCCCGTTCAGGTTAAAGGGCGCCGGAGTGGCGTCGCGGATCAGGCTGCGCCGCGAATCCAAAATAAGGGTTAAGGCGTCGTTCAGCATGGTATCTGGCCAACGAATTACCTATTCTGCGGCCAGAACCGTGCGGGTTCCGGAGGATGGCGATGATCTGGTTGGTTTTGGGCGTGCTGTTATGGGCCTATTCGCATCTGATGAAGCGTCTGACGCCGGGTTTCCGTGCGGGTCTGGGCAACGGGCTGGGAAAGGGTGTGGCCACGGTTCTGACCGTGCTGGCGCTGATTGCGATGATCTACGGCTATCGCCACGCCGACTATGTCCAGGTGTGGCAACCGCCGACCTTTCTGCGCCATGTCAACAATCTGCTGATGCTGATTGCGGTCGTGTTGTTGAACATTGGCTATTCGCGTGGGGTGATGCGGACGTGGCTGCGACATCCGATGCTGACGGCCGTCCTGTTCTGGTCGGTGGCGCATCTGCTGGTCAACGGCGATCTGGCGTCGCTGGAGCTGTTTGGCGGCATCGGGATCTGGGCGATGATCGACATGCTGGCAATCAACCGGATGGAGCCTGCCTGGGTAAGGCCTGCCGCTGGTCCGTTCCGCAATGATGTGATCTATATCGCGGCGTCGCTGGTTCTGTTCGTGCTTATCGTGGCGATTCACACTTGGCTGGGCTATCCGCCCTTTGGGTAAACCATGAAGCTGTACCGGTTCCTGTCGGATGACGACACCTCGGCGTTTTGCCACAAGGTATCCCTGGCATTGAGCAAGGGCTGGGAGCTGCATGGCGGCCCGACTTACGCCTTTGACGCGGCCCGAGGGGTGATGCGCTGCGGGCAGGCGGTGGTCAAAGAGCTGCCGGGCAGCTATTCGCCGGATATGAAGCTTGGCGAGCAGTAAATTTGTGATCACGGCGGAAAATTTCGTGATCACAAAGCGAATTTTCCCGGGGTGAACGCGAAAACCGGCGAATTTGCCGCGTTGCCGGGTGGTGACATGGCTGATTTAGGCGCTATTGAAGGTACGACACGTGGAAGGCCCGGTTCGGGCGTTCAGGACAAAGGGACCAGACATGGCAGAGGTCAAACGGGCAGAGCGCCCGCTTTCCCCGCATTTGCAGATTTACCGCATCCAGATGACCGCGGTATCGTCGATCCTGACCCGGATCACCGGCAACGGGATCGTTGTCGGGGCGATACTGGCGGTGTGGTGGTTGCTGGGGGCGGCGGTGTCCGACAGCGCGTTTGCGACGGCGAATGCGGTGGCGACCAGCTGGTTCGGCAAGCTGGTATTCACGCTGTCGCTGCTCGGCGTCTGGTATCACTATCTGGCAGGGCTGCGGCATCTGTATTTCGACGCAGGGCACGGGTTGGAGATCAAGACAGCCGAGATGCTGGGATGGGTCTGTATCGTGGGGTCGGTGGTGTTGACCATTCTGACCATCATCGTGATCTGAGGGGGCCGACATGCGCTATATCACGGATCGCAAGCGGGCCGAAGGGCGCGGCGCCTCGCATACCGGGACCGGGCATCACTGGTCGATGCAGGTGTCAGCTGTCGCGCTGGCCTTTCTGGTGCCGACCTGGCTCTATGTCTTCGGCCATGCCGTGGGCGGCACACGGGAGCAGGTGCTTACAACCTTTGGCCATCCGTTTCCGGCCATCCTGACCGGATTGGTGCTGGCGGTGGCGATGCGGCACTTTGCCAAGGGCGCCCAGATGATGATCGAAGACTATGCCCATGGCACCACGCGCAAGGTGGCGGTGATGTTTGCGTCGTCGCTGGCCGGTGTGATTGCGGCGACAGGGCTGTATGCCCTGATCAAGATTGCCCTGTGAGGGAATGGAATGACTGCTTATCCGTATGAAGTGCATGACTATGACGTGGTTGTCGTCGGGGCCGGGATGGCCGGGTTGCGCGCCACCTTGGGCATGGCGGAACAGGGGCTGCGCACGGCCTGTGTGACCAAGGTGTTCCCGACGCGCAGCCATACGGTGGCGGCGCAAGGCGGGATTGCCGCCAGTCTGGGGAATATGGGGCCGGATAGCTGGCAGTGGCATATGTATGACACGGTCAAGGGCTCGGACTGGCTCGGCGACATGGATGCGATGGAGTATCTGGTGCGGGAGGCTCCGAAGGCGGTCTATGAGCTGGAGCATTACGGCGTGCCGTTTTCGCGGACCGAAGAGGGCAAGATCTATCAGCGGCCGTTTGGTGGCCATACCACCGAGTATGGCGAGGGGCCGCCGGTGCAGCGGACCTGTGCCGCCGCCGACCGGACCGGCCATGCGATCCTGCACACGCTGTATGGCCAGAGTCTGAAGCATAACGCGGAATTCTATATCGAGTATTTCGCGATTGATCTGATCATGACCGACGGACGCTGCACCGGGGTTGTGGCGTGGAAGCTGGATGACGGCACGATCCATGTCTTCAACGCCAAGATGACCGTGCTGGCGACGGGCGGTTATGGTCGGGCGTATTTCTCGGCCACTTCGGCGCATACCTGCACCGGGGATGGCGGCGGGATGGTGGCGCGGGCCGGGCTGCCGTTGCAGGACATGGAGTTCGTGCAATTCCATCCGACCGGAATCTACGGCTCGGGCTGTCTGATCACCGAGGGGGCGCGGGGCGAGGGTGGCTATCTGACCAATTCGGAAGGCGAGCGGTTCATGGAACGCTATGCGCCGACCTACAAGGATCTGGCGTCGCGGGATGTGGTGTCGCGTTGCATGACGCTGGAGATCCGCGAAGGCCGCGGGGTTGGGCCGCTGAAAGACCATCTGCATCTGCACCTGAACCATTTGCCGCGTGAGACGCTGGACCTGCGTCTGCCGGGGATCAGCGAATCGGCGCGGATTTTTGCCGGGGTGGACCTGCACAAGGAGCCGATCCCGGTGTTGCCGACAGTGCATTACAACATGGGCGGCATTCCGACCAATTACTTTGGCGAAGTCCTTGCACCGACGCCGGGCAACCCGGACGCGGTATTCCCGGGTCTGATGGCGGTGGGCGAGGCGGGCTGTGCCTCGGTGCATGGCGCGAACCGGCTGGGGTCGAACTCGCTGATCGATCTGGTGGTGTTTGGCCGGGCGGCGGCGATCAGGGCCGGGGAGATCGTCAACCCGAAGGACGACGCGGGGCCGGTGGACAGGCTGCAGGTCGACAAGGCGCTGGACCGGTTCGATGCGCTGCGCCACGCCGATGGCACGGTGCCGACGGCGGAGCTGCGGCTGGACATGCAGCGCGCGATGCAGGCCGATGCGGCGGTGTTCCGGGCTGACAAGACGCTGGCCGAGGGGGTCGAGAAGATGACGGCGATTGCCGGGCGGATGGCCGATATCAAGGTCACCGACCGCAGCCTGATCTGGAACAGCGATCTGATGGAGACGCTGGAGCTGACCAATCTGATGCCGAACGCGCTGGCGACCATCGTGGCGGCCGAGGCGCGCAAGGAATCGCGCGGCGCCCATGCGCAGGAGGATTACCCCAATCGCGACGACGTGAACTGGCGCATCCATTCGCTGGCCTATGTCGACGGGCCGAACGTGCGCCTGGAGGCGCGGCCGGTGCATCTGGACCCGCTGACGACCGAGGCAGAGGGTGGCATCGCGTTGAAGAAGATTGCGCCGAAAGCCCGGGTATACTGATGGCTGCGGCGGGGTATTCGGGGACTCCGCTGGCCAGAAAACTGGGGTTGAAGGCCGGGCAGGCGGTGGCCTTTGTCGGGCTGCCGGACAGTCTGGCCTGGCTGCACGACGCGGCGGAGTTTCGCCGGATCGAACTGGCGCCGAACTGGCGTGCCTTGCCGGAAGGGTCGCGGGATGTGATCCATCTCTTTACCAGATCGGCCGCCGAAGTGGTGGAGGCTTTGCCCGTGCTGCGCGACATGATCGAGCCTGACGGGATGATCTGGGTATCTTGGCCGAAGAAGGCGTCCAAGGTGGTGACGGACGTGACCGAGGACGTGATCCGCAACCGGGCCCTGGCCGATGTGCTGGTCGATGTAAAGGTTTGTGCGGTGGATGAGGTCTGGTCGGGGTTGAAACTGGTGGTGCGCAAGGAACTGCGGGCCGCCCATGTGAATGTAAAGGTGCAAGGATGAGGGTCGGATGGATCGTGGTGGGGCTGGCCCTGGCGGCCTGCAACCCGCAGGAAGTTGCCGACAAGGTGGTGGCGCGCACGGCCGAGGGGGTGGTTTCGGCGGCCGTCGGCCCCCAGGCGGCGCGCTGCGTGGTCGACAACGCCTCACCCGCCGAACTGCGCGCGCTTGCGGTGGATGTCGGGGTCGAGGCCGGGACCACGACCATGGTGAATATCATGACGATTGCCAGACGGCCCGAGACATTGTCTTGTCTGGTGGCGTCGGGCGTCGGCCCGTTGAGGGGGTAACATGGTGCGTGTGATTTTGGCGGTAACAGGTGTGCTGGGGTTGGCGGCGTGCGGGCCGATCCCGGTGGAATGGGCGGAACAGCAATGTATCGAGCAGGCGCAACTGGCGCAGCATCCGCGCGGCTCGGTCGGGTTTGCCGCGGATTCGCATGGCAATTTCGGCACCAGCGTGACGCTGGGCGTGTCGACCGACTATCTGCAAGGGCGTGACCCCGATCAGGTTTACCAGACTTGCGTTTTCGCCCGTTCGGGGCAGAACCCGTCACGGCCGTTCTCGACCTTGCCAGAGGCGCGCTTCTGAAACATGGCTGAGTTTGCCGATCTGGCGCTGTTTCGTCAGGTGCCGGTGGTGCCGGTCAGCAAGGTGCATCAGCACGTGGCGCTGGGTGGGCCGATCTGGCCGGGCTTCGCCACCAGAACGGTGGTCCGGCATTGCCGCAACAATCATCCGTGGGACCATGAGCCGGCGCTGCCGGACGCGATGACGGCGCTGGATCAGCCTGCGGTGTGGGGCGGGTTTCTCGACAGCCATTTCGGGCATTTCGTGGCGGATCATCTGCCGCGTCTGCCGGTGTCGCTGCTGAAGCGGCCAGAGGATCTGTATCTGTTCACCGTCGATCCGGGGATGACGCGGGACGGTCTGGCGGGTTGGGTCTGGCAGGTGTTCGACTGGATCGGGCTGGCGCGCGATCAGGTACGGATTGTCACCGAGCCATTGCTGGTGGCGGAATTGCGGGTCGGGCGGCAGGCGGAAATGCTGCCGCAGGTCGGGCCGAGGGCAGGTTACCTCGACCTGATCGACCGCTGGTTCTATCAGTTGGACCCGGTGCGGGTGCCGGTGCTTTATGTGGCGCGCGCGGGGATGGCCGCACGTGGCGGCGGGGCGCATGCCGGTGAGGATTATCTGGTCACGCTGTTGCGGCGGCTGGGGGTGGCGGTGCTGGACCCGGCCATGGCAACAGTGCCGGAGCAGTTGGCAAGCTATGCCGGGGCGCGGCATCTGATATTTGCCGAGGGTTCGGCGCTGCATGGACGCCAGTTGATTGGCCGGGTGGCGCAGGACATTTCGGTGATCCGGCGGCGCGACGATACCAGAATGGCCGAGGCGATGCTGGCACCGCGCTGCCGCAAGCTGAGTTATCTGGATGTCGGCAGCGACCGGCTGATGACGTATTGGAAGACCGGTGCCAAACGGCCGGACCCGGCGCTGTGTCTGTATGATGTGGCGCGGTTGCAGGACGCGTTCCGGGGCTGGGGCTTGGATCTGGCGGCTGCGTGGGACGCGGCGGCGTTCCGCAGGGCCGAGGCTGCCGATGTGGCGGCGTGGCTGGCGTTCTGGCAACCTGATGCGGCGCGGATGGCGGAGTATCATTCGGTGCTGGCCCGCGCGGGCGCAAGTCTGTGATCACAAAGCTGAAGTGAGGCAATTTGTACCTGGGTTGGGCCGCGAAAGCCGGGTCGCGGGTCTTGGAAGGCAGGATGGATTGGGCTAGGGTGGCCGCGGGACAGGCCAAAAGCTGAGCCTTGTCTTGGGGTTCGCCGGGGTCATTGGACCTGATGTGGATGCCCAGATCGGAATGGCCACTGCTGCGGCTCTGTCAGGAAAGTTACCATGGTCCAGTTCACCCTGCCCAAGAACTCCAAAATCCGGACTGGCAAGACCTGGCCACGGCCTGACGCCAAGAACGTTCGCAAGTTCATCATCTACCGCTGGAACCCGGATGATGGCGAAAACCCGCGGGTCGACACCTATTTTCTCGACATGGACAAATGTGGGCCAATGGTGCTGGACGCGCTGATCAAGATCAAGAACGAGATCGACCCGACGCTGACCTTCCGGCGCAGCTGTCGTGAGGGGATTTGCGGGTCTTGCGCGATGAACATTGGCGGCATCAACACCCTGGCCTGCATCTATGGGCTGGATGAGGTGGCGGGCGATGTGAAGATCTATCCGCTGCCGCATATGCCGGTGATCAAGGACCTGATCCCCGATCTGACACATTTCTACGCCCAGCACGCCAGCATCATGCCGTGGTTGGAGACCAAGACCAACCGTCCGGCGAAGGAATGGCGGCAGTCGATCGAGGACCGGTCCAAGCTGGATGGGCTTTATGAATGCGTGATGTGCGCGTCGTGCAGCACGGCCTGCCCGTCCTATTGGTGGAACGGCGACAAATATCTGGGCCCGGCGGCGTTGCTGCATGCCTATCGCTGGATCATCGACAGCCGCGATGAGGCGACGGGGGAGCGGCTGGACGGGCTGGAAGACCCGTTCAAACTGTACCGCTGCCACACCATCATGAACTGCACCAAGACCTGCCCCAAGGGACTGAACCCGGCCAAGGCGATTTCGGCGATCAAACAGATGATGGTCGACCGGGTGGTGTGAGACAAGCGTGATGCCACGCATCTGCCTGATCACGACCGGCGGAACCGTCGCCAGCCTGCGCGGTGTGCCCCGCGACGGGACGGAGGCATCGCTTGGCTCCAATCCGCTGCGCGCTGTGGCCCCGGTGAAGGGGGCGGCGGTTGCGATGGACGCCATGATGAATGTGGCAGTGGGGGATATTGTGGCGTCGGGCGTGCCTGTCACCGTCACATCTCGTTGTGCCGAGGGGTTCGTGCGGCCGATCCATGGCAACGGTAGCGGCAAGGACCTTCAAGAGGCGGGGGCGATATTTGTTGGAGAGCCGTCCGGGCAGACAGCGCGTGGTCTGGCCGCAGTGCTGCTTGGGGCCGCAAAGACCGGCAAGGCCATGCGCAGGGTGTTCGCCGAGGTTGGCGGCTGACGATGTCAGACATTGGCAAACCTCGGCAATGGACTGAACCTCGTCAAGGCTATTGCCAGGCTCACGCGGATGGTTGTCGGGCCGGTGGTCGCGGGCGCAAATGTCGGTCGCGCTGATCCTGCTGTCACTGGCGGCGCTGTTCGGGGGCATCTGCGGCTGGTTGTGGCTGTGCGCGCAATTCCGGGCGCCGGGTTGGCGCGGCGTGTTCGGGCGGCTGGCGTTGCAGGTGTCAGCGGTCTGTCTGGTCTATGGCGTGATCCGGGGCCAGCCGTTGAACGGGTTGTTCATGGCGGCATTTCCGGTTCTGGCGGTGCCCGAACTGATCCGGTTGAGCATGTTTCGGCTGTTTTTGGCAGAGATCGCCTGGCCGGTGATGGGTGCTGCGGCACTGGGGCTGGGGATTGCGTTGGCTGTGCCCCGCCTGCGCGACTGGACCCTGGGGCTGACGCTGTTGGCGGCGTCGCTGGTGGCGGTGGGTCAAGGCGAGCGGGTCAGCCGGGCGGCGATGTGTCAGACGGCGTTGGCCCATGGGTTCAGCAGTTTTGACCGCAACAGTCTGTTCACCAGTTTGGCCGCCGCACCGCGTGAATTTCAGTTCGACCTGCATGGCTTGGCGAATGTACCGGGACAGGTGTTGGGGTGGAGTTACCGCGACATGGACTGGTATGTGATCCCGGCCGACACGGTGCCAAATGTGGCGGGGGGTGAAAGCTATGTCTGTCCATGAGGCGGTTGTGGTGGCTAGGTGAGTGCCCGCAATGCGTCTTGCACCTTGGCCGGAAATTGATCGAATCCGTCGGTCTGCAGGTGGATCTCGTCGATGGCCGCCTGAATGGCCTCGCAGTCCGCAGCGGAAAAAGCGGTCGTCCGTGTCATGCTTGCAAGGCTGCGCGATGTGGCCGGGCCGACCGAATAGGTCCAGCCATTGTGCAGGCCATAGGTCTTGGCCGCCTTTATCACGCCCTCGGGGTCCTGCGCCTCCAGCTTGTCCCACGTCATCGAGCCGACATTGGCGAGGCCCCAATGGACCGTAGGGTCTGATAACATATAGCCTTTTTCACTATAGTCTTCCGACCATGCCGGGCTGTAGGTCTGGTAGAGCAGGGTCGGTCTAGTGTAGCGGATATGGACGGCCAAGGCGAAACCGCTGTCACACATCGCTTTGAGTTTGCCCAATTGTTCGGCGATCGCAGGGACTTTGCCCCGAAAATCTACCATATTTTCACCTCTAGGATGCTTAGGGTTGCGAAAAACACTCAGACCGGGCAATGGTTAACATGGCAAGGCTATTGTCACGGCCGCCGAACGGCAACAGAATTAAACCCATGACACTATTACAGGTGATGCGAGCTCAAATCGATACCATTTCGCCCGCGGGTTTCTATGTAGCCATCCGTGTAGGTTTTTCTTTTCCGGAAGAGGAGCTTAACGCCTTGCCGGAAAACTGGGTCGAGTTCTACACGACCCATGGTCTGGTCGTGCATGACCCTGCGATGAAATGGGTCTATGCCAATACCGGTTCTGTCCGGTTCTCCGAGATCAGCCTGCCTGACCCGCATCAGGTGCGCGAGCGGGCGGCAGTTTTCGGGTTGTCCCATGGGGCTGCGATTTCTGTGATGACACCGGCGGATCGCGGGCGGCGGACCTATGGGCTGTTCTTTCGGGCCGATCGCGATTTCGAACCGACCGATCTGGCCAATCTACATTTGATCGTCAGCAAACTGCACAGCGGTGCAGAAACCGAGCCGGTGCTGACCGCCGCCGAAGTGCAGGCCCTGCGCATGCAGAGCGAAGGGTTGCGATTGAAACAGATCGCCGCCGAGCTAGGTATCTCGGAAAGTGCCGTAAAGGCCCGGCTGAACAATGCCAAGCGCAAGTTGGGCGCCAAGACCCAGTCACAGGCGGCCTCTATCGCTGCGGCGCGGCGTATTCTTTAAGCGAACTTTAACCAATCTGGTTTGAACTGCCGACTTGGGCAGAAAACATGCGTTTCGGCGCGTGTTTGCCACTCGGGGGATCAGAATCATTGAGCCGCACAACTTGAAGAAGTTTAATTGCAGCACACAAAACCCGTCCTTGGACCAATAGAGGAATCACATGGAAAACATACGTTTCGACTTCTCGGACTTTCACCGCTATGGCCGCGCGTTTTATGAATTCCTGCAACTGCGCAAGAAGGTTTTCGTGGATGCCCTGAATTGGGATGTCCCTCATAACGATTCGGTCGAGATGGATCAGTACGATACGCCATTGGCGCATTACTCGCTGGTGCTGCGCGATGGCGTGGTTGTCGGCGGGGCCCGGACCATGGCGACCTCGTCGGTCTGGGGCGAGCATACCTACATGCTGGGCGACGCCTATTCCGGCAAGCTGCCCTATATCCCGCGCCATGTGCTGTCGGTCGATATCGCCTCGCCGGCGGTGTGGGAGTGCACCAGGCTGGTGATCGACGACTGCCTGACCTCGCAGGCCGAGCGCAGCGAATGTCTGACGTTGATCGTCGACGGTCTGGTCGAGATGGCCCGCGCCAAGGGGGCGACTACGCTGATCAGCCTGTCACCGCTGCCCTTCATGCGGGCGATGCGGCAGGTCGGCTATGAGGTGTCGCTGCTGGGCCAGGCCTATCGCAGCGGCGAGGATGGCCGGCAATACGGCGTGATGAAAATGCCGGCGGAATATTCGACCTTGTGGAAGCTGCGCAACCAGCCGTCGTCGGTGGTCACGTCGATTACCGTAAAGCGGCCTGTTCCGGTCGTGCCGGCCTATAGCCAGATCAACCTGCCGGAAGCGGTGGCTTGAGCCGGTGACCGCGCCTCATGCGAGGTTGCGGTTTTGTGGCAAAAGGTGAAGATCGGCATTGCGGAATGGGCCGCAGTGGACGGGAGGGATCATGAAATCAACACATCCGGACCATGTGGCACCGCCGCAAGCTGCCGAGGCGTGGGCGCGCAAGCCGGTGATCTGCTATCCGGTGGCGAGCCTGCCGAAGCCGGATCTGGCGACGCTCAGAGCCGCACGTGGCGGCTGGACCGAGGTTCGCACGGTGGTAGTGCCACCGCGGGAGGCGCGGTGTTTTCAGGTGGCGGCGGGCGAGTTTTTCCGGATCAGCAGCATCGAGGGGCCGCAGGTCGGCGATCTGAACCTGTGGGCGGCGGGCGATCTGTCGGAACGGTTCTTTTCCGGCAAGACACGGGCATTGCACGGCACCCATCTGTCGACCGGCGACCGGTTATGGTCGAACCTGCCGCATCTACGGGCAATGGCGACGGTGACCGAGGACACGCTGGACTGGTACGGGTTCGACGACTTTGGCGGCGCGGTCCATGACGTGATCGGTACACGCTGCGATCCCTACACCCACAATCTGCTGAGCGGTGGGCAGTATCATCACTGCTGCCATTCCAACCTGACCCGGGCACTCGCCGATCAGACCGGCATGACGGTGCATGAGGCCGAGTGGCATGTTCATGACGTGCTGAACGTGTTCATGTGCACCGGGTTTACCCGCGACACCGGGCAATATTTCATGAAGGCCTCGCCGGTCAGGCCGGGAGATTATTTGGAATTTTTTGCCGAGATCGATCTGCTGGGGGCGCTTTCCGCCTGTCCCGGCGGCGATTGTTCGGCAGAGCATTCGTCGGATGCGGCGGCGTGCTATCCGCTGCTGGTCGAGGTGTTCCGGCCCTTGGCGACGCCGCTGGGTTGGGTGGCGTCGGGGGCCAACGGCTATGATCGCAGTCACGGGCGCCCGGTTGCTTGAGTTGGGGTGGATGGGGGTTTCACACCCCCAAGCGCCATTGGTTTACCAATGGCGCTGCCCCCGTGGGATATTTGGGCCAAAGTGTAGGGGCGCAAATTCTGGATGAAGTCTAGCAGTAGCGTTCGATGGCCAGCAGGTTCTGGTCGGCATAGCGGTCGCCGGCGGCGAAGCCTGCGGGCAGGATGCGGTCGATCTCGGCCAGATCCTCTGGCGTCAGGGTGATGGTGCTGGCGGCGGCGCATTGGCAGATATGGGCGGCGGTCCTGGTGCCGGGGATCGGGATCAGATGGTCGCCCCGGGAGAGGATCCAGGCCAGGGCGGTGGCGGGCGTGGACCAGCCCCGGTTGTCGCAGAAGGTGCGGAATTCGTTGAGTTTATGGGTGTTGTAGGCAAAGTTCGGTTCGGTGAAACGTGGGTTGACGCTGCGGAAGAAGTCGGTTGGTCGGGCAAGGGGCGTGTCGCCCAGCATGCCGCGGGCGAGCGGCGAGAACGGAACGAAGGCGACGCCGAGCGCCTTGCAAGTCTGGATCAGGCCGAGTTCGGGCTGGCGGGTCCATAGCGAATATTCATTCTGCACGGCGGTGCAGGGGTGGATGGCATGGGCCAGCCGCAAGGTGTGCGGCGCGATTTCGGACAGGCCGTAGCCGGCAATCTTGCCCTCTTCGATCAGGCGGGACAGGGTGCCGATCACCTCTTCCAGGGGCCGGGCGTGTTCGCGGCGGTGGATGTAGAACAGCTCGACATGGTCGCGGTTCAGGCGTTTCAGCGACGCCTCGAGTTCGGCGCGCAGATGAGTTGCGGAGTTGTCGATATGGCGCGGCGGGCCGTTGACGACACTGGCCTTGGTGGCCAGCGTGATCTGCGGTTTGCGGCTGGCGAGCCATTTGCCGATGACCGCCTCGCTGACGCCCATGCCGTAGATATTGGCGGTGTCGATGAAGGTGATGCCGGCGTCCAGCACGGCGTCGAGGCAGGCCAGACTGGTCGCCTCGTCAGTGGCACCGAAGAAACCGGCGAAGGACATGGCGCCGAAGCCGATTTCTGAGACTTCTGGGCCGTTTGCGCCGAGGTTGCGGGTTTTCATCTGGCATTCCTATGCGTTGGGGGAGGGCATAAGACGCCCGCGAATCGGTTGGGTCAAGGGGCGATCTGGCGGAAGGCCTCAGGCGAAGGCGGCTTGCAGGGCGACCTCGACCATGGCGCCGAAGCTGGTTTCGCGTTGGTCCGCCGGCAGGGCCTCGTCGGTCAGGATATGGTCGGAGATGGTCAGGATGGCCAGCGCGCGGCGTTGGTAGCGGGCGGCGAGGATATAGAGCTCGGCGGCCTCCATCTCGACGCACAGGGTGCCGTGGCGTTGCAGCTGGTCGCTGAGGTCCTGGCGTTCGTCGTAGAAGGTGTCGGAGGAGTAGATGCCGCCGACATGGACCGGGACGCCGATTTTCAGCGCGGCGGCATGGGCGGCGGTCAGCAGACCAAAATCGGCGCAGGGTGCATAGTTCAGGTCGCGAAAGATCGAACGTGACGGGGTGCCGAAGGTGGAGGCGGTCTGGGCGATGACCACATCGCGGACTTTGACATGGTGCTGGATCGAGCCTGCCGAGCCGATGCGGATCAGGGTCTTGGCGCCGTAATCCTTCATCAGTTCCGTGGCATAGATCGACAGTGACGGCATCCCCATGCCGGAGCCGTGGATGGTGACCCTGTGGCCCTGCCAGCTGCCGGTATAGCCGAGCATGCCGCGCACCTCATTCACCAGCACCGGGTTTTCGAGGTATTTCTGCGCGGCCCAGCGGGCACGGTAGGGGTCGCCGGGCAGCAGGACGGTTTCGGCGATGTCGCCGGGCTTGGCACCGATGTGAAAGGTCATGTCTGCTCCTTGGGCGGCATGGGACGGGGGGTCTTTCAGCCGTCGTCATTCGGCCAAGACGGTGCGGGCCATTAACAGGAAATGCGGCGTGGCTGGCAAGGGGGGCGATGGCCCGGGCACGGGTCTGGGGGGTTTCACACCCCCCAAGGCTGCCGCGGTTCGGCGAACCACGGCAGCCTTCCCCTCGTGGGATATTTATGGACAGATGAAGGGGTGAAGTCGTTTTGGGATTGGTGGGCGGGCTTGTTTGTCACGGGGAAATGCGGGATTGGAGACGGGTAAGACGGGAGGCTGCCATGACCGATATTGCCGCGCTTTTGGATCAGATGACGCTGGAGGAGCAGGTGTCGATCCTGTCGGGGGAGGATTTCTGGTCGCTGCCTGCGATCGAACGGCTGGGGATTGGCAAGTTGCGGATGAGCGACGGGCCGAACGGGGCGCGGGGCGGCGGATCTCTGGTTGGTGGCGTGAAGTCGGCGGCGTTTCCGGTCGGCATCGCAATCGGGTCGTCATGGGATCCGGACCTGGCGCGGGAACTGGGGGCGGCCCTGGCGACAGAGGTCAAATCGAAGAATGCCCATGTCTCGCTGGCGCCGACGGTGAACATCCAGCGCTCGGTCACCAACGGGCGGAATTTCGAGTGCTATTCCGAGGACCCGGTGCTGTCGGGCGCGTTGGCGGTCGGGATGATCGAGGGGCTGCAGAGCCAGGGCATCAGCGCCACGATGAAGCATTATATCGGCAATGAGAGCGAGATCGAGCGGACCACGATGTCATCGGACATCGATGAGCGGACGCTGCGCGAGGTCTATCTGTATCCGTTCGAGCAGGCGGTGAAGCGGGCGAAAACCTGGGGGATCATGTCGTCCTACAACAAGGTCAACTCGTGTTATGCCGCCGAGAACCACTGGACGCTGACCAAGGTGTTGCGCGAGGACTGGGGTTATGACGGGGTGGTGATGTCGGACTGGTTCGGCTCGCGGTCGACCGAGCCTACGGTCAATGCCGGTCTGGACATCGAGATGCCGGGGCCGACCCGCGACCGGGGTGACAAGCTGGTGGCGGCGGTCAGGGCCGGGACCGTGAGCGAAGAGACGGTGCGCGAGCGGGCCGGCAATGTCTTGCGGTTGATGGAGCGGGTCGGGTCGCTGGCGGATTACCGGCCATTCGAGGAGCGGGCCGAGGACCTGCCGGCACATCGCGCCCTGATCCGGCGGGCCGGGGCGGCGGGCACTGTCATGTTGCAGAACGACGGTTTGTTGCCGCTGTCGCGGGCGGGGACGGTGGCGGTAATCGGGCCAAACGCCAAGGCGGCGCAGATCATGGGTGGCGGCTCGGCCCAGTTGAACCCGCATTACGCGGTGAGCCCGTGGGATGGTCTGGTTGCCGCACTTGGCGCGACGTCGCTGTCCTATGCGGCGGGCTGTACCAACCACCGGTTCGAGCCATTGGTTTCGGGCAGTTACACGATCGAGTTCTTCCATGGCCGGGCGCTTCAGGGTGAGCCTGCCTATGTCGGCAAGATGGACGAATTGACGGCGTTCTGGATCCCGCCATTGCCGGGCGGGGTGGATGCGGCGGATTTCTCGGCCCGGATCACCGGGGTCTTTACACCGGAGGTGTCTGGCGTGCACCGGGTGGGGGTGTTTGCGGCGGGTTTTGCCAAGGTCTATGTCGACGGGGTGCTGGAGGCCAATGCCTGGGACGGCTGGACCAAGGGCCAGACCTTCTTTGAAGAAGGCTGCAACGAGGTGGTGGGCGAGGTCCTGCTGGAGGCGGGGCGGGCGCATCAGATCAGAGTGGAGTTCTGCAACAAGCCCGCCGACAATCTGGTGTTTGCCGGACTGCGGCTTGGCATCGGCAAGCCCATGGCTGACGCGGATATTGACGAGGCGGCACGGGTGGCTGGGGCGGCGGAGCGGGCGGTGGTGTTTGTGGGCCGGACTGGAGAATGGGACACCGAGGGTTGGGATCTGCCCGACATTTCCTTGCCAGGGCGGCAGGATGAATTGGTGGCGGCGGTTCTGGCGGCCAATCCGAATACGGTGGTGGTGCTGCAGACCGGCGGGCCGGTCGAAATGCCCTGGATCGCAGATGCACGGGCGGTGCTGCAGGCGTGGTATCCGGGTCAGGAGGCCGGGAATGCGATTGCCGATGTGCTGTTTGGCGATGTTGAGCCGTCGGGGCGGCTGGCGCAGACCTTTCCGAAGCGCTGGAGTGACAACCCGACCCAGTCACAGGATGCCGAGATCTATCCGGGGCTGAACGGCCATGTCAGGTACGAAGAGGGCATCTTCATTGGCTATCGTCACTATGACCGCCACGGGATCGAGCCGTTGTTCCCGTTTGGTCATGGGCTGGGATATACCACGTTCGACCTGTCGGGATTTCAGGCGGATGCCGACGGGGTGACGGTAACGCTGACCAATACAGGCGCGCGGGCGGGCAGCACGGTGGTGCAAGTCTATGTCGGCGATGTCGAGGCGTCGGTGGCGCGGCCGGCGAAAGAACTCAAAGGTTTTGCCAAGGTGACGCTGGCACCGGGCGAAAGTCGCGCGGTGCAGGTGGCGCTGTCGGCGCGGTCGTTTGCGTTTTATGACCTTTCGGCGGGCAAGTGGCGCGTCGAGGCGGGCGATTTCGAGGTCAGCGTCGGGTTCAGCGCCACGGATCGGCGGGCGACGGCGCGCATCAGCATGGCGGGGCAGATGTTACCGCTCTGATCAGGCGGCGGCGCTGTCAGAGAAGGCCTTGGCGTTGCGGCAGAAACCGCAATCCTCGGGCTTTGCGGCGGCCCCCCGGGCCAGCACCTGGGCGCATTCGCCGCGATGGGTGCAGGAGCCGCAGGTGTTCAACAGGTCGATGTAGCGGTAATAGTCGCGCCGCGTATCCGCTTCGCTGAGCCCGAAGACGGCGGCCATATGGGTCACGCGGTCTGCCGTGTCTTCGGGCATCCGGGCAAAACGCCGGACCTGATCGCGGGTCATGCCGAGATCGGACAGGTCGCTGTCCGACATGGCGTCAATATCTTTCAGGTCGTGCCATTGTTGGACAAGGGTCTTGATACGTTCGAACATTTTGCGCTCCTCTGCTGGACGATTGCGCCGATGATGCGGCGAAATCGCCAGGCGGGCCTTGATCCAGCGCAAAGTTGCAACCTTGGAAATCAACGGTTTGCGAACTGCGTTTCATTGGACAAACAAAGCGCTTGTAAATTGCCAATGCCTATCTAAAGTTCAGCGACACAAAATTTGCGAGGAGATATCCATGGTGAAGAATTTTTTGCGCGGGGTCGCGGTTTTGGCGCTGTTGGCGGCGTCGACGGTGACGGCAGCGGCCTATGATCGCAATGTGAATATTCACAACAATACCGGCTATACGATTTATCGGTTTTACAGCACCAACTCGGGGGCGACACGCTGGGGCAGCGATGTCATGGGGCGCAATACCCTGCCGTCGGGTCGTTTTATGCATCTGAATTTCGACAACAAGTACAATTATTGCAAATTCGACTTCCGCATCGAGTTCGAGGATGGCTCGACCCATGAAGAGCGCGCGGTCGATGTGTGTCAGGTGGGCGACTTTACCTTCAACTGAGCGCTTGTGGTTTGCGGCGTTGCGTGGGGCATGGCATGACTAGGCCATGACCCAGACTGTCGCCTTGCCGCTGTGGCTGTTCTTGCTGATCATTGCCTTTGCGGCGGTGTCTTTTGCATCGAATTTTCTGTTCCCATCGGTTCGCTGGTTCTTGCGCGCGCGGATGGAGCGGGCGGTGGATCGGTTGAACCAGCGGCTGGACCGGCCGATCGACCTGTTCAAGCTGGCCGAGCGGCAGGACCGGATTGCCCGGCTGATCTATGATTCCAAGGTGATGGCGGCCGTTGCCGAACATGCCGCCGAAACCGGCGTGCCGATCCCGGTGGCGTTTGAAGAGGCGCGGCGCTATGCGCGCGAGATCGTGCCGGGGTTTTCCACCACGCTGTATTTCGGGGTGGCGATACGGCTGGCGCGGGGGTTGAGCCGCACGCTGTACCGGGTGCGGTTTGGCCGGCCCGATGGGGCGCTGCGGCAGATCGAGGCGAATGCCACGGTGGTGTTTGTGATGAACCACCGCTCGAACATGGACTACGTGCTGGTGACCTGGCTGGTGGCGAAGCGGGCCTCGATTTCTTATGCTGTTGGCGAATGGGCGCGGTTCTGGCCGTTGTCGGGGATGATCCGGGCGACCGGGGCCTATTTCATCCGGCGCGGCACTCGC
>JBDTQR010000026.1:0-29270 GCA_039932095.1 bacterium | reverse complement strand
ATCGAATAGCGGGCGGAGTATTCGTTGACGTTGGCGGTGCGGTGGCGGATCCACTGGCGGGCGACGAAGACCGGCAGTTTGACATGCAGCTTGACCTCACACATCTCGAACGGGGTGGAGTGCCAGTGCCGCATCAGGTAGCGGATCAGGCCCTCGTCGTTCTGCACATGCTTGGTGCCGGCACCGTAGGAGACCCGCGCCGCCTGCACGATGGCACTGTCGTCGCCCATGTAGTCGACGACGCGAATGAAGCCGTGGTCGAGCACCGGATGGGCGCGGTAGAGATGCGCCTCCATCCCGTCAGACACAGCGCGCAGGGTCTGGCGCGGGGTGGCGCGGGCGGCGTCGATTTCGGCGAGTTGGTCGGGAGACAGCGGCATGTGCGGCACCTTTGGCAGGGGATGAGTCGTGAAAGACTATATATGGTAGATTGGCACGGGGGAACCGCCAGATATTCGGTGGTGTACGGCTGCATCAGCCACGGGTTGATTTTATCTCACGGCAGCTTGGATTTGACCTTTTGCCACATTTCCGTCAGGATTTTGGAAAAAGTACAAGAAACACATGAGGCGAGGGTATGGTGACAGTTAGAACCGCAGTATTGGCCTGCCTGGTCTTGGCAGCCTGTGATGGCAATCCATTTGACTCGACGGCGGCCGGCGGCGGCGGCTCGGGCGGTGGCTCCTCAAGCACCTCGGCGTCAACCTTGCCGGGCACGACGACACCGTCTGCGTCCGGGTCCGTGGTGCGCTTTGAAGACCACGGCAAAGGGCCGAACGTCAACGGCGGGGCGCCGGATGTGACGGGCAATGGCTTTGCCTTCAAGAACGGCAAGATCAACTACGATTCAGGCAAAGACACCTTCACCGTCGACAACCTCGCCTTCGATGGCGGCAATGTCTATACGCGCAGCACCACGGTTCCGACGCTGGGGCCGGCCCAGGTGTATGAGGCATCTGCGACCTATGCGGATTCCCAGACCCACGCGCAGATTGACCAGTTTTCCTACCGCGCCCTCTATGGTGTGTCGACCTCCGGGCGGACCCGGTTCGGCATCGTGCGGACCGGTTCCTATGCGCCCTACGGCTTTGGCGGTTTCATCTACACCCGCAACGGCGGCGTGACGCTGCCCACAACAGGCCAGGCGAAATACACCGGGACCTATGCGGGCCTGCGCGATTTCAACGGTTCGGGCGGCTTGCAGCTGACCAGCGGCGACATGGAAATGGCGATCGACTTCAATGACTTCAACCCGGATGAATCCTTCACTGGCAACGGCGCAGGCATTCAGGGTCAGATATCGAACCGCCATATCTATGATCTGAATGGCAATGACATCACGGCCACGGTTCTGGACGGCATCAATACCGACAAGAACCTTGCGGTCCCGCTGACGGCGCTGCCATCACTGGTGTTCAAAGTCGGGCCGGGCGTTCTGGACAACAATGGTGAGGCGGAAGGCCAGTTGAATGACACGATTGACGTGTCCGGCGGGCCCCAAGAGTTCGAGGCGGGCAAGTACTACGCCGTCATTTCGGGCAAGAATGCCGACGAAGTCGCGGGCGTGATCGTGATCACCTCGTCGATCGGCAGCGTGACCGCGCGGGAGACGGGCGGCTTTATCCTGTATCGCCCATGAAGCTTGGGCCTCGCCTCGCTGTTGTCCTGTTGGCAATAGCGGCGGTTGCAGGTGGTGCCGCGGCAGATCCGTTGTCGCTGAATGTCGACCAGATGCGGATTTATGGTGGCGAGGCGGTCGCACGCGGCTATGCCGATCAGGCGCTGGAAATTGCCGACGCCCTGCTCAGCCGCGACACCCAGGACAGTGCCGCTTGGGCGATCAGGGCGCAGGCCCTGCGCGAAAAGGGCGATCTGGCAGGTAGTGCGGCTGCGGCACGAAGTGCCTGGGCCACGTCAGACAGTCCCGCCAACCGCTACACCGCCGCGACCAGTCTGGCGCAGGCCTTGTCATTGCAAGGTCACCGCATGGTTGCGCAATACTGGTTGCGGCAGGCGGCACAGAATGCGCCGAATGCCGGCACACGGGCGCAGGCCGAGCAGGATTACCGTTATGTCCGCAGTCAGAACCCGCTGCGACTGCAATTCGATGCCGCGATCAAGCCCTCGGACAATGTGAACAACGGCACTCCGGAATTCATTCTTGGCTATATTGGCACAGCGGGCGGCGCGGTTCCCTTGTATCTGCCGCCGGAATTCACCCCGTTGTCGGGCTATGCCTGGTCGTTGGGCTTGACGGGCAGCTACAAACTGGCCGAGCGGCAATCCAGTGAAGACGCGCTGACCTTTGCTCTGAACACTCAGGGGATTGTGCTGTCAGCGGCGGCGCAGAAAACCGCCCCGGCCGCCGACCCGAACAATTATGCCTTTTCGCAGATTGAGACCGGATGGCAGCACAAGGCGGCGCTGTCTTTTGGCTTTTTGACCAGCGACATCAAGGTCGGGCACAATTGGTATGGCATGACAGACCTGTCGGACCGGTTGTCAGCGGGCCTGACGCTGGACCACGATTTTTCGAACACGGTGCAGGGCAGTCTGGAAGGGTTGGTCACCCGACAAATCCGCATCGACCGGCCGCAATCGACCTCGACCCAGGGCGGGCTGACGGCCAGCTTGGACTTGACCGGACCGGGCGGCGATCAGTGGCAGGTCGCTGCAGCGGTGTCACGCAGCGCCTCGGCCGATCCCGGTGTGCAAAGCGTGGCGCGGTCGCTGACTGTGGTATGGTCGGCGGGCAAGCCGCTCATGGGGTTGGGCTTGGGTGCCTACGCCAGTTTCGGCGCCACGAGCTATGACAGTGGCCGCTATGACGAGCGGACGGCCTTCGGGGTGTCGGCCAACGTGACCAAGATCGGCTATCTGGGGTTTTCACCGGTCGTGTCGTTGGACTACAGCAGCAATGCCTCGACCTTCCGGCAGTTTGCCACCAAGGCGACCGGATTGGGGATCAGCCTGAAATCGAACTTCTGACAGCGTTTTCGTCCTCGGCCTCTGGCCTTTCCTGCCTTGGGTGGTAGGGTCGGCGCCAAACACAAGGAGGCGTTGTCATGACAATTCGCTATCTGCACACCATGGTCCGGGTGCTGGACCTCGACGCATCGATCGAATTCTACAAGCTGCTGGGTCTGGAAGAGACAAGGCGCACCGAGAGTGAGAAGGGCCGCTTCACACTGGTCTTTCTGGCGGCACCGGGGCAGCCGGAATGCCCAGTGGAACTGACCTACAACTGGGACGGCGATGACGGATTGCCGAGCGACAGCCGGCATTTCGGCCATCTGGCCTATGCGGTCGACAATATCTATGAGATGTGCGCCAAGCTGCAAAAGGCCGGGGTGGTGATCAACCGACCGCCGCGCGACGGCAACATGGCCTTTGTCCGCAGCCCCGACAATGTGTCGATCGAGATCCTGCAGGCCGGACCTGCGCTGCCACCGGCCGAGCCATGGGCCAGCATGGGCAACACCGGCCACTGGTAAGGTGACGGGCCGGGGCTTTGCAGGCCCCGGCTATCGGTCAGCCGATGTGGTCGATCCGCTCCATATACTGCGCCAGGCCCCGGACCTGCCCCAGCCAGCTGTCGATAAGCTTGGGGTCATGCGGGGCGGCATGGACGCCTGCCGCCAGTTCGCGCTTCAGCACCGACTCCACCGCCATCGCCACCGGCCGCGACACCAGCCGCGCCATCGCCGAGCCGCGTGCGTCCCCCCAGGCGTCCATCGCCCAGGTCTGGTGGAACATGATCCGGCCCTCACGCTCGGCCAGCAGGCTGACGAACAGCACCACACGGTCCGGCTCGCCCGGGGCATAGGAATTGTCGCGCAGGAAATCCGCCGCCATCTCGGCCAGCCGCGCCTCTCCTTCCGGGCCGGAGAGGGTTTCAATCTCGCGGAACACCGGGGTCCAGGCCTCTGTCCAGCCATTCAGGCGCAGGGTGCCACGGACGAAATCGCGGACCTTCCAGGCGGGATCAAAGCGGTAGTCCTGCATGAAGGGATAGCTGTCGCGGTTGGGATAGACCTCAAAGCTTTCCGGGGTCGGCAGCGGGGCGTCATAGGTGGTGATCGCGTCCCACGGCCGGTTGACCCGGAGTTCGGACCAGTTCTTCAGACTGCGTGACGGCGACCGCAGCGCCTTCAACACGCCCAAAGGGGCCCAGCTGAATTTATAGCGGAACGGGTTGGGGATCTTCGGGATGCCGCCGCAGTAGGACTGAAACGACAGGGCGTTTTCGACGTTGTAGCCCTTGGCGGCCCGGTAGCGGGCGACCAGATCATGGGCCATCAGATGGTCGATGCCGGGGTCAAGGCCGACCTCGTTGACCGAGATCAGACCCTTGTCACGAAACGCGCCATCCAGGGCCCGCATTTCCGGGGCGATGTAGGACGACGAGACGAAGTTCGCCCCTTTCGCAAGACAGGCCTTGGCAATCGGCACATGATGATCCGCCGTCAGCATGGAGATTGCCACGTCGCCGGGGTTCAGCGCCGCGGTCAGCGCGTCCAGCGAATAGGCGCGGATATCGCGGGCAATGTCACCCACCGCCTCTTCGGCCTTGCTGACGGTGCGGTTCCACACCACCACCTGATGCCCCGCCTCGATCAGCGTCCTGAGACCCGGCCCGGATGACAGGCCCGTACCACACCAATGTATCGTCATGTTCCCTCCTCAGACCGCCGCCATATGGCGGTCGAATTCCACTTTTGCCCGGCCCCAGACGCCCCGGTCCAGATGATCCAGCGTCAACAGCGAGGCCAGCAACTGTCCGGCATAGTCCTGACTGCTCTCCACCGGCAGCATCGAGGGCAGGTTGTCAATCGCCGTGACATCGAGGGGTGGATTGTCCGCCACCCGCAGCGCCGGTTCGTCCCATTCGGTGGTGCGGTCATAGACCTTGATCGGCGAAAAGTCCGAGGTCGGATCGCAGGCGATGTCACCGATCACCGTCAGGACGCGCGGATCGGACTTGGCACTGGCGGGCACGAAGACCGGGCAACCGGGGCGGGCGAGGATGCAGTTGAGCAGGATCTCATGTTCCAGCACTTCGGGGAATGGCCCGCCGCTGGCGGTTTCGGCGATGTCCCAGCGGGTCACCGCGACGCCCATGTCAAAGCACAGATCGCCCGCGCCGCTGCCGACCCGGCCCAGGGCCCCGATGATCAGGGCGCGGGGACGGCCCAGCCCGGCAAACTCGGCCGCCAGATCCGCCAGCAGGGCCGCCTTGCCGTCATAGCGGGTCACCGGGCCGCAGATCTGACCGCGTTGCTGCGCCGCCCAGCATTTCAGCGATACTGCCGCGCCGGCGTAGCCCGCCCAATAGCCAAAGGCCGCGACCCGCCGCCCGGCCTCGTCCACCAGGTATTCGAGGTCATAAAGCGTACCTCCGCCGGCCTTGAAGCGTTGCAGCAACAGCTGGCCCGCCGGTTGGCCCTTGAAGGCATGGCCAAACATGATGTGGCGGTGCGGCAGCGGCGTGCCGTCGTCGGGCAATTCCTTCAGCCCGAAGATCACGCAATCACGTGGCGCACCGGGCCAGGCGTTTTCCGCCCCGATCTCGCACCCTGCGGCGCGGTAACCGTCCAGCGGGATCGCCCGGACCGACGAGGCTTCGACCGTTACCCTGATCCCGGCCTTGACCAGTTCGGCTGCACCTGAGGGCGTCAGCCCGACCCGCTCTTCATGCGGCCGCTGTTCGGCCCTAACCCATAGATGCGTCATCTGTGTCACCTCGTCTTTGGCCCGCTGATAGCAGACCCCGCCGTCAGCCCCAACCCGGATTGCGCCCCCTTGAACCAGATGCGACTTCGCGCCACTGTGGAACCCGCCCCGACGGGCCCGGAGGACCCAGTGCTGATCCAGATCCGTCCCCCCCGCGCCTCTTGGCCCGCCGATTTTGGCCGTGTCAAGACCGCCCTGTTGCCGGTGCTGCCATCCGGGGCCATCGTCCACCACATCGGATCGACCGCCGTGCCGGGGCTTGCCGCCAAGGATATCATCGACATTCAGGTCACATTGGCCCGGCTCACCGACCTTGATGCAACGGCGCTGACCGGGGCCGGGTTCGAAAGAGCCAGCCCGACCCGCGACCACCAGCCGCCGGGGATGAAGCTTGCCGCGGTGGACCTTGCCAAACAGATGTTCCGGGCTGCATTGCCGGTGGCCAATATCCACATCCGCGTACATGGCCGTTTCAACCAGCGTTACCCGCTGCTGTGCCGCGACTATCTGCGCGCCCATCCGTTGGCCGCCGCCGCCTATGGCGCGATCAAGCAAAATCTCGCCACAAGGTTCCCGAACGACGCCGAGGCGTACTATGACATCAAGGACCCGGTGTTCGACCTGATCATGGTCGGAGCCGAGGCATGGGCCGCCGCGACGGGCTGGACCTTGCCGCCGGGCGACTGAGCCCGGGCCTCAACCGAGCCTCATCAAGCCTGACGGCTTGCTTCGGTGCGCCGCGAAGACAGCCGTCACGCTTGGTGCGCATTTGGCAGGCTGCTGTTGCATCCGGCGCGCAAGCCCTTGCGCCCTGCCATGCCGCCGCTTTAACCTGCCGTCACCGCCACCAAGGAGCCGCCATGCCCGCCGACAACAATCCGCATTGGGTTTACAATCAGACCGTGAAAATGTTCGCCGCTGACCCCAACTCGCGCTTTGAGGATGAGGCAGAACTCACCCGGCATTGGGGGCAGGTCTGGGGCACCGACAATGATGTGGGGCGGATCAGGTCAGTCCTGGTCCACCGACCGGGACCTGAGATGGCGGTGGTCGACCCCGCCAAGCGCATTGCCGAGATCGGCTCGTTTGGCGACCCCGAAAAAGGCTGGTATTTCCAGTCCGAAACGCCGCCTGACGTGCCTGCGATGCAATCGCAGCATGACGGCATGGTCGCGGCCCTGCAGGCCGAGGGGATCGAGGTGCATTTCATGGACGGGGTCGACAGCACCCGGCTGAAATCCTGCTACACACGTGACCCTCTGATCATGGTCAAGGGCGGCGCGATCGTCTGCCGGATGGGCGCGCGGATCCGGCGCGGCGAAGAACTCGCCACGACAAGGACGCTGGCCAAGATCGGTGTGCCGATCCTGCGGACCATTTCTGGTGCGGGTGTGATGGAGGGCGGTTCCTTTGCCTGGGTCGACGACAAGACCTGTGCGATTGGCGTGGGGGTGCGGGTGAACCGCGAGGGAGCATTGCAGATCGGCGAGGTGTTGCGGCGGCAGGGCGTCGACTTGCTGATCGTCGAGCTGACCGGCTACGACATCCATATCGACGTGTCCTTCCTGATGATCGACAAGGCCCTCGCCTTGGTCAACCCCAACGGCCTGCCCTACACATTCATGGAGGATCTGAAGGCGCGGGGCATCCGGTTGATCGAGATTGACCCGTCGGATGACCCGTGGATCAACAACTCGCTCGCCGTGGCGCCGGGCAAGCTGCTGATGCCCGAAGGCGCTGGCAACCGGACGCTGGACAATCTGGCGAAACACGGGGTGACGTGGACGACAATCCCTTATGCCGCGATGCACAAGAACGGCGGCGGCATCCATTGTTCGACCACGCCTCTGCGGCGCGATCCGGTGTGACGCAGCACGGAGGGGCCAGATGGCCCATCCGGCCTTCGGTTATTCATCCACCGGTCCCGGCCGCAGTTCCGAAACGAAGCGGTCAAAGTCGTCTGCCGCCTGGAAGTTCTTGTAAACGCTGGCAAAGCGCACATAGCCCACGGTGTCGATCCGGGCAAGGCTTTCCATCACAATCTCGCCAATCGTCTTGGACGGGATGTCGGTGTCGCCAAGGCTTTCCAGCCGCCGCACGATGCCAGAGATCATCTGATCGATCCGCTCCGGCTCGATCGGACGTTTCTGCATCGCGATGCGGATCGAGCGTTCCAGTTTGGCCCGGTCGAAATCCTCGCGCTTGCCCGACGATTTGAT
Source organism: bacterium (assembly GCA_039932095.1). GTDB lineage: Bacteria > Pseudomonadota > Alphaproteobacteria > Rhodobacterales > Rhodobacteraceae > Stagnihabitans. Next base: position 21,318 of record JBDTQR010000026.1, on the reverse strand, counting down.
CACCACCAGATCGCGCAAATGCACGCGTTCATAGGTGGTAAAACGTCCACCGCAGGCCGGACAAAACCGCCGGCGCCGGATCGATACGTGATCCTCAGCCGGACGCGAGTCCTTCACCTGCGTGTCGATGTTCCCGCAAAATGGGCAGCGCATCGGCTTGCACCTCTTATTGTTGTTCCTGCCTCTAGTCCCGGGGTTTCCCCCCGGTTGTTGGGGCAAGTATAGATGTTTACCACAAGGTTCGGATAGGGGGAATATGGCGACGCTAGATATGGGGGGCAAACTGTGGCGGCGCGGACTCAGCCGAACGGCACCGAACTCACGCCGATCACGCAAGGGTGACTGGCATGGTACCGTGGGCTTGCTAGGCTTTTGCAATTCCCGATCACCGAAAGGAGAGAGCCATGACGCGCATGACGGCCAAGGATTTTAGTCCAGAACTGCTGGAACTCTATGACTTTTACGCCCATGGGCTGATCACCAAACGCGAGTTTCTGGACCGGGCGGGCAAATATGCTGTCGGTGGGCTGACCGCGATGACCATCCTGGGCATGATGAGCCCCGACTATGCGATGGCCGAGCAAGTGTCATTCACCGATCCCGACATCGTGCCGGAATACATCACCTATGCCTCGCCCTCTGGCAATGGCGAGGTGCGGGCCTATCTGGTGCGGCCGGCCGGAGAGCCCGCCAAGCGGCCCGCCGTCGTGGTGGTGCATGAGAACCGTGGGCTGAACCCCTATATCGAGGACGTTGCACGCCGGGTTGCCAAGGCCGGGTTCGTGGCTTTGGCGCCGGATGGGTTGACCTCGGTCGGTGGCTATCCCGGCAATGACGAGGCGGGCCGCGACCTGCAGTCCAAGGTCGACCCGACCAAGCTGATGAATGATTTCTTTGCGGCCGTCGAGTTGATGATGGGGCATGAGACGTCGACCGGCAAGGTCGGGATCGTCGGCTTCTGCTATGGCGGCGGCGTCGCCAATGCCGCCGCCGTCGCCTATCCGGAACTGAAGGCCGCAGTGCCGTTCTACGGCATGCAGCCCAAGGCCGAGGATGTGGCAAAGATCAAGGCGTCCCTGCTGATCCATTATGCCGGGCTGGACACCCGGGTGGACGCTGGCTGGCCGGATTTCGAGGCGGCGCTGAAGGCGGCGGGGACCGAGTATCAGGCGTTCATCTATGACGGGGTCAACCACGGTTTCCACAACGACTCGACCCCGCGCTATGACGAGGTGGCGGCGGAACTGGCCTGGACCCGGACCATCGCGCATTTCAAGGCCAAGCTGGTGTAGGGCCGGGTTCACCCCGCCGCCCTGTCACAGCAACCGCGCCCTGACCTCCGGCGTCGGCATCGGGCAGGCCTGATGCCGGCCAAACAGCCGGTAGCGGCGGCGCGCGATGTGGCGATAGGCCCAATCGCGCAGCGGCCCCGGGATCAGCCGCAGGATCGCTGCAGCCCGCCACAACCCGCCGAACGCCGTCAGCACGGTCAGGATGGCATCGCTGTCGATATGATGGCGCCCGTCAAGATAGACCACCAGCGTGTCAAAAGTCACCGGGCTGAGGCCGAGTTGTCGATAGATCCGCTGGCCAGTGTCGGATTGCGCGGTGGCCAGTCGAAAGACCCCCGCCCGGTCGTGACCCGCCACAAAGCGCGCCCAACCGTTGCACAGAACGCAGACACCGTCGAACAGGATCAAGTTTGGCAGCATGGGCGCATCATGCCTGCGCTGCGCATGGGGCGACAAGGCGCATTGTGTCGCGGTGTCAGGTCCCCTCGACCTGCCGGTCATAGTCAGCGCCGTCGAACCAGCCAAGCGAGGATTTGACCTTGAGGGCGTCATCAAACTCCCACTCTTCCCAGCCCTTGATCGACAGGGGATTGCCGGTCCTGGCGTGACGGCCGGTAAAGGTCCAGACATAGACAGCGTGGGAACCGGCCAGACGGATCTCGTCACAGGTCAGCGTCAGGTCTGGCACGTCGGCATGGAACCCTGCCACCATGTCGGCCACGCGGGATCGGCCCGACCAAGGCTCACCCCGGTTGATGACAATCACGCCGTCCTCGGCGTAAAAAGCTGCGACGGATTGCGGGGATTTGCTGTTCCACGCCGCCGTGTAGTCTTCCGCAACACGCTGGACGGCTCGCAAAGTCACTGCCATGTGCTGTTCTCTCTGTGATGAAGGGGCAAGTTAACTGGTTTTGGCGTGTTCACCTGGCCTTGGTATCCTGGCTGAACAGCGTGTCGCCCAGCTGGTCGATGGCTTGTCTGGCCTTGGCAACCGACGACTGGCTGGCTTCTTCGACTGACGCGCTGGTGTCGGCGCGGATCAGCTGATGGACCCTGGTTTCGCTGCCGAAATCCTTCTCGATCCGGGCAGCGATGCGATAACCGCTGCCCTCCCGTATCGGCTGCGGGATGATCCGGCAATCCTTGTGCAGCACCGCCTCGGGCGCCGCATCAGGGGTGGATTTGCCAAACAGGCGGGAGAAAAATGGCATGGGCCTCACCTTTCGTAGTGATAGCGGCAGGACAGGATTTCCAGATCATCGCCAATGACACGGTACACCAAGCGCTGCTCGCGGTCGATGCGGCGCGACCAGTATCCGGCAAGGTCACCCTTGAGAGGTTCGGGCTTGCCGGTGCCCTCATAAGGATGGCGCCGACATTCCTTGATCAATCCATTGATCTTCTTCAGCGTGGCTTTGTCAGTGTCCTGCCAGAATTGGAAATGTTCCCAAGCCCTTGGTCGGAAGAGCAGGTTCACTCTTTTTCCATAGCCTCAAGTTCTTTCATCGTCTTGACGATACCCCTGCCCGCTGCAGCATCGGCCAGCGAGGCCATCAAGGCGGCCTTGTTCGCCGGACTGGAGAGCAAATAAGTCGTCTCATCCATGCTGGCCCAGTCTTCAAGGCTGACCATGACCACCGGCTTGCCCTTGGCGCGGTGAACGATGACGGGCTCATGGTCGTCATTCACCCGGTCCATGACGGCCGAGAGGTTGGCGCGGAGTTCGGTGGAGGAGAGGGTTTTCATGGGACGGACTGTACGGGATTGCGTACAGGACGGCAAGAGTCGAGTGTTACTCATTGCCTAGCGAGAATCGACAACCAATTTGAAGAACCTCTCCGCCTCTAACAAATTATGCAGCCGAACGGTCAGATGCCGATCCTCGCGATCCTGAGAATGAGGAAGAACCGCGACAAGGTCGGAAAATGAAATCCGCCCTTGATCAAATTCTGGGGGGCGGACGTATGCCAATATCCAATTCTGCGCCGGCGCGAAAGCAAAGGTCCAAAGCGAACCCTCGCGCACACGAAGGCTATACATATAGCCATGCGACTCGGGTTCCAATTCAACATTCGGAAACCGCGCGAACGCCAATAGCAAATAGGCCAGCGTTCGCTTTGTTTCATCGCTTTCTGCCCTGTCAAATAGTGCAAGCAAGCCATCCGCATGCCTTTGGTCAGGGGGCAAAAGGTTCATCACTGATCCAAGAAGCTCCTTAACTTCCTGCTCCGTGACGGATGCTTCAGCTTCCGCAGCGCCTTCGCTTCGATCTGCCGGATGCGTTCGCGGGTGACCGAGAACTGTTGGCCGACCTCTTCCAGCGTGTGGTCGGTGTTCATGCCAATCCCAAAACGCATCCGCAGGACGCGTTCCTCGCGCGGGGTGAGGGAGGCCAGGACGCGGGTCGTGGTTTCTTTCAAGTTTTCCTGAATGGCTGAATCCAACGGCAGAATGGCGTTCTTGTCTTCGATGAAGTCGCCGAGCTGGCTGTCTTCTTCGTCGCCGATCGGCGTTTCCAGGGAGATCGGTTCCTTGGCGATCTTCATCACCTTGCGGACCTTTTCCAACGGCATCTGCAGCTTTTCGGCCAGTTCCTCGGGCGTCGGCTCCCGGCCGATTTCGTGCAGCATCTGGCGGCCGGTGCGCACCAGCTTGTTGATCGTCTCGATCATATGCACAGGAATGCGGATCGTGCGGGCCTGATCGGCAATCGAGCGGGTGATGGCCTGGCGGATCCACCAGGTCGCATAGGTCGAGAATTTATAGCCCCGGCGGTATTCGAATTTATCGACCGCCTTCATCAGGCCGATATTGCCTTCCTGAATCAAATCCAGGAATTGCAAACCACGGTTGGTGTATTTCTTGGCAATCGAGATCACCAGACGCAAATTGGCTTCGACCATTTCCTTCTTGGCCTGCCGCGCCTCTTTCTCGCCCTTCTGCACCTGATTGACGATGCGGCGGAATTCCGAGATGTCGACGCCGATATAGGTGCCGACCTGGGCCATTTCGGCGCGCAATTCTTCGACTTTTTCGCGTGAGCGTTCCAGCAGGGCCTGCCAGCCACGGCCAGCCTTCTCGGCCATGCGGTCCAGCCAGGTCGGGTCCAGTTCGTAGCCCTGATATTCGTCGATGAATTCGCGGCGGTTGATCCGCGCGGCATCGGCCAGTTTCACCATGCCGGAATTGATCATCATGATCCGCCGGTTGATGCCATAAAGCTGGTCGATCAGCGCGTCGATCCGGTTGTTGTGCAGGTGCAACTCGTTGACCAGCACCACGATTTCCGAGCGCAACTTTTGATAGGCCGCCTCATCGCCATCCGAAAAGCGGTGCTTTTCGGACAGGGTCGCGGTCATCCGCAGGTCCTGCATTTCGCTGAGTTTGCTGTAGTCGCGGGCGATCATGTCGAGGGTTTCAAGAACCTTCGGCTTCAGCGCGGCCTCCATCGCGGCCAAGGACATGGCGGCGCCGTCCTCATCATCCTCATCATCGTCGGAGGCACCGGTCAGCGGGTTGCCATCGGCGTCCAGTTCCGGCTCTTCGCTGCCGGCGCGGCGCGGAGTGGCCGAGGCGGTCGCGGTGACATCGACACCCTCAAGTTCATTGCCAACCAGACCGTCCTCGCCATCAAGCGAACGGCCAAAGGTCGCCTCAAGGTCAATCACGTCACGCAGGAGAATGTCTTCGGACAGAAGTTCGTCGCGCCAGATGATGATGGCCTGAAAGGTCAGCGGCGATTCGCACAGACCGGCGATCATCGTGTTGCGACCGGCCTCGATCCGCTTGGCGATGGCAATTTCGCCTTCGCGCGACAGAAGTTCGACCGAACCCATTTCGCGAAGATACATCCGCACCGGATCGTCGGTCCGGTCCAGCGTTTCGGTCGTGGTGGTGACCACGGCGACATCGCGCGAGGTGGACGAAGTTTCAACCAGTTCGCCGATAACCGGCTCGCCTTCTTCGGCCTCATCATTCTCGATGATGTTGATGCCCATTTCCGACAGCATCGACATCACGTCTTCGATCTGCTCGGAGGACACCTGCTCGGGCGGCATGACGGTGTTCAGCTGGTCATAGGTGATGTAGCCGCGCTCGCGGGCGTCGGCGATCATCTTCTTGACGGCGGTCTGGCTCAGGTCCAGCGAGACATCGGCCTCGTCGCCTTCCGGCTTTGCATCGTCTGTGTCTTTGGCGGCCATGGGGACTCCAGTGAGAATCAGTTTCGGCGAATCAGAGCGAATCGGGCGCTAACCCGAATCAATACCCTGATTCGGAGGGAAGTTGCAGGGGCGATCAGGACTTTTTCTTTTCCCATACCTTGGAGTTGATAAGGCTTTGCAAATGGTTCGACAGGGCAGCGCGGTCTTCGCCCATGTCGGCGGTGTCGGCGCGGGGTGGTTGGTCGGCACGGTGCCGGGCGGCAGCGGCCTGACCAAGGCGCCAGGTCAGACCTTCATCGGCCAGTCCGGACAGGTCTTCGACGGCATCTTCAATCTCCCGCCGCGTGCCACGGCGCGCGTCAAGTTTGGCCAGCTCTTCGGCAAGGCATCTGGTGGCAAGGTCACTGTCCGTCCGGTTGCGGACGGGCGGCGCAATCAACACATGGGGACGCGACATCAGGGCGTCAAGGGCAGCGGGCGCAGCCCGGCGGATCCGGTCTTCCAGTGTGGCGGGGTCCATATGCGACAGGATCAGGCTGCGCAGGGCGTTGTGGTCCTCCCCGGTCAGCTCCATCCGTTCCAGCGCAGATTCGAAACGGGTGATCAGGGCCGGATGCGTGATGCAGATGGCCAGGATGACCGCCTCACGCAGCAGCTCGTCGATCCGGCCGGGCGCCGTGGCGAGCAGCGAGCCCTTGGTCGCGGCAAGGGCATTTTGCGGTTCCGGGGTGAAGCGACCCTTGCGGTTGCCTTGCGGACCGGGCCGGGACGGTTGCCAGTTGGGCCGGGCGCGGTTGCCGAAAAGATCAAGGCGCAGGCGTTTGATCTCTTCGCCGTAGTGGGCGCGGATCGAGGGGTCGGTGATGCGGGCGATGGTGGCGCGCAGTGTCTTGTCCAGCGTCGCCTTGCGCTCTGGACTGTCAAAGCTGCGACCATCGGTCTCGCGTCGCCACAGAAGGGTGACCATTGGCTGGGCGTCCTCCAGCACCTTCTGCATGGCCCCGGCACCCTGCGACTTGATCAGATCGTCGGGGTCAAGTCCCGGGGGCAGCACGGCAAAACGCAGGCCCTTGCCCGCCTCAAGCAGCGGCAGGGCAAGGTCGATGACGCGCAGGGCGGCGTTGATCCCGGCCTTGTCGCCGTCCAGCGACAGGATCGGTTCGTCGTGGATGCGCCACATCAGGCGCAGCTGGTCTTCGGTGACGGCGGTGCCCAAGGGGGCGACGGCGGATTTGAACCCGGCTTCCACCAGAGCGATGACATCCATATAGCCTTCGGCGACGATCAATTGCCCCTTGCCAGCCGCCTCGCGTGCCGGGCCGTGGTTGTAAAGATTGCGGCCCTTGTCGAACAGCACGGTCTCCGGACCGTTGAGGTATTTGGCGCGGGCGTTCGGGTCCATCGCCCGACCGCCAAGGCTGATCGCCCGGCCCCTGCCATCGCGGATCGGAAAGATGATCCGGCCGCGAAACCGGTCATAAGGTGCCCCACCGTCCTCTGGTCTGGCACAAAGCCCGGCATCGACGATCAGATCGGCGGCGATGCCCTTCTGGGTCAGAGCGTGGAACAGACCCTGACGCTGATCCGGGGCGAAGCCCACTTCCCAACGGTCCTGCGCCGCGTCGGACAACCCGCGTTTGGCGATATAGGCGCGAGCCTCGGCAGCGGCAGTGGTCTTGAGTTGCAGGCGGAACCATTTGAACGCCTCTTCCATCACCTGGCTGAGTTGGCTGCGATGGTCGGCCCGTTCGGTCGCGACCGGGTCCCGCTCGGGCATCGGCATTCCGGCTTCGCGGGCGAGGATCTCCACCGCCTCCATGAAACCGACGTTTTCGGTTTCCTTGACGAAAGTGACGGCGTCGCCTTTGGCATGACAGCCAAAGCAGTAGTAAAACCCCTTGCGGTCATCGACGTGGAAGGAGGCGGATTTCTCCTGATGAAACGGGCACGGCGCCCAGAGGTCACCCTTGCCCGGATTGGATTTCCGTGCATCCCACGTGACTTTACGTCCCACCACCTGAGACAATGAGGTGCGGGTGCGCAGGTCGTCGAGGAAACCGGGCGGCAGGTTCATCCACCCTATATCGGATCACCGGGTCCGCAGGGCAAGCGGTGATCCAAGTGCACCTTTTGAAATACTCCCGCCGGAGGCGCTGGCGGCCGGGCCAGACGCTGCGCGGGGCGTATTTCCAAAGGTGCAAATACTCGGGCTTCAGCCGAGAATATCGGTCATCACCCTTTGGAACAACCGGGCACCCGGCGCAATCAGGCTGTCGGGGAAGTCGTAGTCGGGATTGTGCAATTGCGGATGTTCTTCGCCGGAGCCCAGAAACATCATCGCCATTTTGGTGTTTTCGTCGCCGAAGCGACCGAAATCTTCGGAGCCGCGCAGGGGCAGGTTTTGGTCGTCATGCGCGATCTGCAGGGCGTCGAGCGCTTGGGTGAGGCGTTCGATCGCTTGGGCGTCATTGACGGTGGCGGAGAAGTCGTCATGGGTCTCAAAAACGACGGTCAGGCCGTCTTTAGCGGCTTCGTCTCGGGTGATCGCTTCGGCCTCTGCGCGCATCGCGGCCATCGGGAGGTCTTCGCGGGTGCGCAGTTTGACCCAAAGTTCGGCGTCGCCCGGAGAGATGCCGAAGGCGGGTTCGCCGATCTTGACATGGGTGATGGTAACCATGCGGAAGTCCGCTGTCAGCGGCCCGCCGGGGCCGAGGGCGAGCAGGCGCGGGATCAGTCGGCAAATGGCGTTGACTGGCGAAGTGCCGGTTTCGGGCATCGAAGCGTGCGAGGTCTTGCCGGTAAACCTCACCAGCATGCCCTGAGACGCGCACATCATGGTGCCGGCGCGCAGGGTGGCATGGCAAAGCTTCTGGCCCGGCATGTTGTGCAGAGCAAAGGCCCAGTCGGGTTTGATCTGGCTGTAGCGCGGATCCCTGAGCACGGCGGCAGCGCCGGAGCCGTCCTCTTCCGCCGGCTGGAACAGCAGGATCACCCGGCCTGTCGCCGGGCGGTTGCGTGAGATCAGCCGGGCGAGGGCCATCAGGATGGTCATATGGCCGTCATGACCGCACATATGGCCGCGGCCCGGAATGGTGGAGCGGTAGTCCGGACGGCCCAGTTCTTCGATCGGCAGGGCGTCGAGTTCACAGCGGAAGAGGACGGTTTCGCCCGCGGCAGCACCGTTCCACACAGCAGCGACGCCGTGGCCGCCAAGATGGGTGATGACCTGATCAGGCCGGGTCGCTTTGAGCGCAGCGGTGACCCGGGCGGCAGTTTCGGCCTCTTCGCCCGAGACTTCCGGGAAGCGGTGCAACTCGCGGCGCAAGTCGATCAACTCGGCCATGTCGGCATTGGTCAGCATGTCAGAGCGCCTTTCGCGCGGCGAGCATTTTCATCGCCGCTTCGATTTCATGCCAGGCGGTGCGTGCCATCGAGCGGAAAACCAGGATCAGGAAACCGTCGTCCTGCCCGATCAGCACCATCTGCATATGGCCCAGCGGGGCCCGAGCCGCCTTGCCGGATCCGAACTTGCGCAGGTCGAGCGGGACAAGGCGCATCAGCACTTCAGCCGCTCCGGCTCCGGTCAGGCGCAGTGCGGCCCAGCCACCGGATTGGTCGGTGCAGGCCGAGATCCCGGTCAGGTCAGGGGCGGGACGCCCGATCAGAAAGGCCAGGTCGGGACCGGTCCAGCACAGACCCTTGTCGCAGCTGTTGGGTTCGGGCCAGGCTTGGCCGAGGGCCTTGGCCACAGCCTTTTTCTGGCCCGGGAAGGCAGCGATCGAGGTGATCTGTCCCAGGCTGACCTCAGCCAGCGTGGTTCCGGCGTGAACGGCGGAACCTTGGCCCGACAAGGCGGATTTGGCGATGAGTTCAGGCACGCAGTTTGCCTCCTTCGCTGTCATGAAACACCGGGTCGCATACCGTGCACATCACGTCATGGCCGCGCATATGGTCGACAAGGCGGATCTGCTGGCCGTGACGGGCGCGGCCATCCTTGAGGAACGCCAGACCCAGCCAGCTTTCCATGGTCGGCGAGTAGCAGACCGAAGTCACATAGCCCTGATCATGGATGCGGTGGACCGGGTCGCCCTGGGTGAAAAGATGCGCCCCCGCCCCGATCGGCTGATCAGACATCAGACCGACCATCTGCTCACGCTCGGGCCCGGTCAGACCGGGCCGCTGGCTGCTCGCCTTGCCGATGCAATCCTTCTTTGCGACCATCTTCTGCGCACCGATGTCGAAAGCCGTCACCCGGCCGTGGATTTCGGCATGGGTGATCAGGCCCTTTTCGATGCGCAGGACATTCAGCGCCTCCATCCCGTAAGGCCCGCCACCCAGGGTTTCGGCCCGCGCCACCAGATCGCGGAACAGGCTTTCGCCATAAGCGGTGGGCACCGCGATTTCATAGCCCTCTTCGCCGGAGAACGAGATGCGGAAAAGCCGGGCGGCGACGCCCTCGACCGTAACCGCGCCACAGGACATGAACGGGAAATCGATCAGCGGCTGATCAAGGACCGAGTTCAGAAGTTGCCGCGCCTTCGGGCCGGCAATGGCAAACTGCGCCCAGCTTTCGGTGACCGAGATGAAGCGCAACTCATACTCCGGGCAATAGGCCTGATGGATGAAATCGAGGTGGCGCATCACCGGACCCGCCGCCGCCGTGGTGGTGGTCATCAGGTAATGGGTTTCGCCCAGCCGCGCCGTCGTGCCATCGTCCATGACCAAGCCATCTTCGCGCAGCATCAACCCATAGCGGACGCGGCCAACCGGCAGGGTGGAGAACGTGCCGGTGTAGACGAGGTCGAGAAAGCGCGCGGCATCGCGGCCCTGAATGTCGATCTTGCCAAGGGTGGACACATCGGCGACACCGACCTTGGTGCGCACCATCAGGACCTCTCGGTCACAGGCCTCTCGCCAGGTGGCCTCGCCGGGGCGCGGGAAATAGCTGGGACGGTACCAAAGACCTGCCTCGACCATCGGAGCGCCACGATCGCGGCTGGCCTGGTCTGAGGTCAGAAAGCGTTGCGGCGCAAAGCCTTCGGCGCGACCCCCTGCCCCCAGCGCGGCAATGGAAATCGGTACATAGGGCGGCCGGAACGTGGTGGTGCCGGTCTCGGGAATGCCGCGCCCGGTGGCGTCGGCCAAAACGGCCAACGCCCCGACATTGGAGTTCTTGCCCTGATCGGGCGCCATGCCCTGGGTCGTGTAGCGCTTCATATGTTCGACCGACGAGAAGCCTTCCTGCGCCGACAGTTTCACATCCTTGACTGTCACATCATTGGCAAAGTCGAGCCAGGCGCGGCCCTCCCCGGGCACCGCCCATAGTGGTTCCAATTTGTACGGCGCATCCTCGGCCTCAGGCAGCGGATCGGCATGGACGAGGTTCAGCACCTGCATCGCCGTCGTCCGCCCGTCGGCCAGACAGGCGGCAGTGGAAAAGGTGCCATTGGCCGACCCGGCGGCAGTCAGGCCCGGGACCATGCCGGGCTTGGGGACAAAGGCGGCGATGTCATCGCGCCAAGACGGTCTGCCGTTCATGTGGCAGGTCAGGTGCAGCAGCGGGTTCCAGCCGCCCGACATCATCAGAAGGTCGGTCTCGATCGTTTGCGTGCCCGTGGCATGCGAAACTGTGATGCTGGTCAGACCGCGCCGTCCCGTCGTGTCGCTGACCTCGGCATTCAGATAGACCGGGCAATCCTCGACCGTCGAGGCCATGGCGCGGCTGTCGAGGATCGCCACCACCCTGACCCCGGCCATCATCAGCTGACGGGCCACCAGACGGGCGTTGTCGTTGTTGGCAAAAAGCGTGACCTTGGTGCCGGGGGCGACGCCGTAGCGGTTGAGGTAGGTTTGCACTGCCGAAGCCAGCATGATGCCGGGCCGGTCGTTGTTCTTGAAGGCAATCGGCCGTTCCAGCGCCCCGGTGGCGAGGATCGCCTGCCCGGCCACGATGCGCCAGAAACATTCGCGCGGCAGGTTGGGCTTGTGGGCGACATGCAGACCGACCCGCTCCAACGCGCCAAAAGTGCCATGGTCATAGGCCCCGGTGACGGTGGTGCGCGGCATCAGGCGGACGTTTTTCATGGTTTTAAGCGTGGCGAGGGTGGCGTTGACCCAATCCAGCGCGGGCCCACCATCGATCTGGCCATCATCGGACAAGAGGCGCCCACCCATCATCGCATCTTCTTCGGCGAGGATCACATCCTTGCCTGCCTTGGCCGCCGTCAGCGCCGCCATCAGACCAGTGGGGCCCGAGCCGATCACCAGCAGGTCGCAAAAGGCATAGGCCTTCTCATAGTCCGCCTCGTCGTGCTTTGGCAGCAGCTTTCCCAGACCTGCCGCCCGGCGGATCGCGGGTTCATACAGCTTTTCCCAGAAGGCGCGCGGCCACATGAAGGTCTTGTAGTAGAACCCGGCCCCCAGAAACGGGGCCGCAAGGTCGTTGATGCTGAGCATGTCCCAGCGCAACGTCGGCCAGCGGTTCTGGCTGCGCACGGCCAGACCGTCATGGATCTCTTGCACGGTGGCGCGGGTGTTAGGGGTCTGCTGGCCCTCATCCAGCACCTCCAGCAGGGCGTTCGGCTCCTCGGATCCGGCCGTCAGCACGCCGCGCGGGCGGTGATATTTGAAGCTGCGCCCCATCAGCTTGACGCCATTGGCGAGCAAGGCAGAGGCCACCGTATCGCCGGCAAAGCCATGAAAGGTCACGCCGTCAAAGGTGAAGGCAACGGGCTTGGTGCGGTCGATCAGACCCTTGTCCGGCAACCTCATGCAGCACCGCCTTTGCGGTCGGCGACGCGCTCGGTTGCCAGAATTTCGTGCGTGATGGTGTTGCGGGTGACCAGCAGCCACGATCCGCATCCGGTTTCGTGATACCACAGATCCTTGGTGACGCCAGCCGGATTGGTCCGCAGATGCAGCATATCATCCCAAGCCTCTGGTGGCGCGTCCGGGGCCGGACGGGCAAGATAGTCGTCTGACGTGGAATAGTAGAATTCTCGCCGGTCGCGTGGGCCACAAAGCGGACAATTCAGGCGCATAATGTTGCCTTTGTGCTAGTGTCGACGGCGCAATGCGGTGGCACTGCCGCTCGGCCACAGGCTTCACCCCGGGTTATTTGCGCCAAATTGAAAGGCATTGAAGCCTTCAGTCTGGCGACAATGGCGGTGAGAAAATGGTCAGGCATTGCGCGGTCCTAGTGCAGGTTGTGCTGGCTGCCGGTGCCTTCTTCATCGAGAAGGTGGCCGGTGCGAAAACGGTCAAGGCGAAGTTTGCGGGCGACCTCGTGGCTGTCTCCGGTCGCCATCAGATGGGCCATGCACCAGCCGGACGCTGGCGTCGCCTTGAAGCCGCCATAGTTCCAGCCGGCGTCGATGTAGAGGCCCTCGATTGGGGTCTTGTCGATGATCGGGGAGCCGTCCGGCGTCATGTCCATGATGCCACCCCACGACCGCAGCACCTTGGCGCGGCCAATCATCGGCATCAGGGTCATCCCCGCCTCCATCACATGTTCGACCATCGGCAGGTTCCCGCGCGCGGCGTAGCTGGCATACATGTCGATGTCACCACCGAACACCAGACCACCCTTGTCGGACTGGCTGATATAGAAATGGCCCATGCCAAAGGAAATGACGGAGTCCAGCACAGGCTTCAGACCTTCGGTGACAAACGCCTGTAACACATGGCTTTCCACGGGCAGTCGCATGCCTGCCATCGCGGCGACCTGGCCGGAGCGTCCCGCCGCCAGCATCCCGACCTTTTTCGCGCGAATCGGGCCTCGGGTGGTCTGGACACCTCGGGCCACGCCATTCTCGATGTCGATGCCGGTGACTTCGCAGTTCTGGATCAGATCAACACCCCTTGCATCCGCGCCCCGCGCATAGCCCCAAGCCACCGCATCATGGCGGGCGGTGCCGGCGCGGCGCTGCATCATGCCGCCATAGATCGGGAAGCGGGCCTGTTCATAATCGAGATAGGGAAACTCGGCGCGCAGCTGGTCGACAGTCATGATCTCGGCATCGTCGCCCTGATTGACGATGGCATTGGCGCGGCGAATTTGCTGGTCGCGCTGACCGTCCGAGTGGAACAGCACGACCTGACCGCGCTGCGAATGCATGACGTTGTAGTTCAGCTCGGCCTCCAGCCCCTCCCACAGTTTCAGGGAATGGCTGTAAAACTCGCTGTTGCCCGGAATGAAATAGTTGGCGCGGACGATGGTGGTGTTGCGCCCGACATTGCCGCCGCCAAGATAGCCCTTCTCCAGCACCGCGACATTGGTCATCCCGTGGTTCTTGGCGAGATAATAGGCGGTCGCCAACCCATGCCCGCCGCCGCCGATGATCACTGCGTCATATTCGGCCTTCGGTGCCGGGTCGCGCCAGGCCGGAGTCCAGCCGGTATTGCCAAGCAGACCTTGGGTGAAAACTTTCAGTGCGGAATAGCGCATCTCATGCCCCTGATAGACGACGTCAGCGTCGCGGGTTCTGCGCCGATATTCAACAGCCTTTCACAAAGAACTGACCCAAGCGCGACAAAGCGTGTCGCTGTTGGTCAGTCGAGCGCCAGTCCCATGCTGACCATGATGCCGAGAACCGCCAGGAGCAAGACGGTTTCGATCGCGGCATTGGCGGTGACACGACCGGGGGCTTTGCTGGCAAAGGCGGCGGGATCCGCCATCAGCGCGGCAAAGCCTTTGCGAAAACGTCCGCCGAGAATTTGCGCGTTCAGCACCAGAACAAAGGCGATGACGACCATTCTGCCATAGGGCTGCGTGAAATCGGACCAACCTGTGACGCCGCCGCCGATATAGGCGCGCAATGGGCCAAGCAGCATCGTCAAGCCACCGGACGCGCCGATCAGCGGTCCGGCGTAGCCCGCAACTGCATCAAACACCCGTTTGGCCTCGGCGGCGGGCATCCGCGCCAGGGCGGGGTAGAAGGCGAGCGAAAATGCCAGCGTGCCACCAAGCCAGATGGTGCCGAGCAGGATGTGGGCATAGTGGACCAGAGGCAGCATGGCGGGCTCCTGTATGTTAATAAGCGTCACATTCAGGTTTTCTGTCGTGATGTCAAGGGAGCTCTGGCACCGAAAGGGCAAGCCACAGCCGGGTCAATGCCTGTTCGGCGGACAGCATGCCGGCGTTTTCCACCCCGGCCTGCCAAAGTGCCGCCCCGGCGGCATAGGTGCCGGGCATCAACCCACCCGAGGCGCATTGACTGATCGCCCAGATCCGGCACCCGTTGGCAACAGCCGTGGCCAAAGCGTCGGCCAGACCGGGGACCGCCGGAGCGGTGCCGCTGCCGAACACCCGCAGCACCGCACCGTCCAGGGTGGACAGGGCGGCGAGCAGCATGTCGGACGGCATGCCGGGGGTCAGGGTCAGCACCGCCAACTTGCGATCTGCAAAGCGGCGACTGGGCGGCGGGGTGGCCGGCGCCGGGTCACCGGCGCGGCGAAAGGCGTGGGCGGCGGTGGAGTGCTGTTTGGTGATCCGTCCCGCCGGCATGACCTTGCCGGCGAAAGCCAGCCGCAGGCCGGGATAGGGCCGCCCGGCCACGTCAAGCGCCAAAGACAGGTTGGCCTCGGCGTCGCCACCCTTGGTGCCCAGCGGCTGCATCGCCCCGGTGAGGACGACCGAGGCGCCGGTCCCGGCCAGAGCGGCATCCAGCGCGGCACCGGTATAGGCCATGGTGTCGGTGCCATGGGTGACGATGACCGGGCCCTTTGCTGCCGCGATCCGGTCCAGCAATTGGTTCCACAGCAACGGGCCGACATTGGCGCTGTCGATCAGGGGCGTGATCGCCTCACATGCAACACCCGCAGGCAAAATCGCCGCCACCCGGCCCGCCTGCGGGACAAGCCCATGCGGACCGGGGATCATGCACAATGTCCCGCCCGTTTCGATCAGGCGGATCATCTGAGGTTACAGACCTTTGGACCGATAGGACTGGGCGATCCGCCCGATTGAAACGATATAGGCCGCCACCCGCAAATCCTCGACATCCTGCCGGCCATGCCACACCTCGCGCATCGCCTGATAGGCCGAGCGCATCGTGTCATCAAGGCCGGAGCGGACCAGCTCCAACTCCCCTGCCCCGCGCAGGTATTTCGATTTGAAATCCGGTGACAGGGTCCAGCCGAGGTTCTTGTCGGACGACAGCCGTTCCAGTTCGTGAACCAAGAGTTCATGTCGCCCTTCTTCCTGACGGCGCTGCATGCGGCCAAAACGGATATGCGACAGGTTCTTGACCCATTCGAAATAGCTGACCGTGACGCCACCGGCATTGGCATACATGTCGGGGATGATGATGGCCCCCTTGCGGCGCAGGATTTCATCGGCACCAAAGGTGATCGGGCCGTTTGCCGCCTCGATGATCAGCGGGGCTTGAATGCGTTCGGCGTTGTCCTTGTGGATCACCCCTTCCAGCGCCGCCGGGATCAGGATGTCGCAGGCCAGTTCCAGACCCGCCGCCCCTTCTGGCGAGAATGCGGCACGCGGATAGTTTTCCAACAGTCCGCCGCTCTTGTTCATCCATTGCCGCAGATCCTCGATGTCCAGACCGCGGTCATCGGTGACCACACCGTCGCGCTCGATGACCGCGATGATCTTGGCACCGTCATCCTCGGACAGGAATTTGGCGGCGTGATAGCCCACATTGCCAAGGCCCTGCACCACGATGCGCTTGCCTTCAAGATCGCCGGTCAGACCGGCGCGGGCCATGTCATCGGGATGGCGGAAGAATTCGCGCAGCGCAAATTGAACGCCGCGCCCGGTCGCCTCGGTCCGGCCCTGAATGCCGCCCGAGGCGATGGGCTTGCCGGTGACACAGGCATTGCCGTTGATGTCGGTGGTGTTCATGCGTTTGTACTGATCGGCGATCCAGGCCATCTCGCGCTCACCCGTACCCATGTCGGGGGCGGGGACGTTCTGGCTGGGGTTGATCAGGTCGCGCTTGATCAGTTCATAGGCGAAACGCCGGGTGATCTGTTCCAGCTCATGTTCATCCCAGGCGCGCGGGTCGATGCATAGCCCGCCTTTCGACCCGCCGAACGGGGTTTCGACCAAAGCGCATTTGTAGGTCATCAGCGCGGCAAGCGCCTCAACCTCGTCCTGATTGACCGACAAGGCGAAGCGGATACCGCCCTTCACCGGCTCCATATGCTCGGAATGGACCGAACGGTAGCCGGTGAAGGTCTTAATTTCGCCACGAAGCCGGACGCCGAAGCGCACGGTATAGGTCGAGTTGCAGACCCGGATTTTCTCGACCAGACCCGGCCCCAGATCCATCAGGCCGACGGCCCGCTTGAACATCAAATCGACCGAGTCGCGAAAGCTCGGCTCACCTGCCACGTTCATGTCTTTTCTCCTCCCAGAGCGGCAACCTTGGGGCTGCCTGTGCCCTTTCTATAGGACTTTGGTTAACTTGGCGCCCGTCAAATCGCCCAATGTCACGACGGATTTGTTGAAAAGTGATTCGGTCCTGGTCAATTTTGACCATTAGAAGGCAATGTTTTCTGGCGGTGCGGCATTTCATTGTCAGTGCCCGGTGAACAATTCGCGCCGCTTTCCAACACTGTTACTCGGCCAATAGTTAACACCTCGATTTTGTCACCCCTGCCTTATTTTCGCCACAACTTTGGGGCCATTCGAAGGCGGTGGGGCGACATATTGCGGGCAAATAAGACGATGCCCGTCCGGTTTAGGAAGCGCTGCCATGCTTAACGCCACGTCACACCATGTTCGCCGTTTCCGCCGCGACGAGGATGGAGCGCTGATCATCTTCGCCCTGATGCTGTTTGTCCTGATGGTGATGATGGGCGGCTTTGTCGTCGATCTGATGCGCTACGAAACCACGCGCACCAATCTGTGGAACACGCTGGACCGGTCCACCCTTGCCGCAGCGGCGCTGAGCCAGAGGCTGAACCGCGAGGCGGTGGTGCGCGACTATATGGCCAAAGCGGGCATCTCGGACCAACTGGCAAGCGTCACCATAACCGAGGGCCAGAATTCGGCCGTGGTGCGGGCGACGGGCCGGGCCGACACCCATCCTCTGTTCCTGCACATGCTGGGCATCGAGAAATTCGACGCTCTGGGCCGCAGCCAAGCCGAACAGGCCATCACCAATGTCGAAATCGTTCTTGTGCTGGACGTGACCGGCTCGATGCAGAACAACAACAAGATCGGCAACCTGAAGATCGCCGCCTCCGAATTCGTCGACACCGTTCTCGCCAATGACCCGGACCACCGGATCACGATCTCGATCGTGCCCTACAACGCCCAGGTCAATATCGGGCCGGATCTGGTTTCAGCCTTCAACATCACCGGTCCGAACGGCGTGGCCAATGTGAATTGTGTCGAGCCTGCGCCGGCGGCCTTCAATACACTGGCCCTGTCGCGGACCGACCCGATACCGATGGTCGCCTATGCCGACATCGCCCACAACACGACCCAGACCAATGGCTATATTTCTCCGGTGTCCTCTGCAGCGCTGCCGAATTACAGCAGCGAATTCTGCAAGCCGAGCACGGTCAACGTGATCCGCCTGCCCAGCAACAACGCCATTCTGCTGAAGCAGCAGATCAATGCCCTGTTCGCCGAAGGCAACACCTCGATCACGCTGGGCATGAAATGGGGCGTGACCATGCTGGATCCGTCGATGCGCTCGGCCTATGCCGGTTTCATCGCCCAAGGCAAGATGCCCGGGTCTGCCGTGAACCGTCCTTTCGCCTATGATGACAAGGACAACATGAAGTTCATCGTCCTGATGACGGATGGCCAGCATGTGGCCCACGACCGCATCGTCGACGATTACAAGGCCGGCCCGTCGCCGATCTACAAGGGCAGCGATGGCAACTACTCGGTGCGCTTCACCACGGGCCGCCCGGCGGTTGCAGGCTCCAACCAGTACTTTGTCCCGCATCTCGGTAACTGGCAGGCCACGCCGTGGAACGGCGGCACACAGCAAACCTGGACCCAGATCTGGGCCAATCTGAAGACCAGCTACGTCGCCTGGCAGTTCTATGCCCGCGCCCTTGGCACCGACTCCAACACCCGCAACACGATCTACAACAACACCTTCAACGCCATGGTGCAAAGCTATGGTTCGCCCTCCGGAATGGATGTGTCGCTGAACCAGACCTGCTCGCTGGCCAAGGATCAGGGCGTCATCATCTACGGCATCGCATTCGAAGCCCCGCCGGTTGGCCAGGCCGCGATCCGCAATTGCAGCACCGATCCGACCGGCGGCTCGCATTACTTCGCGGCCAGTGGCATGCAGATCCAGACCGCCTTCCGCGCCATCGCCAGCAATATGACGATGCTGAAGCTGACCCAGTGAAGCCTGTTTGGCACGGCTGCAACCGTGCCGACATTGTGGCAAATCCAGCACATCCAGGTGGGTTGACCCAAATGCGCCCTCAAAGTGACCATAATTTCGCCCCAGCTCTTAC
This sequence comes from bacterium, assembly GCA_039932095.1. Classification (GTDB taxonomy): domain Bacteria; phylum Pseudomonadota; class Alphaproteobacteria; order Rhodobacterales; family Rhodobacteraceae; genus Stagnihabitans. Next base: position 2,414 of record JBDTQR010000026.1, on the reverse strand, counting down.
GTTAGATCGGCCAGACACGACTCTGTGTTGCGTTCCCTCTTTCCGGGGAATGCGTCGTCTATCAAAGGGCTTTGGACATGCTGTCAGGAATATTGCGCATCAGTCAGGCGATTTCAAATATCGGGCAGAGCCTGATGCGGGGCAGGAAACGCTTCTTGATGGACGACAGTGGCGCCTTGATAATTTTCGGGCTGATGCTGTTTGTCCTGATGATGATGATGGGCGGTATCGCGGTGGACGTCATGCGGTATGAATCGCGGCGCACCTCGTTGCAGAACACGCTGGATCGCTCCACTCTTGCCGCGGCGGCGTTGAATCAGTCGCTGGACCCGCGCACTGTGGTCGACGACTACTTCCTGAAAGCCGGTCTGGCCGATTTTCTGACATCGGTCACCGTGACGCAGGGCCTGAACTTCCGCGAAGTGAAGGCGACGGCCCTGGCCGACACTAATCCGATGTTCCTGCACATGCTGGGCATTGAACAGTTCAACGCCCCCGGCGCGTCGACCGCCGAACAGCGAGTGAACAATGTCGAGGTCATGCTGGTGCTGGACGTGTCGGGTTCGATGGCCAGCGACAACAAGCTGACCAACCTGCAGACAGCCGCCAAGGCCTTTGTGTCAACCGTGCTGGGCAATGACCCGGATCACAAGATTTCCATTGGCCTGGTGCCCTTCAACGGTCAGGTCAACCTTGGCAGTACGCTGGCGTCAGAATTCAACACGGTCTACCCATCTGGCGCGACCGATGTGAACTGCGTCGACCTGCCGGACTCGGCCTACGATTCGACCACCATTTCGCAATATGCCTATGCCACCTCGGTTGCGCCGCTAAGCCTGTCGATGACAGCCGATGCCGACACCTATTCGTCCTACAGTGGTGGGTCATCGCCGAACGACGCCAACAAATGGTGCCCGCCGAAACCGACCAATATCGTCCGGCTGCCGTCGCAATCCATCTCGGACCTGCAGGGCTACCTTGGCCACCTGACGGCGGTTGGCGCAACCTCGATCAATGCCGGGATGAAATGGGGTCTGGGCCTGCTCGACCCGTCGTCGCGCGGCATCTATACCCACCTGATTTCGACCGGGGCCCTCGACAGCAACCTTGCCGGCCGGCCGTTCGAATATGACGACAAAGAGGCGATGAAGGTGATCGTGCTGATGACCGACGGCGAGCATTTCGCCGAAGAGCGCGTCAACGACCCCTACAAGTCTGGCTTGTCGCCGATCTGGAAGGGCAACGACGGCAACTATTCGATCTATCACAGCACAGTGTCCGGCTCGAACAAATACTATGTGCAGCACAAGGGTACCTGGCAGTCGACGCCCTGGAAGAACAGCAACAACAACGGCGCTGCGGCGGTTCAACAAACCTGGCCACAGGTCTGGGATGCCATGAAGCTGTCCTACGTCGCCTACTACTACTATGGCGTGCCACTGGGCGGCAGTTCCAGCAGCAGCCGCAACTCGATCTACAAGAGCATGATGAACGACATGAAATCCCTGTCGCGCACCTCTGACATGGACGATCAACTGCAATCGGTCTGCTCGCAGGCCAAGGCGCAGAACGTAATTGTCTACGGCATTGCCTTCCAGGCCCCGACCAACGGTCAGACCCAGATCCGCAACTGCTCGACCGATGGTGAGAACGGCTCGCACTACTTCAACGCGCAAGGCCTGCAAATCTCGACCGCCTTCGCCGCAATCGCCAACAACATCAGTCAGTTGAGGTTGACCCAATGACCCGATTTCTTGCCAGCATGGTCGCAGGACTGTCAGCGCGGATCGTCGATGCCTTGCGTCGTGAGGACGGCACCGCGACGATGGAATTCGTGCTGGTGATCCCGATCTTCATGATGATCTTCATGGCGTCGTTCGAAAGCGGGCTGTTGATGACCCGGTCGATCATGCTGGAACAGTCGGTCGACATGACCATGCGCGAATTGCGTCTTGGGCATTACACCCAAGTGACCAACAATCTGCTCAAGAATGAAATCTGTTCGCGCACGATAATCTTTGCCGACTGCAAGAACAGCATGAAGATCGAACTGGACCGCGTCAGCACCACGACGTGGAACGTCCCGGTCGAACCGGCGCATTGCATCAACCGCCACGAAGACGCCGAACCCGTGGTCTCGATGGGCAGTCTCGCCGACAATGATCTGATGATGGTGCGGGTTTGCGTCGTCTTGCAGGCGATGTTCCCGACGACCGGAATCGCAATGGACATGCCGCTCGATTCCGATGGCGGCTATGGCCTGATCGCGCGGTCGGCCTTTGTGACAGAACCGAGTTGAGGACCAGAATGAGAAATATCCTCTCCCTGCTCAGGATGCCCGCTCTGCGCCATTTCAGCCGCGATGAGGGCGGCTCGGTGGTCGCCGTTCGTGAGGCGATGACTCGCGGTGATTC
>JBDTQR010000025.1:0-29434 GCA_039932095.1 bacterium | reverse complement strand
AGCGCATCGCCTTGGCCCGCGCCTTCCTGAAAGACGCGCCGATTCTGGTGCTGGATGAGGCGACCTCCGCCTTGGACAGCGAGGTGGAGGCTTCGATCCAGTTTGCATTGCACCGGGTGATGGAGGGCAAGACCGTGCTTGCGATTGCCCACCGGTTGTCGACCATCGCCATGATGGACCGCATCATTGTTCTGGATCAGGGTCGCATCGTCGAGCAGGGCTCCCATGCCGACCTGTTGGAACGCAACGGACTTTACGCCCGCTACTGGAACCGTCAGTCGGGCGGCTTCATCGGCAGTGACGAACAGGAAGCCGCAGAGTGATTTTGACCATCGACCGACTGGGCCATATGGGCGACGGCGTGGCGCGGGGCCCGGACGGCAACGTGTTCGTGCCGCAGGTGCTGCCGGGTGAGGTGATTGAGGGTGAGTTGCAGGGCGACAAACTGACGGGCGTCCGCATCGTCACCCCCTCGGTCAACCGGGTTCGACCGCCCTGCGCCCATGCAAGATCTTGCGGCGGCTGCATGATGCAACATGCGGCGGACCCGTTTGTTGCGGACTGGAAGCAGGGAATCGTTCAGGGCGCGTTGAGCAGTCAGGGGATTTCGACCCTGTTTCGGCCCATCATGACCTCTCCACCACAGTCACGGCGTCGGGCGACATTGGCGGCAAGGCGTACCAAGGGCGGGGTGCTGCTGGGCTTTCATGCCCGGGGGTCGGATACGCTGGTTGCCGTACCGCACTGCCAGTTGCTGCATCCCGACCTGATCGCCACCTTTCCGGCGTTGGAGGCATTGGTCAGGCTTGGCGGGTCGCGAACGGTGGAAATGGCGCTGACGGTAACCCGCTCGTTGGCAGGTGCGGATGTGCAGGTGAGTGGCGGCAAACTGGCGGATGCTGCCATGCAGTTGGATCTGGCTCGGCTTGCCGAGACTCACGGACTGGCGCGGCTGACCTGGAATGGCGAGATGGTGGCGCTTAGGGCGCAGCCGATGCAACGTTTTGGCCGCGTTTTGGTCGCGCCGCCGCCGGGGGCGTTTCTGCAGGCGACGGTGGAGGGCGAAACCGCGTTGTTACAATCCGTCGCCCTCGCCTTTGGCCCTGCGCGCAGGGTTGTGGACCTGTTCGCCGGCATCGGCACGTTTGCGCTGCCACTGGCAGAACGGGCCGAGGTTCATGCGGTTGAGGGTGACCCGGCGATGGTGGCGGCGCTGGACAAGGCGGCGCGTGGGGCGGAGGGACTGCGCCGCGTGACCGCAGAGACCCGCGATCTGTTCCGCCGACCGCTGGAACCTGATGAGTTCAAAGGCGTAGAAGCGGTGGTCATCGATCCGCCGCGCGCCGGGGCTGAGGCACAATGCCGCACTCTTGCCCTGTCGAAAGTGCCGGTGATTGCGGCGGTATCTTGCAACCCCGGTACCTTTGCCCGCGACGCCCGCATCCTGACCGACGCAGGATACCGGCTCGACTGGGTGCAGGTGGTGGATCAGTTTCGCTGGTCTGCCCATGTCGAACTGGCGGCGCGGTTCACGCTTTAGGTGCTGGCCAGCCTGCGCAGAATCAGCTATTGGCCAAGAAAAAAGACGGGCAAATCAGGCGAGCACATGGTCAGGGCAGTTCTCAAAGTTATTCTTGTTGTCGCTCTGGTCGCGTTGACGGCCTGTGGAGGCAATCGCGGCTACAACGGCCCGCCGGTGACCGCGATCGAGGTCCACAAGGCCGACCGCAAGATGTATCTGCTGAGCGGCAACACATTGCTGAAGACCTACAAGATCCATCTTGGTGGTGCGCCGGTCGGGCCCAAACATTTCGAAGGCGACGGCAAGACACCAGAAGGCGCCTATCTGATCACCCACCGCAACCCGAATTCGGCCTATCACCTGTCGCTGGGCATCTCTTATCCCAACGACGCCGACCGGGCCTATGCGGCAACCTACAACTTGGCGCCGGGGGGTGATATCTTCATCCACGGCCAGACCAAGCGCGTTTCTACCCGGGGCGACTGGACTGTTGGCTGCATTGCGGTGACCGACAGGCAGATCGAAGAGATCTATGCTATGGTCAATCCCGGCACGGTGATCCGGATCTTTCCGTGACATCTGTTCAAGCCTAACCTTTTGATTCCAAAAAAACGGACGCCAAAGTGGGCGTCCATTCTCAGGTCGATCAGGGCCTTGACCTACTGGCCGAACCCTGCGGGACCAGTCGGGGCGCCAAAGGTTCCACCCGCCTCGCCGATCAGGAAGGTCCACCAGATCTTGCCGGTCGGCTCTTGATACCAGGCAAAGCCGATTTCACTGCCGCGCGGGTCCATCAGGACGGCGCGGGTGTCAGATTGGCCCATCCAGTCGCCAAGGGTCTGCTGCTCGGTTTCATAGGTTTCGGAAATCAGCTCTGACAGCAATTTGCCGCGGTACCCGACCCGTTGCACACGCACCAAGGGTGACGAGCCGTCGGAGCCAAAGTGCCATGGGCGGTTCTGGACTGACATGTCACGGGAATGGGTGGCGCAGGCAGCGTTCAATTCGGCGTTGAAGCCAAGTTGCGACACGCCCTTGGCTTTGCGCAATGCGTTCAATCCGTCCAGAAAACGGAACGAAATTTCCGATTCGGAGCCCGGTGCAATTCGGTAGACCTGCGGCAGGGGCTTGCCATCCGAGCCAAGCGGAACCGTCGGTGGCCGCGAACAGGCGGCCAGTGCAGCTGCAGCGCCCAAAAATAGTGCAGAACGTCGGTTCATCTTGATCCACCTGTAGGGACCCGCGTTACGGGGCCGCGCCTGATTTTGCCCCGTCTTACAGAAAGTCCGGCAGAAGCAACACCCTTTGCAATCCACCGCCAGGCGACATGGGCGTGAATTGCGGCGAAGCGGGTTTCGCGGTAAACACTCGCAATCGAGCCGTCAAGGAGATCAGAGCTTGTCTGACACCACAAAACCCCCGCTGAACCGCCGCCTGTTCCTCGGCGCCGCCGCTGCCTCTGTGGCGGCCTCTGCCCTGCCCGCCCAGGCGCAAAGCTTCAACAACTCCACCGAGTTCGAAGCACCGACCACGCCGACAACCCTGCGCGCCAACATTTCCAGCTTTCGGCTGGTCGATTGGCAGGATTATTTCCCCAACACCAGGAACGGCGCCATTCTGGTCGACATCACCTCGCGCGCGCTGCATTTCTGGTCCGAGGACCAGTCGATCTACAAGCTGTACCCAACTTCGGTTCCGCTGACCGAAGAGTTGACGCGACGCGGCAATACCGACGTGATCCAGAAAGTCGTCAACCCACGGTGGACCGCCACGGCAGGTGAGTTGGAACGCAATCCGGACTGGCCCAAATTCGTCGAAGGCGGCTCGCCCGACAATCCGCTTGGCGTGCGGGCGCTGTATCTCGGCTGGCCGGCCTACCGGATCCATGGCACCCATGACACCCGCAAGATCGGCCGCAGGTCGTCAAACGGCTGCATCGGCCTGTACAACGAGCATATTCTGGAGCTGTTTGACCTGGCCAAGGTCGGGACTCAGGTGCTGTTGATCTAACCGAGCGGGACGCAGGGCCATCATCGCAGCCGCAAACTCGGGCTTCACCGAAAAGCGTACCAAATCAGAAAATGTGGCTTGGCGGCAAAGTTGGCGAAAAGGTGTTGCCAAATTGACGACATCATGGCCACGCGCTTAGGGCTGACAATCGAGTCAGTTGCATTCGGCGATTTGACCTGCTTTTAAAAGCTTACGAGGAACAGTCTTGGGTGCGTCCGTCCGCCTCTGCGAAATTTCGGCCGGATGCTTTAACTGGAGTTTAATATGAAGAAAATCGCTCTCGCCGCCGCTTTGTCGCTGGCCGCTTCCACCGCTTTCGCTGGCGGCACCGTTGAGCCGGTCATGGTCCCGGCTGCGGTCGTCCCGATGGTTCACACGTCGTCGTCCAATGGCGGCCTGCTGATCCCGCTGCTGCTGCTGCTCGTTCTGGCTGCTGCTGCCGCCAACGCCTGATCGAACGTCACGTTCGTACTGCAAAAGACGGCAGCCCGGCTGCCGTCTTTTCGTTTTTGGGCCTTGGGTAAACTGGCAACAGTTGGGCAAACGCAAGGCACGGCCCGTTGCATTTATTGCGCCAAAATGCTTTATTCCGAGCACGAGCAACAATCTTGTCGCTTCCTGCCCGGGACTGGATGTTCCGACCGGATGCAAAAACTGGAGACTAAAATGAAGAAACTTGCACTCGCCGCCGCTTTGTCGGTCGCCGCCTCCTCCGCGTTCGCTGGCGGCATGGCGCAGCCGGTCATGGAAGAAACCCCGATGGTGGCCGCTGTCACCAAGACCTCGTCGTCCAATGGCGGCCTGCTGATCCCGCTGCTTTTGCTGCTGGTTCTGGCTGCCGCTGCTGCGAACGCCTGATCTGATCTGGTTTGAACTTTATAGGACGGCAGGGCAACCTGCCGTCTTTTTCATGCACGCTGTATCCAGCCGCCCAGATTCTCGCCGATGATCGCGGTCAGCGCGGCGATGTGGTCGGGGTCGTCATTCAGGCAGGGGATATAGGTAAAATTCTTCCCGCCGGCATGCAGAAACGCTTCGCGAATCTCGCCGTTGATTTCTTCCAGGGTTTCGATGCAATCAGCGGAAAAAGCCGGCGCTGTCACCGCGATGCTTTTGACGCCGGATTTGGCCAGCTTGGCCACATGTTCGACGGTATAGGGTTTCAGCCATTCCTCGCGTCCGAAGATCGATTGAAATGTCACGTCGATCGCCGCCTTTTCCCAACCCAGATGTTCGCGCAGCAGTCGTGTCGTCCTGGCGCATTGGCAATGGTAGGGGTCGCCCTGCATCAGATAGCGCAACGGCATCCCGTGATAGCTGGTGATCAGCTTTTCGGGCAAATGGTCCAGCTTGGCATAGGCCTCGGTGACCGAGCGGGCGAGGGCGGCGATATACAGCGGATGGTCGAAATATTCGGCCACGGTCCGGACGGCAGGCTGGCGGGTTTCGCCGCCCAACGCAGCGAAAAAAGCGTCGTTGGCGGTGGCAGAGGTGGCGCCCGCATAGTGGGGATACAGCGGGAAAAACAGAATTTTTTCGCACCCGGCCGCAACCAATGCCTGCACTCTGGACAGGGTAGAGGGGTTGCCGTAGCGCATGCAGAAGTCCACCATGATCTGGTCGCCGTACCGGTCGTTGATCGCCTTGGCAATGGCAGCGGTCTGGTCGCGGGTGATGGTCAACAACGGGCTTTCGTTCTTTGCTACGTTCCAGATCTTGCGATAATTCGCGCCGGACTTCTGCGGACGAAAGGACAGAATGATCAGCTGCAGAATCGGCTGCCATTTCCAGTCGGGCACATCGACCACGCGTTTGTCGGACAGAAATTCGTTCAGATAGCGCCGCATCGACCAGTAATCCGTGGCATCCGGCGTGCCCAGATTGGCCAGCAGCACCCCGATCTTTGGCGCGTTCACAGCCGGATGGTTCGTGGGGGCATGGCTCAGGCGGCCGGTTCCGGTGGCGACGTCAGGCATGGTCGGGCTCCTTGGCTTGCACCCCGGTCAGGGTCGGGGGCTGGCAGGTCGGTTAATCAATCGCGCGGCAGTTTCATTTCAGCTGCTTGCAGGGCATCGGCCAGTCGGTTGACGGCAGAGCCCGGACGCAGCGGCTTTTGCTGGCTGTCATGCGGTGCCCAGCCGGTCAATACAACGATCTCGAATGTCGCAGGGATCCGGCCATCGTCGCCCTGCATTGCCTGATATAGTGCCGCCGCACGGGTGAAGACGGCACGGCGGGTCGGGTGGCGCAGACGGGCGGTCAGGGCGTTGGCCTCGCCCATCGCGCGCAGATCATGCATCAGCGCAAAGGCATCGGCGTAGCGCACTGTCGTTGTGAAACTGTCGGCCACTGGGAGACCAAAGCCGGCCCGTTGCAGCAGGCCGCCGAGGTCGCGAATTTCCCCCATCGGAAGGACGCGGGGCGACAATCCGCCGGTCACCTCTGATTCGGCTTGGGCCAGACAGGCGCGGAGTTCATGCAAAGTCTGCCCACCAAACAGCAGCGCCATCATCCAGCCATCCGGTTGCAGCGCGTGACGGCACTGAACCAGTTGACCAACTGGGTCATTTGCCCAATGCAGCGCCAAAGCATGGATCACAAGATCGTGAGCTTTGGGTCGCAGGGCAAGGGTCCCATCATCGGCAACCGTGGTCATTCCGGGCCATAACTGCGGAAAACCCGTCACCACGGCGGGAGCAGTAAAGGTTCTGTTAACCTCCGTCAGTCTCTCCTGAACTTCGGCGACCACCATATCTTGCAAGAACAGGGCGGTGGCGCGGTGGCGGTGCCGGGTCAGAGCCGGACGGTCGGTCAGGATGGGGGTCTGCATGGGTGCGGAAGATAGGCGGGCGTGATGGGAATGCAAGCCTTGCTGCATGTGGTGTATCCGCCGCAATGCCTGACCTGCACTGCGCTGGTGACGACCGACTTTGGGATTTGCAGCGCCTGTTGGCAGCAGACGCCGTTCATCGCGGGTCTGGTCTGCAGCAAATGCGGCGCGCCGCTGCACGGTGAAGATCGCGCCGAGGAGGTGCTGTGCGACGATTGTCTGACCATTGCCCGACCGTGGAGCACCGGTCGGGCGGCGCTTCTCTACAAAGACAACGCCCGAAAGCTGGTTCTGGCATTGAAGCATGGCGACCGGATTGACCTGTCGCGGCCGGTATCGGCCTGGATGCTGCGGGCAGCGACGCCGATTCTGCTGCCAGGGATGCTGGTGGCGCCGATCCCGCTGCACTGGCTGCGGCTGTTGAAGCGGCGTTACAATCAGGCGGCGCTGCTGTCCGCCGGTGTCGCCGGGCTGGCAGGACTGGAGCATTGCCCCGACCTGTTGCAACGGCGGCGGAACACCGGCACGCAGGATGGTCGTGACCGCGATGGAAGGTTTGCCAATATGGCGGCGGCTTTGACGGTGCATCCAAGGCGGGCAGCGCGGATCGATGGCCGGCATGTTCTGCTGGTTGACGACGTGATGACATCGGGTGCGACGTTTGCGGCGGCGGCAGAGGCTTGTGTTGCAGCCGGTGCAATCGGGGTATCCGTCCTGGCGATGGCGCGGGTCGTGAAGGATGCCTAACTCATATGGTGAGCCGCGCTTTCGGTGACCCAGCTTTGTTGCGAAGGCGTTGCGTTTGGATATACTCCGCCGCGATAAGGATACGTTCATGCCAAATGTTGAAATCTACACGACGCCGACCTGCCCCTATTGCATCGCCGCCAAACGGCTGCTGGGCAAGAAGGGCGTCACTTACACCGAAATCGACGTCAGCCGCGATTATGCTTTGCGCGATCTGATGACCAAGCGGGCCGGGGGCAGCCGGACCGTGCCGCAGATCTTTATCGGCGGCAAACATGTCGGTGGCTGCGATGAGCTGCATGCCCTGGACTATGAAGGCGGGCTTGATCCGCTTTTGGCCTGATGCGGGCGGCCCTGCTGCAATTGAACGTGTCGGATGATCCGGCGGCCAATCTGGCCGTGACGCTGGGTTTGATGCGGCGGGCCCATGAAAGTGGAGCCGGATTCATTCTGACGCCGGAATGCGGCAATGGGTTGTTCCCCAACCGGATCCGGCAGCGTGAGGTGATCCAGCCAGAGGCATCTGACCCGACTCTGGCCGAGCTCAGGGCTGAGGCGGCGCGGCTTGGGGTCTGGCTGCTGATCGGCTCGCTGGGGCTGGCCACCGAGGATGCCGATGGCAGGTTCGCAAACCGGTCGTTTCTGATCGGACCCGACGGGGCGGTGGTAGCGCGCTACGACAAGATCCACATGTTCGACGTGAATGTTTCGGAAACCGAGACCTTCCGCGAGTCCGCCTCCTATCGGCCGGGCGAGCAGGCTGTGGTCGTGGAAACGCCGTTCGGCACGTTGGGAATGACGGTCTGCTATGATCTGCGCTTTCCCTATCTCTACCGACGGCTGGCCCAGGCTGGCGCGCAGATCCTGACGGTTCCGTCGGCGTTCAATCACATCACCGGGCCGGCGCATTGGGAGGTTCTGCTGCGGGCGCGAGCGATCGAGACAGGGTGTTTCGTATTGGCCCCGGCACAAACCGGTGAGCATCCTGGAACGAATCGGCGGCGCAGCCATGGCCATTCGCTGGCTATCGCACCGTGGGGGGAGGTTCTGGCGGACGGCGGTACCGAGGTTGGCATCACATATGTCGAGCTTGATCTGGCTGAGGTGGACCGCGCCCGGGCCAGAATCCCCACGCTGACCCATGACCGCGCGTTTGACGGACCATGAAGGAACCGCATGAAGACATTGCGGTGACCCTGTTTGGCGAGCTGTTCATGGCCGATCAGCTGGCGCGCAACCGGGTGTCGCGCGCTTTGCCGCGCGGGATGGAGTTGTCGCATTTCTCAGTTCTGAATCACTTGGCCCGGCTGCAGGATGAACGGACCCCGGCGCAGCTGGCCCGGGCTTTTCACGTCACACGCGGGGCGATGACCAACACTCTGGCCAAGCTGGAGATGGCGGGGCATGTGCATATCAGGCCCGACTGGGACGACGCACGGCAGAAATTCGTGGCAATAAGCCCTTCGGGCCGGGCGGCGCGGGATGCGGCGGTGCAAACAGTTGCGCCGTTGATTGCCGAGGTGGTCCGGGCCTTGGGAGCCGACCGGGTCCGGGCGGTGATCCCGGTCTTGCGCGAATTGCGGATCAAACTGGAGGGCGCCGAGCCGGCCTTGCCGAAAGTGTCTCAGTGACGGGCGGTTGATCCTGCCCCGCATTTCAGCGGGATAAAGATTCTTGCAATCGCACCGAACCTACGGTCCGTTTGTCAGGTTGGTGGCCGTATTGTCGGCCGTATTGGCCAGACCGAAGATCGAACCGACCAAACTGAATATGGTCTTGGTGTTGACCAGCGTGCTCTGGGTGACCAGAACCAGATCGTGGTCCTGAATGGCAAACTCTCCGGCGCTGAACAGGCCGTCGGCATTGGTCAGGTCGAACGCAAAGATCATCCGGTCCTTTGACGGACCGCGACCATCTTGCCGCACAGCGGAATTCGGATAGTTCCGCAGGATCAGAATGCCTTTTGGATCAGCGGTGGTCTGGTTCACGCCGCCAATCAACGACATGGCGTCAAGGGCACTGACGGTATCACGCGGGAAGTTGACCTGCGCCTCACGGCCAGCCGCACCAAGTGACAGGAAGTAACGCTTGTCAGCCTCGACAAACACCTTGTCGCCACCGCGCATCGTGGTGTCGAGGTTGGGATGAGAAAACAGTGTATCCGCGGAAACCCGGTAAAGCCGGCCGCCTCGCGACAGATTGACCTGCGGGTTGGCCATGGAGCCGGGAATGCCACCACCCAGCGCCAGAATGCTGGACAGCGTCGTGCTGCGGTTGACCAGCGGATAGCTGCCCGGATTGGGCACGCCCGACACCAGATCAACTGAATTGTTGGCCCCCGAAGCAAAGTGCAACTGAACCTGGGCCGAGGGGATGATCGTCAGCAGCTTGTCCTGAATGGCCTTGCGCGCCTCATCCGGGGTCATCTTGGCGACATAGACCTCGTCGGCATAGGGCAGGAAAATCGTGCCATTGCTGGAGACTTTCATGCCGGGCATGTTGATCAGCTTTTGCGCCGGCGATGACAGCAGGGATGAGTCGTCATTGTCCCAGATGATAAGATCCAGCGTGTCACCGGCCTCGATCAGCGGATCGGGCGAGGTGCGGGCATGGGTGATCCAGCCGAGATTGGGGGTAGGATGGCTGTTGGGCCACGACTTTATGGTGGGCAGGCTGTCGCGGGTGACGGGCTGCACCGCAAAGGTTGCTTCCGGCGCGTCGGCACCCCGGATGATCTGTCGCTCTTCACCTACATCCTGTGGAATGTTGCAGCCAGCTAGCAATGCGCCGAAGGCGAGTGCGGCGAAGGTCGGACGGGGCAGCAAGGCCATGCAATTCTCCAGGTGCCCAGCGCAATTGGCTGGACTGTTCCAAGCGGCACTACATACTTGGCCACCCAAGCGGGTCAACCGGATTGGTTTGCACGAGGTGAATGGGTTGGGGATAACTTTGTGATTGCGGCTGCGGCAGAGCGCGGATTTTTGCTGGTCACCGGGTCTGGCGGACGGGTCGGGCGGGGGCTCAGGTCCGTCTGGTCGGGAAATTCGGCTGGCAGTGTTCCGATTCTGTGGCATGACCGACGTGGCGGGTCGGGCGTGGATGTGGTGTGGGACATCGGCCAAAACCCGCCGATCGGCTGGCCCGAAGGCGGAATTGTCCTGCATTTGGCCGGACATACCACCGGTTCGCCCGAAAAACTGGCAGAAAACATATCGCTGACCCGCGAGGTATGTGAATTGGCACGGGCGCGGTGTGCGGCGGCGGTCTGGTTGATGTCGACAGCTGCGGTGTACCGACCGGGGCCCGAGTTGCTGTCTGAGGCGGATGTGCCGGATCCGGTGAGCGAGTATGGCCGGGCGAAGTTGGCGGCGGAACGTGTTGCTGCACAGGTTCTGTCCGGATCGCAAACGCGACTGACTGTCTTCAGGCTGGGCAATTTGGCCGGAGCGGATGGTTTGCTCAGCGCTTGCATGCCGGGCCGTATTGTAGTGCTCGACCCGATTGCCGGACAGGTCGGCGGGCCGGAACGGTCGTATATCGGGCCACAAGTGCTGGGAAATGTCTTGGCGGGGCTTGTGTCCAAAACGCTGCCACCGGTGCTCAATCTGGCCCAGCCTGGCGTCATTGCGATGGCGGATTTGTTGAGGGCGCGCGGGCAGGTCTGGCAGTTCGGGCCAGAGCGGGCGGGCGCGGTGGCGCGGGTGGTGTTGGCGACCGGCCGGCTGGAGTCATTGGTGCCAGTGCCCTCGGCGACGGCGGCAGGGATGATTGCAGATCTGGATGGGGTGGCGGGATGACACCGGGCAAACGTGCGGTGGATGTGGGCTTGGCACTGCTGCTGGCGGCACTACTGGCGTTGCCGTTCGGGGTGTTGGTTCTGGCTTTATGGTGGAAAGAGGGGCGGCCGGTGTTTTATGTGGCCGAACGAATGAAGGGTGTCGACCAGCCGTTTCAACTGTGGAAGTTGCGGACCATGACGGTGGTGGCGCCGGAAGCCGGGGTGTCGGGCGGCAACAAGGCGGCCCGGATCACCGCGACCGGACGGTTCCTCAGGCGCAGCCGACTTGATGAGGTGCCGCAGTTGTGGAACGTGATAAAGGGCGACATGAGTTTTGTGGGACCCCGCCCGCCACTGCGGATTTATGTCGAAAGGTTCCCCGACCTGTATGGTCAGGTACTGCGGAGTCGACCGGGAATCACCGGACTGGCGACGCTGGTGCATCATCGGCATGAGGAGAAGCTGCTGGCGAATTGCGCGACGGCGGCGGAAACCGACGCAGTCTACGCTCGACGCTGTGTGCCACGCAAAGCCCGGATTGATTTGATTTATCAGCGCCGTCGCACAATTTTGATGGATTTCCAGCTGATGGCCCTAACTTTGGGCCGCGCCCTAAATTTAGGCAAATGACCCCAGTTCAGCAAAAGGTTTATGGCCTGATCCTTGAAAAAAAACCGGCGCAGGCCTATAGCTGGCATCAGAAATCCCGCGTCCACACCTTTCGGTCAGACGGAAAAAGGGATCCGGGACAAGTTATTGAACACGCTCAGGTTGAATTTTGATGCCCCAGCTTAGGTCACGACTTTTCACCACAATTGACCGGTTGAATCGGATCCACAAACGGTTCGTGTTTCTGCTGGTCGACGTGGTGCTAGCTCCGCTGGCACTGATGATGACCGTGATGCTGGTCTATGCGACATTCACTCCGGTTTGGGCGTTGGGGGCGATGTGGCGCATCTTTTTGGTGTTGCCGCTGGTCGCGGCACTGATGTCGACCGCCTTGGGTATTCCAAACATCAAGCTGAAGGCGTTTGAATCTTTGGCAATCCTGCGGACCGGGGCATTTTCGACGCTGTTGTCGGTGGCGCTGTATGTGATCTGCAAGGAAGCGTCGGTGATGTTTCCGCTGGTCGGGGTTGCCTTGTTCGGGCTGATTTTCTTTCTGTTGTCGGTCGGGCTGCGGCTGGCGATGCTCAACCTCTATCTCTGGGTGTTGCGCTACGGTCAGCGGCGGTGGCGCATCCTGATTTATGGTGCCGGGACGACCGGGATTCAGCTGGCGGCGGCGCTGAAATCGCATGAGTCGGTGCTTGTCGTGGCCTTCCTTGACGACAATGTCGCGCTGCAGACGATGACGGTGGCGGGGCTGCGCGTGCTGTCACCTGACCGGATCGAGACCATCGTGCACGAACGCGAAATTGACCGCGTTCTGCTGGCGATGCCCTCAACCTCGGCCCCGAAACAAGCGCAGATTGCCCGGCGCTTGCAGTCTCTTGGCCTCGACGTGCTGGCTTTGCCGTCCTTCGCGCAATTGGTGGGAGCCGAGGCGCTGGTCGACAATCTGGCCCCGGTGGAGCCGGGTCAGTTTCTTGGCCGCAAACAGGTGGAAGATGCGCCAGCGGACGGGCTGACGGCGTATTCGGGGCGCTCAATTCTGGTGACTGGCGCCGGTGGCACCATCGGGTCGGAACTTTGTCGCCAATTGCTGTGCTACAGGCCGCGCAAACTGGTGCTGTTTGAGGTCAGCGAGGTGTCGCTTTACGAAGTTGACCGAGAATTGCGCGCCCACCCTGACGTAGGTCACACCGAAATAGTGCCTGTGCTGGCCTCTGTGACTGATTCCCGCGCAACAAGGTCGGTGATGTCGGATCACGGCATCGAAGTCGTGCTCCATGCCGCGGCCTATAAGCACGTGCCGCTGGTCGAAGCCAATCCGATTGCCGGGATGTCGAACAATGTGCTGGGCACGCGGACCTTGGCTGATGCTGCAGACGAGGCGGGGGTAGAGCGGTTCATTCTGATTTCCACCGACAAGGCGGTGCGGCCGACCAATGTGATGGGTGCCTCGAAGCGGCTGGCGGAACTGGTTATTCAGGATCTGGCAAAACGTTCGCGCAGTACCGTGTTTTCGATGGTGCGCTTTGGCAATGTGCTCGGCTCATCAGGTTCGGTGGTGCCGCTGTTCAAGGAGCAGATCGCCAAGGGCGGCCCGATCACCCTGACCCATGACGACGTCACCCGCTATTTCATGACGATAGCCGAGGCGGTGAAGCTGGTATTGCTGGCAGGCTCGTTCTCGCATCCCGGTTCGCCGTCTGGCGGTGATGTGTTTGTGCTCGACATGGGGTCTGCCATGCGAATCCGCGATCTTGCCGAGCAGATGATTCAGGCGGCGGGCTATACGGTGCGCGACGCCGCCCATCCTGAAGGCGATATCGAGATCAAGATGATCGGTCTGCGGCCCGGTGAAAAACTGCACGAGGAATTGTTGATCGGGGAAGGGTTGCTGACGACGCCGCATGCCAAGATCTTGCGTGCCCGCGAATTCAGCCTGTCGGAACTGGACATGGCGAAGGCGCTGCAATCCTTGAGGAATGCGATGGCGACTGGTGACGCCCAAGCCGCCCGCGCCGTAGCCGCCGCCTATGTCGAGGGTTATGGTGCCAATAACGGGATGGACGACCCGGGCTTCCTGCAGGACGCGATGCCCAAGCTTTAGGCGACGAAAGGCCACAATTTGCCGCTCGCCGGAGGAAACCCGACCTTTGCAGGTGTCCAGCGGGCAACCGTCGTGTAAGCAGGTCCCAGACCGTCCGGGAGTTCGAGAGGCCTGATGAAATTGTCCTTCCCCAAGCCAAGACTTCTGATCGGACCGGTGCTGGCCGGGCTGACGTTTTTGATGATCGCCTTGCCGGCGAAGGCCGACATGCTGCCGTCGATCGGGTTGAGTGGTGCGACCGGTCTCATCGACATGCCCACGGGCGAACAGCAGCGGGATGGATTCGTCTCGATCAGTCACAGCCAGTTTGGCCCGATTTCGCGCAATGCACTGACATTTCAGATCTTGCCGCGGCTTTCAGGCACGTTTCGCTATATCGGGATCAGGAAGTGGAATGATGCGTTCTGCCCACCGAACTGTTCGGGTCCAAATGCGTTCAACAAATATTACGACCGTCAATTCGACCTGCGCTATCAACTGCTGGACGAAAGCCAATATCTGCCTGCCGTGACCGTCGGTCTGCAAGATTTTATCGGCACCGGCCTGTCGATGGCAGAGTATTTCGCCGCGACCAAGAGTTTTGGCCCCCGTTTGAAGGTGACGGCGGGTCTCGGGTTCGGGCGGCTGGCCAGCCACGGCTCGCTGGGCGAATTGTTGGGACATCGCAAGAAGGTGGACTTTGGCGAGGGTGGCAACGTCAACTTCGGTCAGTGGTTTCGTGGTGACGTGGCGCCATTTGCCGGGGTTGAATATCAAATCAGTGACCGTCTGACGTTCAAGGGCGAATATTCGAGCGACGGCTACACCAAAGAAGCGGGCGAGCGTCACACCTTTGACTACCGCTCGCCGATCAATTTGGGGCTGGAATATCAATACAGCCCGGCACTGCGGCTGGGCGCCTATTCGATGTATGGCAGCGAAGTTGGCTTCAATGTCACGATCACCTTCAACCCGGCGCAGCGTCCGGCGGGCGGGATTGGCGGACCAGGACCGGAGCCTGTCAAGCCGCGACCGTCCTATGCCGCAAATCCCTTGGCCTATGGCACCGGATGGCTGGCACAATCCGATGCAAAGGACCTGTTGCTTGGCAATATGAACCGCAATCTGAAGGGTACTGGTGTCACCGTCGAATCGATCAGCGTGACGGGCGATACGGCGCAGATCCGCTATCGCAACACGGTCTATGACGCCTCGGCAGAGGCGGCGGGTCGGGTCGCGCGCGCGATGACCCAGACCATGCCCAATTCTATCGATACGTTTGAACTGGTGCCGCTGGCCAACGGGATGCCCGCCTCCAAGATCGTGGTGAAACGGTCGGACATGGAGCAGTTGGAGTTTGTGCCGGACAGCGGTGTTGCGATGCGGCGGCGGATTGTGATCGCCGAGGCCGGTGAACCGTTGCCGAATCAGGCAGAGAACTCCGAACTTTACCCCAAATTCTCGTGGTCGCTGGGGCCCTATGCCCAGACCATGTTGTTCGACCCTGACGCGCCGTTCCAGGTCAATTTGGGCGCTCGTTTGTCTGCAGACTATGAATTTGCCCCAGGAGTCATTCTGTCGGGGTCGGTCAGCAGAGAAATCTACGGTGGCATCAAGAAGACGAGACACCCATCAATCTCGCCCTTGCCGCCGGTGCGCAGTAAGGCGGACATCTACAACAGCAGGTCGGACATGGCGCTCGATACGCTGACATTGGGCAAATACGCGCGGTTGGCACCGGATGTCTATGGACGGGTAACGGTTGGCTATCTGGAGCAAATGTTCGGCGGCATATCGACCGAGGTTCTGTGGCGTCCGGTGAACAAGCGTTGGGCGCTGGGCGCGGAACTGAATTATGTTGCACAGCGCGACCCGGACGGCGGTTTTGGCTTTGACCGGTTCGACTATACGGTCATGACCGGGCACGTGTCAGGCTACTACGATCTTGGCAAAGGGTTCGAGGCTGAACTTGATGTTGGCCGGTATCTGGCGGGCGATGTCGGCGCGACCATTACCCTGATGCGGACATTCAGCAACGGTTGGCAGATTGGCGCCTTTGCCACCAAGACCAACGTCTCGGCCAAGGATTTTGGCGAAGGGTCGTTTGACAAGGGCATCAAGATGGAAATTCCGTTGAGCTGGTTTTCAGGAAATTCGACGCGGACTTCACGGTCAGTCGTTCTCAGGCCACTCGGTCGGGATGGCGGGGCGCGGTTGCAGGTGAATGATCGATTGTATGAAACATTGCGAGGCTATGACGCCGCCGGAATCGATTCACAGTGGGGGCGGTTCTGGAGATGAGGATCATTTGCGCCGCCGCCTTAGGTGTAGTCGCCGCGTCGATGCTAACGGCTTGCGGGAACGATACCACGGTAGGAGAGTTGAAAGCGCCTTTGAAAGTCCTTTTCGGGGCGGTGGGCCTTGGCAAAAAGGTCGAAAAACCAGCGCTGTTCACCATGGACGCCAATCAGACCGCAGCACTTCGCGCAGTGTTGGTGAAAAACCAGCAGCCGATCTACGAAGTTTCCAACGCCAATCTGAACTATATCAACCTGATGGCGCCTTATGGCGAGAATGGCGATGTGGTGACCTGGTCCAGCACCTCCTTCGAAATGATGTCGCTGCGGCATGAGATGGTCGTGGCAACGCGGGGCTTCGGCCAGGATCTGATGTCGGCGCAGACGCCCGGGCTGGCGCAGATTGCCACGGGTCATGGCAGCACAAGTCGATCCTACTATTATCTGAATGGTGCCGATAAACCCGTCAGACTCGACTACACTTGCGTATTGGCCCCGGCTGGCAACGATTCGATTGTGGTTCTGGGCAAGGCGTTCAGCACGCGAAAAGTCACGGAAACCTGCACGGGTCCGGCCGACGGGTTCACCAATAGCTACTGGTTCGACCACGGCCTGCATTTGCGGCAGTCTTCTCAGCGAGTTGCCCCAGCTTTGGGCAATTTGTTGATGCAAAGGGTTATTGACTAGGTAGGTGAAATGAAGCTTACTTCACGGGAGTGTTTATGCTATCTGCATGAACATCACGAACTGAATTGGAGATTGCCCATGAAAAAAATCGCTGTAATTGCGCTTAGCCTTTCGCTCGCGTCCACAGTGGCTTACGCTCAGGACACAACCGCAGACACCACAACGACTGTGACGACCACCACTGGCCCGGACCTCGGCGGTTTGGGCGGCGTCGGTGGTATCGGCGCAGGCGGCATCGCGCTTGGCGCGCTTGGCTTGCTGCTGATCGTCGGCTTGGGATCGAATTCGTCGTCGAATTCCAGCAACTAAGTCGACCTGTCGATTGGCTATAAACTATCGGCTCGGGCGCGCTTTGGTGCGCCCGAAGTCTTTTGGCAGCACGGGTGAGTGAGCCGGAAAAAATGAGATGGCTCCCACTGCCTCCTGATTTCATCGCCGCGCTGTTGCGGCTGTACCGCCGTACCGAACAGGCCGAGCTGGGATTGATTTCGGCGGGTGTTGCCTTCTTTGTCTTTCTGGCGATCTTTCCGGCCGTCGCGGCAATCATCGCAATCTGGGGTGTGGTATTGGATCCGTCTGTGATCCGCACCCAAGTTGATTTGCTGCGCGGCTTTCTGCCGGCCGAGGCCCAGGATCTGCTGATGAACCAAGTTGAGGGTCTGCTGGCCGTCCGCGGACCACAACTTGGCTGGGCGACGTTTCTTTCCACCGTGCTGGCGCTGTGGTCGGCGCGGGCTGGGGTTGCAGCGTTGATGCGCGGGTTGAACGCAATTTATCAACTGCCGAACCGGTCGGGCGGACGTCACCAACTGCGCGCCGTGATATTGACCATGGTGCTGATCGGGTTGGCGCTATCGGCGATGCTGGTCACCGTGGTGTCACCCTTCATCATCCAGCTGCTGCCGCTGACCCTCGATGATGCCTATTGGCTGCATCTGGCCAATCTGGGGCTGGGCCTGGTACTGTTGGTGCTGGCGGTGGGTATCGCCTATCGGTCAGGTCCTAACCACGGTTTCAGCCGCCCACCGTTTTTCAGTTTCGGGCTGGTGATTGCCGTCGTACTGTGGGCGGCGGCGGCCAAGGGTTTTGGCCTGTATCTGGCCAATTTCCCCTCGTATAACCGGATTTACGGCTCGATTGGTGCGGTCGTTGTTCTGCTGATCTGGCTCTATGTCAGCGCCTATACCGTGTTGCTCGGCGCCGCGATTGACGCCGAGCGTCACCGACGCCGTTAGTAATCCCGCTGCAGAAAGATGCCGATACCGGTCTGGCCATCGGAATCGACATGGCCTTTCAGGGTGATGTGCGGCGCCACGTCAAGGTTCAGCGAGATCGAGCTGTCGCCGCTTTGACCAACTTGCGCCTCGGTATAGACCTTTTCAGACAGATACTTGCCGACCGTCAACGAGGCGGCGCCGGTGCTGTCTGTGGTGACATCAAGGTTGTCGAGACCAGCCTTCTTGCGCAGGTTGCCAATGACGCCTTCGCCGCCCTTGCCGGCAAGCGTGGCCACGGCACTCGCCAGCTGGATGGCCTGAAAGGCGGTCAGCGTGTCAAGGCTACGGTCGAACAGCAGGCGGGCCAGAACCTCTTCCTGCGGCAGATCAGGGCTGGAGGAGAAGGTGACGGTTGGATCGTCGGCCTGACCCTCTATCACCACATTGGCGGTGATACCCTCGCTTTGCACCGACGCCACGATGCGGATGTAGGGGATCAGCGCGCCTTGCAGCTGCATAAGTGCCTGAGACAGGTTGAGGCGGCGGCCAAGAATGTCGAGACGGCCGCGGATCAGGTTGAACGCGCCTGACGGCACGATGGCGTTGGTGGTGCCGCGCAGGACCAGGCTGCCGCCCAGTTCGGCATCGAGGCCACGGCCACGGATGAAAACCTGATTGGGGGCTGAAATCCGCAGGTCGAGGCCAAAGCCCGACTTGGCAGATGCCGAACCGCCATCGTTGTTGATCAGCCCGGCGCGGACGCGGGTGGCGCGGCTGCTGGCGGGTTCGTTGAGGTGCATTAGATCCTCCAGCGTGGTGTCGCCGTTGAAACCTGTGGACGGAATGCGCAACTCGGTGCGGTCCAGCGCGATGGTGCCGGCAATCTGCGCGCCACCGGTTGCCGGGCCTTTGAACGTCAAGGCGCCGTTGAGCGTGGTGGTGTAAAGCTCGGGGTCGCGCAAGCGGACATTTGTCAGTTTGATCGCCAGATCCGCCGGGTAGGGTGCAGTCACGCCGATGGACCCGTTGACCGCGACCCGGCCGCCACTGGTGACCGTGCCGGTCAGGGCAATTTGCCCGTTGCCGTTGTTCAGCTGCAATTTCAGGTCAATCGCCCTCAGGCCGAAATTCTGGTTGGGATCGGCCAGCAGGCCGCCGGTCAATCCAACACTGCCGCTGATCGAGTTCAGCGAAAGCGGCCCGTTCAACCGCAGATCAAAGCGTAGCGGACCGCCCAGGCTGCGCGGAGCGGCGATCTTGTTGGCAAGACCAGCATTGGCGGTGCCGGTGATCGCCAGATTTGCCTGTCGGAAATTGTTGTCCAGGGTGCCATTGACGCTTGCGTCGATCTGCCCAGGGCCTTTGGCATTCAGGCTCAGCACATAGCCCTGGGCATTCTGAACGGCAGTACCCTTGGCGACCAATGCGCCGGGGAACTGCGGATAAAGCAGGCCGAGGTCGGACAGCCGGGCGTCGAAGTCGACATTGCGCTCGGTCCCGGTTGCAGTGCCGGTTGCGGTGACGTCCAGTTGCGGGTTGGTCAGGGTCAGACTTTTGATGCCAATGCCGTCGGGGGTCAGGTCGAGGGCAGCTTCCAGCTGACTGGCGCCCCGCAGCAGGGTGTCAGCCACGGTCTGACCAACGGCCAGTGCACTTGATTTGGCACTGATCGTCAGGGCCCCGGCGGTTGGCTGACCGGTGAAATGGACCTGACCGTCGACCGCACCGCTGAGGCCGAGGTTCAGGGCGGCAAGGTTGGTCAGGGCGAGTTTGGCATTCACGTCATTTCCGGTCAGACCAACGTGCCCGCTGGCCTCGACACTTCCGGCAGACAGGGTCAGATCGGCACGGTCAATCACCGCGCCGCCAGCGTCGCGGGTGACATGCAAGACAACCGTACTTTCGCCGCGCAACAGACCGTCAACCTGGGCCTGGCCGATGGCGAGGTTGCTGCCCTTGGCATCCAGCGTGGCGACGGCGGTGGCCAAGGGGCCCTCGACCGAGGCCTGACCTTGCAGGGCACCACGATAGCCCGGACCGAGGACCGACAGATCGGTAAAGCTGACATCACCCGATAGCGACAGGGTTTTGGTGAAGATCTTGCCCGAGACATTGGCAGCGAAGGCATTGGCCGTGATATTGGCCCGGTCGATTACCGCGCCGTCTTCCAGACGAGCCACCTGCAGCACCACATGGCTGTCGCCGCGCAACAGTCCGTCAACCTGGGCCTGACCCACGGCCAAGTCGCTGCCCTTGGCGTCCAAAGTGGCCACCGCCGTAGCAAAGGGGCCGTTGACCGAAGCTTTGCCTTGCAGGCTGCCGCCGTAGCCCGGGCCCAACACCGACAGATCGGTGAACGCTACATCGCCTGATACCGCAACGGCGGCTGAAGAAATCTGGCCCGACACATTGGCCGTCAGGGCGTTGGCGGTGATATCCAGACTCCGCAACTCGGTGCCCTGTGCGTCGCGCAGGATCGAGATTTTCAGGGCAGAGTCGCCTGCCAGCAAGCCGTCAACCTGCGGGACGCCGACGCCCAGATCCGAGCCGCGCAATGTGCCCATGATATCGGCAAAACCCGTCAGCAGGCCGCCGCTGCCCGAAAGATCAAAGGTGGTGCGGCCCTTCAAAGGACGACCGATCAACTGGGTCAGGCGCGACAAATCGGCATATTCGCCGCTGGCATTGCCCTTCAGCGTAAAACCGTCGCCAATTCCACCGATTGACCCGGTGGTGGCCAATTTGAAACCGTCGCCGGACAGCGACAGGTCAGACACCCCCAGGGTGCCGCCGGAATGCCAGTCGAGCGTCACGGTGCCCGTCAGATCGCTGCCCAAAGCCGCGGCCAGACCGGGACTGGTCGGGCTGACATCGGCAGCGACAAAATCGATCTTGCCGTCGAAGGTCGGACCGTCGGCTGCATTGGTGATATGGCCTGATCCGGAAAGGGTGACGCGGCCTGCGGTCAGGGCAGGGTGGTCTAGACCGGCCAGTTCGATCTTGCCTTGCCAGATCTCACCTGCCTTGCGGCTGTAATTCAGGGTCAGGTCGGCGGATTGCAATCTGGTTTCCTGACCGCTGGTGGTTGGCAGCGTCACAGCACCATCAGGCAGGCCAATCTTTCCGGTCAGCGAAAAGCCTTCCGGCACGCCGGTGGCGTCGAGGTTCAGCAGGCCGTTCAGCGTCATGGCCTTGGTGGTGACCTCGAATTTGGAGAGCTCGACCCTGCCATCATCGAATTTTTCGCCCGCCAGATGCAGTGCGACATCGGGGCCGAAAAACTCGGTATAGGCGGGCAGGAAGACCGGAGTCGGATCGCCGGACAGGTCGGCCTTGAAGCCACGCCCACCGTCGGCCGGGAACATTGTCACCTGCCCGGCAAGACGGGCCACATCATCGGTTTTCAGACTGATACCGGCGGCAAAGTCTCCGATCGGGCCGGATCCCTTGATCGTCAGTTCGGCTGAGGGCTTGCCCGGCACGCCAAGCAGCGCAACCGCCACGCCGTTCGCGCCCTCCTTGACCGAAAGGTCAAGGTTCAGTTGATTGGTGGCCGCCACGAAATCGGCGTTCAGGGTGAAATGGCCCTCAGGGCCGTCATCCGTGCGGGTCAGGTCAAGCGCAGCCTTTCCCTCACCATTCGCCAGTTGCAGCGACGCGGTCAGCTCGCCCTCAACCGCCTGCCCCAGCACGGGAGTGCCGAGGATGATATGCTTGGCTGCGATGGTTTGAATCTCAATCGACACCGGAATGTCGGGCAGTTTGAATCCCTTGGCCTCTGGTGAGGGCATGGCGTTCGGGTCGGCGATGGGCATTCGGGCGAGGTCGATTTCACCTGCCGAAAACTCGTTGATCACAACCTTGCCGGCCAGAAGCGACGACCGGCTCCAATCCAGCGTTACGTCCTTGACGGTGAGCCAGATGCCCTGATCGTCGGCGATGGTCATTTCCTGCATGGTGGCGCGCGACGACAGCGCCCCAGCAAAACCCGTGATTGTGACAGCGCGGCCAGCCCCGGACAGGTTTTCTTCGAGAAAGTTGGTCAGGAAATCCTTGTCAGACTGTTGCGCCATGGCAGTGCAGGGCAGCAGGATAAGCAGCAGAGTCCACAAATACCGCATCAGAACGCCTGCCCCAAACCAACATACACCTGCAAACCGTTGCCCCCGCCATTGACCGGCATCGCAAGGTCAAGCCGCACCGGGCCAACCCCGGTATCATAGCGCACGCCCAGTCCGGCCCCGGTCTGCACATTGCTGCCATAGCCATCGGCGCCGACCATGCCCATATCGACAAAACCGACCACGCCGAATTTTTCGGTCACCTTCACGCGCGCCTCAAGTGAACCGGCCAGAAACTGGTTGCCGCCGATATGGATCGTGGTGCCGCCATCGTCGACATCGACGCCCAGCGATTGATAGGGCTGGCCGCGCACGGTGCCACCACCGCCCGAGTAGAACAGATCGTTGCGCGGGGTTCGCAGAATGTCGGCCCCGAACACCGCGCCACCTTGCAGGCGGGCGGCGAAAACCACCTTGCTATCCACACCCAGGCCCTTGTAGACCCGTGCGTCAAATTTGAACTGTGCACCGTTGTCGGTGTCACCGAAGCCGTAAAACGGCGTGACCGTGGTGTCGATGTAGAACAGTTTGGTCGGGTCGGTCTTGTTGTCGCGGCGGTCCCATATCACGCCAATCGGCAAGTCGAGCGAGCGGTAGTCGTAGCTGCCCGCCGCATCGGTGCCCTGAATGGCAGCGTAGCTGATGGCGACATGGCCGGTCAGCGTGTCCCGGAAATATTGCGTGAAGCCGACCGACACATTGGCGAGTTTGGCGGTGGTGTCAGTATCATTGATCTGCGAGATCGTCGCGCCAAGGTTCAGCGTGGTGTCGGCCGTGATCGTGGCCGGTCGGTCCAGCGTGGTCCCCAGACTATAGTCTGTGCCGCCGGATTGGCCGGCGATACCAGCGATTTCGCCGGTAATCTCCAACCGCTCGCCGCCGCCAAGCAGATTGCGATGCAGCCAACTGCCAGTCAGCTTCACGCCGTCCTGACTGGCCACTTCGGCACCAAAGGTGTAGCGGTGCAGGCGGGATTCAACCAGATCAGCTGTGATGCCCTGCAGGTCCGGCGCGATGATGCCGTCATCCTCGGACATTGTGGCAGAACTGAACACGCCTGTACGGCGCAAGCGTTCGGTGGCGCGGGCCAGTTCGGTCGGGCTGAAGGTCTCACCCACCGGCAGTCCGGCTATGGCGCGAACGCGGTCCTCGCGCATCCGCTGGGCCCCATGCACCGTCAACGGGCCAAAGCGCAGCTTCGGGCCAGTATTCAGCGTAATAGCGGCGCTGAGGGTCGAGGCGTTGTGATTGGCTACAAGCTCCTGCGTGGCAACGGAGGTCTTGGCGAAACCCTTCTCGCGCCAGGCCGTGACGCTGCTTTGCACCGCCTCCTGGATCAGGCCGCTTTCCGCCAATTGGCCGATGGCAAAGCCGGTGGGCAGGTCGGTATTGTTGGCCAAAGGCGTGATGCTGGCCTTGGAAAACCTGAACGCCGGGCCGGGATCAACCGTGACCACGATGTGGTTGATGGTGGTTGGCGCGTCGAGCGGGGCAATGTCGGCGGCCTCGCGTCCGTCGATCAGAACATGGATCACCGGGCCGTAATGGCCTTGGGCATAGAGCGCACTGATCAGTTTGCCATATTCCGCGCGGGCATCGGCAAACAGATCCAGCGCCGTGACCTGCTTGGCCTTCTTCGCGGCAATCAGTCCCGAGGCGGATTTGAGTGATGTTTCAAGGGCGGTGTCGCTGCCTGCAACGTTGAAATCAAGTTGATCCAAGGCGCGCCCATCGACCCCGGTCAGGCACAGAAGCACGCTGGCCGCTGTCAGCAGCCGGGGATTTAGCCTTGATGCCATGCGCCTCGGTTCCAAATCATCAGAGGTATTTGACATAGTATAGGGCAAGGAATCCCGAGGCACAGTGTTGTCGGGAGGAATGTCGAAGCTGCTGGCACTTTGCCGCGCAAAGTGAAAATGTTCGGCAAAGTCGCCACAGGAGTAGCCATGACCTATCACCCCGCTGCCACCCGGTATGACAGCATGGTCTACAACCGGCTTGGCACCTCGGGATTGAAACTGCCAGCGATCAGCTTGGGCCTTTGGCATAATTTCGGTCACGACACGCCACATCAGACCAAGCGTGCGATCTGCCAGACGGCGTTCGATCTGGGGATCACCCATTTCGACATCGCCAACAATTATGGCCCGCCTCCGGGGTCGGCGGAACAGGCCTTCGGCGACATCATGAGGACTGATTTCCGTGATTTCCGTGATGAGTTGATCATCTCGTCCAAGGCCGGGTATGAGATGTGGAACGGCCCCTATGGCGAATGGGGCAGCCGGAAATACATGGTTGCGTCTTGCGATCAGAGCCTGAAACGCACTGGGCTCGATTATTTCGACATCTTCTATTCCCATCGTTTCGACCCTGACACGCCTTTGGAGGAAACCATGGGCGCGCTCGACTACATCGTGCGGTCGGGACGGGCGTTGTACGCTGGCGTCACGACCTACAATTCTGAACAGACCCGGCGGGCGGCGGCGATCCTCAAGGAGCTGGGCACGCCGATGGTCATACACCAGCCCAGCTACAACATGTTCGAACGCTGGGTCGAACGGGATGCGTTGAAGGATACGCTTGCCGAACTTGGCATCGGGTCGATCGCGTTTCTGCCCTTGGCCCAGGGTTTGTTGACCAACAAATACCTGAAAGGTATCCCGCCGGGCAGTCGGGCAAGTCAGGGCAAAAGCCTGAACCCCAGTGCGATTTCCGACGCGAATATCGCCAAGGTGACCAAACTGAACCATATGGCAGAAGCACGTGGCCAGACGCTGGCGCAGATGGCGTTGGCGTGGGTGTTGCAGGGCGGCATTACGTCAGCGCTTATCGGTGCGTCAAAGGCGGAGCAGGTCGTCGATTGCGTGGGCGCAATCCGCAATATGACGTTTTCTCAGGAAGAATTGACAGAAATTGATCGCATCAGCCTCGGATAAATCGCAACAACACATATGTTGATTTGAAGCGGCCCACAGACCTTGGGTCGGGCGCATATGCTCAAGTGAATGCCGGGCGTTTGCTGCGTGGTGCGCCAAGAGATGGAAAGCCAGATGCCAGAAGACAAACGCGCGGAAACCAATGTTCTGGTCTTACAGGGCGGTGGAGCGTTGGGTGCGTACCAGGCTGGTGCCTATACGGCGTTGACTGAAGCCGGGCACGAACCGGCGTGGGTTGCGGGAATTTCGATCGGCGCGATCAACGCAGCGATCATCTGCGGCAATCCGCCAGGCCAGCGCGTTGCCCGGTTGAAGGCGTTCTGGCAAGGGATCAGCGTCGATCCATTCGGCCTGTCCTTCCTGTCGGCCTTGCAACCGCGCGAGCAGATGAATGAATTGTCGGCAGCCACTGCAATGGTGTTCGGTGTGCCGGGGTTTTACCGACCGCGCTTGCCATGGGCCGGATTTGCCGTTGGTGGGCCGACGTGGGGCACCAGCATTTACGACACCAGCCCGTTGCAGGACACTCTGATTTCGGTGGTGGATTTCGACTATCTGAACAAGCATGGCCCAAGGCTGAGCGTGGGGGCGGTCGATGTGGAAACCGGAAACTTCGCCTATTTTGACAGCCGCGAGATGGAGATCGGGCCTGAGCATATTCGGGCCAGTGGTGCCTTGCCGCCGGGGTTTGACTCGGTCAAGATCGGCAAGAAGCATTACTGGGACGGCGGGCTGGTGTCGAACACACCTTTGCAATTCGTGATGGAAAACGCCGGATCAGAGCCGCTTTGCGTATTTCAAGTCGATCTGTTTTCGGCGCGTGGGCCATTGCCTGAAAGCCTCAGCGATGTAACCCAGCGCGACAAGGACATCCGCTATTCCAGCCGAACCCGTCTAACGACCGACCGGTTCACCCAGTTGCATGACATACGAATTGCCGCCAAGCGTCTGGCAGAGCGGCTGCCGCCGGAGTTTCACGACGATGCGGATCTGGCAACACTGTGCAAAGTCGGCCCGGACTGTCCGGTGACGCTGGTGCATCTGATCCATCGCCAGACCGCGTTCGAAGGCGCCGCGAAGGACTACGAATTCTCCAGCCAGTCGATGACCGAACATTGGAGCGCCGGGCTGAGTGATGTGAAAAAGACCTTCCGTCACCGATCCTGGCGCGAGCGCGAGGTCAATAAAGATGGCCTGGTCATTTTCGATCTGGCCGCCAAACCCGAGGACCGATGAGCCGCGTCGTTTCGCCACGGAAGAGGAACCTGAACCCGGGCTACCCGTTTCTTCATCTCAGGGAGCGAACGCCGGATCAGCCGGTTGGCTGCGATCTGCTGACACAAAATCAACAAGGACGGGATAAATGGCCTTCAATATCTCACTGAAAGACAAAGTCTGCGTTGTCACCGGTGCCGCCAGCGGCATTGGCCATGCAATTGCGGAACGGTTTGTGACGGACGGCGCAAGGGTCGTCATTGCCGACCTGAAGATCGACGCGGCGAACGCGGCGGCCGAGGCGTTGACCAAGAAGGGGCCGGGCAGCGCGATTGGCGTCGAGATGAACGTGACGGATGAGACGGCGGTCAATGACGGGATTGCTGCGGTGGTCAAGAAGTGGGGCCAGATCGACGTATTGGTGTCGAATGCCGGTATTCAGATCGTGCACAAGCTGGAGGAATTCCCGTTCGACGACTGGAAAAAGCTGTTGTCGATCCATCTGGACGGGGCGTTCCTGACCTCGAAAGCCTGCCTGCCGCATATGTACAAGCAAAAGGCCGGGGCGATCATCTTCATGGGCTCGGTCCATTCGCATGAAGCCTCGGCGCTGAAATCGGCCTATGTGACGGCCAAGCATGGTTTGTTAGGTCTTGCCAAGGTGATCGCCAAGGAAGGCGGGCCGCTCGGCGTGCGGGCCAATGTGATCTGTCCCGGCTTTGTGCGAACACCGTTGGTTGACAAGCAGATCCCCGAACAGGCCAAGACGCTGGGGATTTCCGAGAAGGACGTGGTGGAAAAGGTCATGCTAGGTCAAACCGTGGACAAGGAATTCACCACGGTCGAGGACGTGGCCGAAATCGCCTACCTGTTCGCCGCCTTCCCGACCAACGCCTTGACCGGACAGTCACTGGTCGTCAGCCACGGCTGGTTCATGCAATAGTCTCCGGGCTGGCATCAGGCGTAATTCAGGTCCGCCTGATGCTGGCCGTGACATAGTTGCAAGATAGGTCGCGGGCCGACAGTGACCAACTCCACGACAACGGGTTGAACACCATGCCCTTGCGGTCGACCGGCTCTAACCCGGCGGTTTGGATCAGCTTGCTCAGTTCATCCGGTGTGATGAACTTCGACCAGTCATGCGTGCCCTTAGGCAACCAGCGCATCACCCATTCCGCCCCGGCAATCGCCATCGCAAAGCTTTTGGCATTCCGGTTGAGGGTAGAGCAGATCATTAGCCCGCCAGGTTTCAACAAATCATGACAGGCGGTCAGATAGGCCTGCGGGTCGGACACATGCTCCACCACTTCCATGTTCAGCACTACGTCAAACCGCTCTCCTGCTGCGACGAGATCTTCGGCGGTGGTGTGGCGGTAGTCGATGGTCAGGCTTTGGGAGGCGGCATGGACCTGCGCCACCGGGATATTGCGCGGCGCGGCGTCGGCACCGACAACTGTGGCACCGAGGCGGGCCATCGGTTCGGACAGCAAGCCACCGCCACAGCCGATGTCGAGGATGCGGAGGCCGGTGAAGGGTAGCGGCTTCTTCAAGTCGCGGTCATACTCAGCGGCGATTTGGGACGTGATGTAGTCCAACCGACACGGGTTCATCAGATGCAGCGGCCGGAACTTGCCGTTCGGGTCCCACCATTCGGCGGCCATCGCTTCAAACTTCGCGACTTCGGCGGGGTCGATTGTGGTTTGCATTGGCTAGGTCCTTTTTCTCTGTCGGTCCCGGTCTGCCGGGTTATATAGGGGAAATGGACCACAGATCAGGCCAAAAGCGTGCGACAGATTATCTCTACCCGCCAGTCGATCCGTTCGACCAGCGGATGATGGAGGTTGGGCAGGGCCACCGGATATATGTCGAGCAATGCGGCAACCCGGCTGGCATCCCGGTTCTGGTGCTGCATGGCGGGCCGGGGGGCGGCTGCAGCCCCGCGATGCGGCGGTATTTTGATCCGGCGGTGTTTCGTACCGTGTTGTTTGATCAGCGCGGTTGCGGTCGGTCGCGGCCGCACGCGGTGGTGGAGGGCAACACGACCTGGGATTTGGTGGCCGATATCGAGGCAATCCGCGAGGCGTTGGGGGTGGAGCAGTTCATCGTGTTCGGCGGCTCCTGGGGCGCGACGTTGGCGCTGATCTATGCAATTTCTCATCCTGACCGGGTGCGGCATCTGGTGCTGCGTGGGGTGTTCCTGATGACCCGGGCCGAGATTGACTGGTTCTACGGTGGCGGGGCGGGGGCATTCTTTCCCGATCTGTGGCGGCAGTTTATGGCCCCGATCCCCGAGGAGGAGCGGGGCGATCTGGTCGGCGCCTATCATCGCCGGCTGTTTTCCGGCAATCTCGGCGATGAAATGCGGCTGGGGCGGATCTGGTCGAACTGGGAGAATGCGCTCGCCTCGGTTTCTTTTGACGGGGTGATGGGAGAGGGGCCGTCGGACTATGCCCGCGCCTTTGCCCGGCTGGAGAATCATTACTTTCAGAACGCGGGGTTTCTGGAAAGTGACGGCTGGATCCTGCAGGAAAAGCAAAGGATCGCCCATATTCCCGCCGATATCATTCAGGGCAGGCTGGACATGATCTGCCCGCCGGTCTCGGCCTGGAAGCTGGCCCAGGGATGGGAGAAGGCACGGTTGAAGCTGATCCCGCTGTCGGGCCATGCCTTGTCGGAGCCGGGAATTTCGCAGGCTTTGGTGGGGGTGATGGATGGGTTGCGCGGGTGATTTCACGTGTGAAATGATGATTAACCATCTGATATAAAAAGATAATGACGAATTTCTTTTCCAAAGATCATCGTGTTGGGCACGAGCCGCGATCGACACAAGCGGACATCGCAGGAAAACGCAACCGAACCAGCGAGACCCTGCTTGATGCAAATAGGAAACCATCTCGCGTATGGACGGTAACAATCACTTCCTCAATTGACCAATTCCCGTTGCCTTTGTAGGGTCGCCCTTAAGATTTTCATCAGGGCCGGATATGACCGAAATTATTGATTTTTCACCAGTTTTTAACCTCAGCCCTAATCAGACCGAGGATCATTACGGCGAGGTCGTTGCGGACTGGAACGGCGGGTTCGGCGCGCTTTGGGAGAACGTCCGCTGGGTCGGACACTCGGTTCTGACGGGCTTCGGCTTGGGGGCGTTCAACTCTGTCGATCCGGCGCAATCGACCAGATCCGGGGTTTCGGTGCCGGCCGATCTGACCACTTGGTTCTACGACGCGGCACTGCTGACAGGAGGCGCCGTCGCCACAGTTTGGCAAACGGGCGATTTCCAGAGCGGCATTCACCTGTGGAACCAGATACTGGACAGGGACGGCAACGCCCTGTCTCCGGCACAGGAGGTCAGCGCCAACAGCAGCGTCACCGA
>JBDTQR010000024.1:0-29981 GCA_039932095.1 bacterium | reverse complement strand
CCACTGGCAACTTTCGCAATTTGTCGCTGGCCTGGAAGGCCGGCTTTTCCCGTTGATTTATTTCTGGCCCCCGATAATTCTTGGGGATGACAAAATATCTCATCTCGTTTCCGACCGAAGCCATGGTCCTCACGGAAGAGGAATTTCCGATTGTCGTTGCCGCTTCTCACGCCGTGATCGAAGAAGCAAAGGCGGCCGGCGTCTATGTTTTCGGGGGCGGAATCGATGAGCAGGTCGACCCCGTGCTGGTCGGCGCTGCAGGGGATGTATCGACCGAGATTTATCCCGGCAGCAGGCTGAAGGGCGGGTTCACGGTTCTTGAATTGCCGACGCGAGAGGATGCCGTGGAATGGGCGCGAAAGATCGCAGTATCCTGCCGGTGTTCACAAGAACTGCGCGCATTCATGTATGACCCGGCAAGCTAAAGCTGGCTGGCGGCGCCTCGCGCACTTTCGATGATTTGCTGACCGCCGGAGCCAAGAACCAGACGGTGCCAAGGCACCGCAAAGGGCCCGCCACCTGGCCCTTTGCCGTTGACAGCCTATTTGTAGACGGCCTCTTTGCCGAAATGCTTGGTCAGCATGTAATAGACCACGGCGCGGTATTTGTTGCGATCAGCGCGGCCATAGGTGTCGATCACGGCGTTGATTGCTTCCATCAAAGCGGGGCCATCGGGAAGGCCGAGTTTCTTGATCAGGAAATTGGTCTTTACGGTTTCCAGCTCTCCGGCGTTGCTGCCAGCAACGGTGGAGGAGTCGGCGTCATAAATTGCAGGTCCACAGCCGATGGTGACCTTGGTCAGCAGGGCCATGTCGGGGTTCATCTTGCACTTGGTTTTCAAGTCGTCCGCATATTTTGCAATGAGATCGTCACGCTTCCCCATGTCACTGTCCTTTTTCAGAGTTTGTCGCATCGAGGCACGGTCGTTTCACGGACGGCCCGGGCCGACGTTATGCGATGGGGCAACATCCGCAAAGGGAAATGTTGGACCAAGCAAAAAGGCCCCAGTGACGGGGCCTTTCGACCGGCGGTGGATCGTGGATCAGTAGCGGTAGTGTTCCGCCTTGAACGGACCAGCGACGTTGACGCCGATGTAGGCGGCCTGCTCGGGCTTTAGTTCGGTCAGTTTGACGCCGATTTTTTTCAGGTGCAGACGGGCGACTTTTTCATCCAGCGCCTTCGGCAGGATGTAGACGCCGGGCGCATAGTCGCTGCCCTTGGTCCACAGTTCGATCTGCGCCAGAACCTGGTTGGTGAAAGACGCCGACATGACAAAGGACGGGTGGCCGGTGGCGTTGCCGAGGTTCAACAATCGACCCTCGGACAGCAGAATGATGCGATTGCCCGAGGGCATTTCGATCATGTCGACCTGGTCCTTGATGTTGGTCCATTTGTGGTTGCGCAGGGAGGCGACCTGAATTTCGTTGTCGAAATGGCCGATGTTGCCGACGATGGCCATGTCCTTCATCTGGCGCAGATGCTCGATGCGAATGACGTCCTTGTTGCCCGTGGTGGTGATGAAGATGTCAGCATTTGCGACTTCATCTTCCAACAGGGTGACCTCATAGCCGTCCATCGCGGCCTGCAGGGCACAGATCGGGTCGACTTCGGTGACCTTGACGCGGGCACCAGCGCCACGGAGGGAGGCAGCCGAGCCTTTGCCGACATCGCCATAGCCGCAGACCACGGCGACCTTGCCAGCCATCATGGTGTCAGTGGCGCGGCGGATGCCGTCGACCAGCGATTCCTTGCAGCCGTATTTGTTGTCGAATTTCGACTTGGTGACCGAATCGTTGACGTTGATCGCCGGGAACGGCAGCTGGCCCTTCTTGTGCAGATCATAAAGCCGGTGGACGCCGGTCGTGGTTTCCTCGGACACGCCTTTGATGGCGGAGCGGGTCTTAGTGAACCAGCCGGGGGATTGTTTCATGCGCTTCTTGATCTGGGCGAAGATGGCTTCTTCTTCCTCGGAGGTCGGCACTTCGATCAGGCCGGTCTCGCCCGCCTCGACCCGCGCGCCCAAGAGGACATAAAGCGTGGCGTCGCCGCCGTCGTCGAGGATCATGTTGGCGCCTTCCGGGAACTGGAAGGAACGGTCGAGATAGTCCCAATGTTCGACCAGGGTCTGGCCTTTGACGGCAAAGACCGGCGTGCCTCCGGCGGCAATGGCGGCGGCGGCGTGGTCCTGGGTCGAGAAGATGTTGCACGACGCCCAGCGCACGTCGGCCCCAAGGGCCGTCAGGGTTTCGATCAGCGCTGCGGTCTGGATCGTCATGTGCAACGAGCCGACGATGCGGGCTCCTTTCAACGGTTTGGTTGTGCCAAACTCTTCGCGGCAGGCCATCAGGCCGGGCATTTCGGTCTCGGCAATGGTCAGCTCTTTGCGGCCAAAGTCGGCGAGTTTGATATCTTTAACGATGTAGTCGGCCATTGTCGCGCTGCTCCGGATCTGGGTGTTTCCCGCCCTTAGCATTTCGGTCGTATGAGGGCAACGCTTGGCCGGACCGGATCAGGTCGCCAGATCGACCTTGGCCAGCACATCTTGTGGCATGGACTGCGTGGTCCAGCCGGTGCCGGAGGATACAACGCAAGAGATGCCATCGGTGCCGCGGTGAACCAGGGTCCAGGTCCCTTGATCAGGTGAGGCGTAAAGGTCCATCACCAGACCGTCGGCTTGCAGGCTGGTGTTGACGACATTTTCCTGAAAGTCGCCTTCCAATGTGCCTGCAAGTTCATCGGCGAGGTCGCAGCGCGGGGCGCTGAGACTGTCTTGCGCGTCCGCCAAGACGTCGTCGGTCTTTTGGGCGGAATAGGCGATGATCTGGGTTTCCGGTGTGCGGATCGTATGGTCATTCAATTGGGCGGTGGCATAACTATAGCCGCTGACGACGAGGCCAAGGGCGAGAATTGGCAGTGAGTTCATGGTAAAATCTCCTGAACAGAGTAGCATGTCGTTCAGGAAAGAAACGGCTGGGGCGGAAAATGGTTCCATTTTCCGGGCACATAGCGGGCAACAGGGGGTGACGATGGCGCGGCAGGCGCGGGCTTGGCAGAGGATGTTGTCGGGGCGGCGGTTGGATCTGCTGGACCCGACTCCGGTGGATATCGAGATCGAGGACATCGCGCATGGCTTGGCCTTTGTGGCGCGGTGGAACGGCCAGACCCGGGGCGACTGGCCCTATTCGGTGGCCGAGCATTCGCTGCTGGTCGAAGAGATATACGGGCGACTGGGTGATCCGCCCGTACGGTGGCGGTTGGCGGCGCTGCTGCATGACGGGCCAGAATATGTGATCGGCGACATGATCAGCCCGGTCAAGGCCTCGGTCGGGCCGGGCTATGGTGACATGGACTTGCGGCTGACGGCGGCGGTGCATTTGCGGTTTGGACTGCCGGCGGTGTTGCCGGTCGCGGTGAAGAAGGCGATCAAGGAGGCTGACAGGATTTCCGCCTGGCTGGAGGCGGTGCAGATTGCCGGCTTTACCGAAGCCGAGGCTGACAGGTTCTTTGGCCGGCCGAGTGATGCGATGATGCGAGGGCTGGAGATCAGGCTACGGCCGCCTGCGGTGGTACGGGCGGCGTTTGTGGCGCGCCATGAGGTGTTGCTGGCGCTGATGGCCCCGTAAGCCCGGAAAAACCGGTGGCGCCTAAATGAAAAGACCGCCGTTGGATGCGGCGGCCTTTTGAGCAGTTGGGGCGGATCAGATCGCGAGATCTTCCGGGCGCTTGCCGGATTTCAATGCCGCTTCGAACCAGCGCGGTTTGCGGCCACGGCCGGACCAGGTGTCGGTGCTGTCGGCAGGATTGGCATATTTTGGTGATGCCGGCGAGCGTTTGCGGACGACCGCGGTACCTGTCAGTTCTGCCAGAGAAAACCCTTTGGAACGCGCCATTTCTTCCAGATCAGCCAGAGCCGCCTTTTTCTTGCGGTCCTCAAAGGACGATATGGCCTTTGCTACCTGCGATTGAAGGTCCTTTAACTCTTTAAGAGACAGGTTGTTGATATTAATATCCATGGGGCCGTCCTTTTATTGCCTAAGGACATTTAGGCTTGCCAGTTGAATAGATCAAGCGATCTTGGTTACTTGGGGCCACGTTTGGCAAGAATTCTCTGCAATGTCCGCCGATGCATCGACAAGCGTCGGGCGGTTTCAGATACATTGCGGTCGCACATTTCATAAACTCGCTGAATGTGCTCCCAGCGCACCCGGTCGGCCGACATCATCTGATCGGGCAATGGCGGGTGACTTTCGGCTTTGGACAGCAGGGCATTCATGATGTCATTGGCATCGGCGGGTTTGGACAGATAGTCGATCGCGCCGATTTTTACGGCGGCGACGGCTGTGGCAATGGCGCCGTATCCGGTCAGAATGACCACGCGGCAATCGGGGCGACGGGCGTGAAGCGCCTCGACCACATCAAGCCCGTTGCCGTCGGCCAGCCGCAGGTCGATCACTGCGTAGGCGGGCGGGCGGTCATGGGCGATGATCTTTCCCGCTGCCACCGTTTCCGCAGTTTCAAGCGTAAATCCCCGCTTTTCCATCGCCTTGGCCAGGCGGCGGAGAAACGGTTCGTCATCGTCGACCAAAAGCAGGCTGCGGTCAGGGCCAAGGTCTGCGATGACGTCTGCTGTCATGGATTATCCTCCGTCGCCATTTGGGTTGGGCGATCTGCCCGCAACGACTTTAACCTGCCTTCAGAAAACAGCTAGTGTGTTCGGCAATATCTTCCGCACTGGCGTCGCGCAGGAAGAAATCGGCATAACCGGTTTTCGGCAGCATCAGATAGGTCATCGTGGTGTGCTGCACCTCATAATCGGTCCCCGGACTGTCGGGGATCTGATAAAAGACCTTGTACTCGTTTGCTGCCGTCTTGATCTGCTCTGGCGTTCCGGTCAGGCCTTCGAGGCTGGGCCCGAAGTTATCTGTATATTCGGTCAGCGCGGCAGGAGTGTCGCGTTTGGGATCAACCGAGATGAAGATTGGCGTGACATCAATGCCTTTGGCGGCCAGCAGCGATGCGGCCTCGACATTGCGGGCATTGTCGAGCGGACAGACATCGGCGCAAGAGGCGTAGCCGAAATAGACCAGCGCGGGTTTGGTGAAAACATCCTTGTCGGTCACGGCTTTGCCGGTTTCATCGGTCAAGGTGAATGGCCCGCCAATCGGACCGCCGGCGACATTGCCGCTGCGGCAGGCGGCGAAATTGTCTGCGGCCTGACGCGCATAGATCTGATAGCTGGTCCAGCCGAGCAATGCTGCAATGGCGATGACACCCGCGGTGGCGTAGAGTTTTGTCATGGGCCTGTCCCCTTTCATTGCGGGCACTATTCGGTCAAAACCACAGCAATCGCAATCCGTGCGGCGAACCAGAGGGCACCAGATGTTTCACAAGACCGTGCTTTCGGGCCTGAGGGACAGCAGCGGTGACCTGATACGGCTGCGCACTTTGACCAATTTGCGCTGGATGGCAATAGCCGGGCAAAGCGGCGCGCTGATTGCCGCACCGGCCTATTTTGGCCTGCAACTGCCGTATGGCATTTGTCTGGCGGCGGTCGGCGCCTCGATCATCGCCAATCTGGTTTTCATCATGGTCTATCCCGGAAACAAGCGACTGTCGGAAAGCGAAGCGCTGTTCATGCTGCTGTTTGACCTGATGCAGCTGGGGGTGCTGGTGGCGGCGACGGGTGGATTGACCAATCCGTTTGCGTTGCTGGTGCTGGCCCCAGTGACGATATCGGCAAATGCGTTGAACTTGCGATCAACCATTGTCGTGGCGCTGACGGCGATTTGTCTTGTGACGCTGCTGGCCTATTTCAACCTGCCGCTCAGCCGGGGCGGTGACCGGCCGCTGACCGTGCCACCGTTGTTTCTGTTCGGGTTCTGGCTGTCCATCATCATCGGGATTGCGTTTTTGTCGGTCTATTCGCGGCGGGTGGCGACCGAGGTTCGCGCGATGTCGGATGCGTTGTTTGCCGCGCAGATGGCTTTGGCGCGTGAGCAGAAGCTGACGGACATTGGCGGGGTGGTGGCGGCAGCGGCGCATGAATTGGGCACGCCGCTGGCGACCATCAAACTGGTCAGCACCGAGATGATTGACGAATTGAATGGTCAAGGCGAGCTGCAGGACGATGCGAGATTGATCCGGGAGCAGGCGGATCGCTGCCGGGATATTCTGCGGTCGATGGGTAGGGCTGGCAAAGACGATCTGCAATTGAAGCAGGCGCCGTTGACAACGGTGGTGCGTGAGGCGGCGGAACCGCATCTGGCGCGCAATCGTGAGGTGATTTTCTCCGATCTGCCCGAGCCTGGACAGAGCAGACAGCCAAATGTCCTGCGGCGGCCCGAGGTCATTCACGGCTTGCGCAATCTGGTGCAGAATGCCGTCGATTTCTCGCGCCACAAGGTCTGGGTCGACGTCACCTGGGATGACGTAGAGATTGCGGTGCGGATCACCGACGATGGTGCGGGTTTTCCGCTGCAGGTGTTCGGACGGATCGGCGACCCGTTCGTCCGACAGCGCCAGACCAAACTGGATGCGACCCTGCGCAAGGATTACGAGGGCATGGGGTTGGGTCTGTTCATTGCCAAGACGCTGCTGGAGCGGACGGGGGCCGAGCTGACCTTTGCCAATGCCGCCGATCCGTTCTTGTCGCCCGAAGAGCGGCCAGAACGCTGTGGTGCGGTGGTGGAAGTCAAATGGCCGATGGCAGCGATTCGCGCGCCGGAGGGCCTTGTGGTGGGCTCCAATCAGGTTAATGACCTGTAAAGAGCGATACTATCATAAGGCGAGTGATCTTTATGTAACATTGTCTATGGTTGTGCGTCCGTTAACCCTGATAGTTAACGACTCCTTAACTCACACAGCCCTAGGGTAAGCCTCACACCGTCAGGTTGTGTGGGGTTTGTATGGCATTCGATTGGGTGTTCGGCATTTTTATCGTGGTCGCTGCGGCCGGTGCGGGTTGCCTTGGTACGGTCGCCATCATTGTCGTCGAGCGGCGGTCAAAGGCGTTGCCGATTTCGATCTTTGCCGATGTGACCGGTGCCACCGTGTTTCTATTTGATGGTGAAACGCTGATTGACACCACACCTTCCGCCAAAGCGCTGCTGTTGGCCTCGCCCATATTGGGTGGGCCATGGCTGAAGGTGTTGGCCTATATGGCGGTGCTGTTCCCGGAGTTTGAATTGCAATTGGCCCGGCTTCCGGCGGAGGGGTCGCTGACCCTCGCCTCGGTACCCGATCAGGGTGCCCCGATGATCCTGCAGGCCGAGGTTCGCGGTGGTTTGACCCGGCTGTCGCTGGTTGATCCCGACAGCGATGCACAGGCGCAGGGTCAGGACCTGATGGCGGTCCGGGCGATGAACGACGAGTTGGAGTTTCTGCGCACCGCCGTGGCCCATGTGCCGGTATTGATCTGGCGCGAACGGCTTGACGGTGATGTGATCTGGGCCAACAGCGCCTATCTGCTGCGGGTTGGCGATATTGGCGGGACCGGTCAGGATCTGACCTGGCCGCTGCCGCGCCTGTTCGAGCGGGTGGCGAGCAGTCAAAATCTGATCGGGCAACGCCAGAAGCTGGCGCTGAACGGCGGGCGGGTGGCGTGGTATGATCTGGCGGTGACTGGCGAAGGTGACGCGCGGCTGTTCTTTGCGCTGCCGGCAGATGTGGCGGTGCAGGCGGAAACCGGTCTCAGGGACTTCATGCAGACGCTGACCAAGACCTTCGCGCATCTGCATGTCGGCCTGGCGATCTTTGACCAGCAGCGCCAGTTGCAGCTATTCAACCCGGCGCTGCTGGATCTGACTGGGTTGCCAGTGGATTTCCTGTCGATGCGGCCCTCGTTGCTTTCGGTGCTGGACGCGATGCGCGATCGCAACATGATCCCGGAGCCCAAGGATTATCGCGGCTGGCGGCGGCAATTGGTGGAACTGGAAAAGGCGGCGGCCTCGGGCCTTTATGAAGAGACGTGGAGCCTGCCGGGCGGTCAGACCTACCGGGTGATCGGGCGGCCACATCCGAATGGCGCAATTGCCCTGATGATCGAGGACATCTCGGGTGAAACGCTGCGGACCCGGCGCTACCGTGCGGATCTGGAACTGGGGCAGTCGGTGATTGACCATGTCGATGAGGCGATTGCGGTGTTCTCGGAGGCGGGGCAGTTGGTGATGTCGAACGCCGCCTATGCGCCGATCTGGGGCAATGACCCATCAGTGTCGCTGGATGACGCCAGTCTGCGGAACCTGTGTGCCCAGTGGCGGCGCCAAAGCGCGCCCAGCACCGTGTGGAACGATCTGGAGGATTTCGCGGCCAATCAGGGCGACCGCGCGGCGTGGCGCGCCGAGGCGCGGTTACTGGACGGGCGGCTGATCGATTGCCGGTTTGCACCATTGTCCGGTGGCGCCACCCTGACCGGCTTCTGCATCCGTGATGTCGGTGGCACCTCCAAGGAAGTGGTGGCAGAGGGCGGCGGGTTGAAGCGGGCCTGAGTGCGGATGCTTGCGGTGGACGCGGCAACCTCTAAAAGAGGGGAATGGCCCCAACTGACCCGATCTATATCCAGCTAGAAGGCGAGGACGATACCAACCGGCTGGCGGCATTCCTCGCACCCTTGTTGCGGGCTGGCGATGTGGTGCTGCTGGACGGACCGATCGGGGCCGGCAAGACCCATTTCTGCCGGGCTGTCATCCGGGCGCGGTTGGGCCGGCAAGAGGACGTCCCCTCCCCCACCTTTACCCTGGTCCAGACCTACGACGCCGATGTGGAGATCTGGCATGCCGATCTGTACCGGCTGAGCCATCCCGATGAGGCGCTGGAACTGGGTCTGGAAGATGCCTTTGTCAGCGCGATCTGTCTGGTGGAATGGCCAGAGCGGTTGGGCGACCATGCGCCTGTCGGGGCGATACGGCTGACCCTTGCGCCGTCACAGGACGGGAGGCTGGCGGAGATTCGGCTTGGCGGACGCGGCGTAGTGGCCGCGAGGCTTGCGCAGGCGTTTGGGGCGGAAATCCGGGCGGCGGCGCGGCTGCGGCTGCTCGGTTCGGTCGGATGGGACCGGGCGGATAGCCTGCCGCTGGCCGGAGACGCCTCGGCCCGGCGCTATGAGCGGCTTAGTCTGGCGGGGGAAAGCCGCATTCTGATGGATTCGCCACCGGGGATTGGCGATGATGTCGGCGACTTCGCCCGGATTGACCGGCACCTTCTGGCCATCGGGCTGACCGCGCCGGTGATCCATGCCGAGGATCTGGCGCAGGGTCTGCTGCTGACCGAGGACTTTGGCGATGGCGTCTTTGCCCGGCTGATCGAAAACGATCCGGCGGCGGAGGGGTCCTTGTATCAGGCGGCGGTCGATGTGCTGGTGCGGTTGCAGACCAGCCCGCCGGCCCCGGCCCTGCCCGACCTTTCAGCGGCGGATTGGGCACAGGCGGCGGCCATGGTTCTGCAGTGGTATTCCTATGCCGCGACGGGTGAAAAACCCGACACCGGGCCGTTTGTCGCGGGGTTGACCGATACAATGATGAGCTATGCCGATGGGCCGCGGGTGATGATCCTGCGGGATTATCACGCCGAAAACCTGATGTGGTTGCCCTCACGGCAGGGAGTGCAGCGGGTCGGGTTGCTGGATTTCCAATTGGGGCAACTCGGCCAGCCGGGCTATGATCTGGTGTCGCTGCTGCAGGATGCGCGGCGCGATGTGGGCCCGGAGGTCGAGCGCCTGATGATCCACCGCTTTCTGGATGCGACCGGGCGCGGGGCGGCGGCGTTCCTGCCGGCCTATGCCGCCCTGGGTGCCCAGCGCGCGCTGCGGATCATCGGAGTTTTCGCGCGGCTGTGTCTGGTCGCGGGCAAGCCCGGCTATGTCGCGCTGATCCCCCGGGTCTGGGGCCAGTTGCAACGCAACCTCGCCCGGCCCGAACTGTCGGCATTGCGGGCGATCTGTGCGACGCTGCCAGAGCCCTCCCCCACAACCCTTGACCGGATCCGGGCGCAATGCAGCACATGCCAGTGATGTTGTTCGCCGCAGGGTTCGGCAAACGGATGGGCAATTTGACCCTGAACCGGCCCAAACCGCTGATTCCGGTTGCCGGCCGGACGTTGCTGGACCACGCCTTGGCGCTGGTCGACGGGGCGGATCTGGGGCGGCGGGTGCTGAACCTGCACTACCTTGGTGACCAGATTGCGGGGCACGTGTCCGGGCTGGACGTGGCGCTGTCGTGGGAACGGGCGCGGATTCTGGAAACCGGCGGCGGCCTGCGGGCGGCGATGCCGTTGCTTGGCGGCAGCCCGGTGGCGACACTGAACACCGATGCGGTGTGGACCGGGCGTAACCCGCTGGTCGAGCTGCGTGCGGCGTGGCGGGATGACACGATGGACGCGCTTTTGCTGGTCGCACCGCTGGCGGCCGCGGTGGGTCATGATGGAAAGGGGGATTTCCTGCTGGATCAGGATGGGCGGATCGCGCGGGCAGATGGGCGGCCGGGGGTTGTCTATCTTGGGGCGCAGATCATCCGGACCGATCTTTTGCCGTCAATCCCGCAAGAGGTGTTTTCGCTGAACCTGCTGTGGGACCGGATGATCGCTGCGGGCCGCGCCTTTGCCGTGGAGC
This sequence comes from bacterium, assembly GCA_039932095.1. Taxonomy (GTDB): domain Bacteria; phylum Pseudomonadota; class Alphaproteobacteria; order Rhodobacterales; family Rhodobacteraceae; genus Stagnihabitans. The sequence continues at coordinate 19,378 of JBDTQR010000024.1, read as the reverse complement.
ATCAGGGCCGGTGGTGCGATGTCGGGCGGCCCGAAGGGATTGCACTGGCGGAGGCGATGTTGGCCGATGGGTGAGCCGCAGCTTTTCTACCTGCCGCCGGGCGTCGACTTTGCCAGCCAACTGGTGCTGGGGTTGCGCGAGCGTTTGGCGGGGCAACCGCCCGAGGCGATGGCCCGTGTTGCGCTGTACGTCAACTCGCAACGGATGCGGCGGAGGGTGACGCAGGTCATGGTGGCGGAGGGCGCCGGGTTCTTGCCTAGGATACTTGTGGTGTCGGAACTGGGGGCCGACCCGGTGCTGGCCGGGTTTGCGCCGCAGGTGTCGGACCTGCGGCGACGGTTGGAATTGGCTAAACTGATCAAGGGGCTGCTGCGAGCGCAGCCGGAACTGGCGCCGATGGTGGCGCGCTTTGATCTGGCAGACAGTCTGGCTGACCTGTTTGCCGAGTTGCAGGATGAGGCGGTGTCGCCCGACGCTCTGGCCGCGCTGGACGTGTCGGGCCATTCGGCGCATTGGGCGCGGACTCAGGCGTTCTTGCAAATCGTAACGCCGTTCAGTCTGGAACAGGGCGATCCGCAGTCTCGCCAGCGCGAGGCGGTGCGGCGGCTGGCTGCGCTTTGGCAGGCGGTGCCGCCATCGGACCCGGTGGTGATTGCGGGCTCGACCGGATCACGCGGCACGACGGCGCTGTTGATGCAGGCGATTGCCGGGCTTGCGACCGGGGCGGTGGTGGTGCCGGGATTCGACCCCTGGCTGCCGGGGCCGGTCTGGCGTGGCATGAATGAGGCGCTGACCGACGAGGATCACCCGCAGTACCGCTTTCGCCGGCTAATGGATGCGCTGGACGTGCCGCCTACGGCGTTTCGGCCCTGGCGCGCGGCAGAGGTCGCCGATGCCGCGCGCAATCAGGTGGTGTCGCTGGCCCTGCGCCCTGCCCCGGTGACGGATCAATGGCTGGTTGAGGGGCAGTCCCTGCCCGATCTTGGCCCGGCGACGGCGGGGCTGACGCTGGTCGAGGCTTCGCATCCGAGGCAAGAGGCCGTAACGGTGGCGCTGATCCTGCGCGACGCTGTCGTTCGGGGGCAGCGGGCAGCGTTGATCACGTCGGACCGTGGGCTGACGCGGCGCGTTGCGGCGGCCTTGGCGCGGTGGGGGATCGCGGCGGATGATTCGGCAGGCAGTCCGCTGGCGCTGTCAGCCCCAGGGCGGTTGTTACGGCATGTCGCGGTGGCGTTTTGCGGGCCGTTGACCGGGGATCACCTGCTGACGCTGCTGAAACATCCGCTGGCCGCAACCGGCGGCGACCGGCCGCAGCATCTGCTGTTCACCCGGCGGCTGGAGATGGAGTTGCGGCGCAACGGGCCTGCGTTTCCAGCGGGACAGGATATTCTGAATTGGGCAGGCAAGCCGGGCCGTGAGGACAGTCTGCCTTGGGCGGAGGCTTTGGCGCAGGTCATGGCGTTGCTTGGACCCAGCGGTGAGGTCAGTCTGTCGGCCCATGTGGCGCGGCACGTTGCAGCCACGGAAGCCCTGGCCGGCAATCCGGGCGCGCTCTGGCTGGCGGAGGCCGGGTTTGCGGCTGCCGCTGTGATGGACCAAATCAGGCTCGAAGCGCCGTTTGGTGATGAAATGTCGGCCCAGGATTACCGGGTATTCTTTGACTCGCTGATCGCCAGAGGAGAGGTGCGGGGGTTGGGCGGGGCGCATCCGCTGGTCGCATTCTATGGCCACCGTGAAGCACGCGAGATGCATGCCGACATCGTGGTGCTGGGCGGGTTGACCGATGGGGTCTGGCCAGCCGCCGCCGACCCTGACCCGTGGTTGAATCGCAAGATGCGCAAGGAGGCCGGGCTGTTGCTGCCAGAACGGCAGATCGGCCTTGCGGCGCATGACTTTCAACAAGCGATTGCGGCGCGCAGCGTGGTGTTGACCCGCGCGGTTCGCAACGCCGAGGCGGAAACGGTGCCATCCCGCTGGCTGAACCGGCTGTGCAATCTGCTGGCGGGCCTGCCGGACAAGGGCGGGCCAGAGGCACTCGCCGCCATGCGGCAGCGCGGACGGGTCTGGCTGAAGATGGCGGACAGGCTGGACCTACCATCTGTGGCGCAGCGCAACGATCCGCGTCTGGCACCTGCGGTCAGGCCGCGGCCACGGCCACCGGTTGGCCTGCGGCCCCACAAACTGTCCTTGACGCGAATTTCGACCCTGATCCGTGATCCTTATGCGATTTACGCGCGGTATATCCTGAACCTCAAGCCGCTGGACCCGTTACGCCAGCAGCCGAATGACCGGGATCGCGGCACGGTCGTGCACAAGATTCTGGAGCGGTTCGTGAAAGAGCGGCCCGAAGTGGAGCCGGCGGAAGCGGCGCACGACCGGTTGATGCGGACGGCGGCCGAAGCATTGGCAGAAGGTACGCCGTTCCCTTCGGCCCGGGTGTTGTGGTTGGCGCGACTGCAGCGGGCGGCAGGGCATCTGCTACGGCAGGACGGCAAATATGGTGGGGTGCCGGTGCTGGTGGAACAGGTGGGGTCGATTGGCGTGTCGGGGACCGGGTTCACCCTGTTCGGCACGCCGGACCGGATTGACCGGCTGCCGGACGGGCGGCTGCAGATGATCGACTACAAGACCGGATCGCCGCCGACCAAGGCCCAGCAAGAGGCGTTTGACAAGCAGTTGTTGCTGGCGGCGGCAATGGCGGAGCGTGGCGGCTTTGCCGAACTGGGGCCGTCAAAGGTGGCGCGGATTTCCTACGTTGGGTTGGGCTCCGGTGACAAGGCGGTTGAGGATGAGGTGACCAGCGAACAGCTTAACGAACAATGGGCGCGGTTTTGTCTGTTGATTTCGGCCTATCAGACACTGGAAACCGGCTATACAGCACGACGGGCGGTGTTTGAGGCGCGCTATCCGCTGGACTACGACCACCTTTCGCGGTTTGGCGAATGGCAGATGTCGGACCGGGCGGTCGGGATCTGGGTTGGGGGCGATGATGACTGATGACGCTTCAACCAAGCAGGTCCGCGCCTCGGATCCCAATTCCTCGACCTGGCTGTCGGCCAATGCCGGGTCGGGCAAGACCAGGGTGCTGACCAACCGGGTGGCGCGGTTGCTGCTGCAAGGGGTGGAGCCGCAGCGGATCTTGTGCCTGACCTACACCAAATCGGCGGCCAGCGAGATGCAGAACCGGCTGTTCCAGACGCTGGGCGAATGGGCGATGAAGCCGGACCATGCCTTGCGGGTGGCCCTTGGCGCGCTGGGTGCGGACCAAACCGATGCCGACCAGTTGCGCCAGGCGCGACGGTTGTTTGCCCGGGCGATCGAAACGCCGGGCGGGCTCAGGATACAGACCATCCACAGTTTCTGTGCGACGCTGCTGCGGCGGTTTCCGCTGGAGGCTGGGGTGTCGCCGCGTTTTGGTGAGCTGGACGAACGCTCGGCACGACTGTTGCGCCAGGAAATTCTGGAAGAGATGGCTGACGGGCTGGCGATTGAGGCTGTGGCCGGGCTGGCCGAGTTCGCCGGTGACTTCATGGGATTGGTCGAGCAGGTCATCGGCAAGCGGGACGGTTTTGGCGGTGATGGTGATCCGTTTGGGACGGTTGGATCTGCGACGGCCATTCTGGCGGAGGTGTTTCTGGGCGACGAGGCCGCGTGGATGGACCGGCTGCTGGGAGTTCTGGCAGGCGGGTCCAAGACCGATGTGAAGGCCTATGACCTGTTGTCATCGCAGCAGTTTGCGTCGCCGGATATGGCAACTTTGGCAACGTTAGAGCAGGTTCTTCTGTTTGGCGCCTCGGCAAAGGCACCGTTTGCCGCCAAGATCGGTGCCTTTCCGACCAAGGACATCCGCGCGCAATTGGGCGAAGTGCTGCCCCAGCTGGAAAACCTGATGCAGCGCGTGGAGGCAGCGCGGGAACGGCGGCTGGCCTATGAGGCGGCGCGCAAGACGGCAGCTTTGCGACGGTTCGCCGAGGTGTTCTTGCGGCTGTATGAGGAACGCAAGGCGCGGTTTGGCTGGCTGGACTTTGACGATCTGATCGCCCGGGCAACACAGTTGGTGACCGACCCCTCGGTGGCGGCCTGGGTGTTGTACCGGCTGGATGGCGGGATTGACCATGTGCTGGTGGATGAGGCGCAGGACACAAGCCCGGCGCAGTGGCGGGTGATCGAGTTGCTGATCGCCGAGTTCACGGCGGGCGAAGGCGCGCATGACGGGGCGCGGACGGTGTTCGTGGTGGGTGATCAGAAGCAGTCGATCTATTCGTTTCAGGGTGCCAATGTGGCGGCTTTCGACGAAAAGCACCAAGCGTTCCGCGAGCGATTTGAGGCCGTGGCTCTGCCGTTTCAGAGTTTGAAGCTGGAGCATTCGTTCCGCTCGGCCCCGGCGATACTGGATTTCGTCGATGCGGCGTTGCAGGGGCTGGATACGGCGGCTTTGGGGGCCGACGTTTCGCACATCGCCTTTCGGGGCATGCTGCCGGGGCGGGTGGACATCTGGCCGTTGATCGAAGGCGACAAGGACCCGGTCGACAAGAATTTCGAGGACCCGGTCGACCTGATCAGCTCGACGCATCCAGCGGCGGTATTGGCGGAGCGGATTGCCGGTCGGATCAAAGCAATGCTGGATCAAGGGCAGGCAATTGTCACCAGTGAGGGGGTGCGGCCGGTCCATGCGGGCGACTTTCTGATCCTGGTGCAGCGCCGCTCTACCCTGTTCACCGCGATCATCCGGGCCTGCAAACAACGCGGTCTGCCGATTGCCGGCGCAGACCGCTTGAAGCTGGGGGCGGAACTGGCGGTCAAGGACCTGCTGGCGCTGTTGGCGTTTCTGGACACGCCGGATGATCATCTGTCGCTGGCCTGTGTGATGCGATCGCCCTTGGCGGGCTTGAGCGAGGCAGAGCTGTTTTCGCTGGCGCAGGGTCGGAAGGACTCGCTTTTCGATGCGCTGATGGCGCGGGCGGGCGAGTTTGCCGGGCTGGTGGAGTTGTTGATCGATCTGCGGGGCCGGGTTGATTATCTGCGACCCTATGACCTGCTGGAGCGGGTGTTGGTGCAGCATGACGGGCGGCGGCGGTTGATCGCGCGGCTGGGCGATGAGTCGGCAGACGGGATTGATGAACTGCTCAATCAGGCGCTTGCCTATGAGCAGGGCGAGGTGCCCAGCCTGACCGGGTTCCTGATCTGGCTTGACGCCGAGCAGATTGACATCAAGCGACAGGCAGAGGCGTCGGGGCAGCGCATCCGCGTGATGACGGTGCATGGTGCCAAGGGGCTGGAATCAGAGATCGTGATCCTGCCGGATACGGCGGACCGTCGGCTGCAGGACCGCGACGAGATTTATGTGACGGCAGGTGGTGAGGCGCTGTGGCGGACACCGGCCGCTGAAAGCCCGCCGCTGATTGCGGCATTGCGCGAGGCCAAGACCCGGCGGGAGGCGGAGGAGAACCTGCGCCTTTTGTATGTCGCGATGACGCGGGCCCGGTGCTGGTTGATGATCGGGGGGGCGGGGACGGTCAGCAAGCCCGCCAGCTGGTATGCGATTGCGGCGGCGGGCATGGCGCGGGTTCGCGCGGAGGCGTTTGAGGCGGGGCTGCGTTATGAGACCGGGGATTGGCCAGAGGCGGTGATCGCCGTGCCGTCTGTTGCGGAAGCGGTGGCCGATCTGACGCTGCCGAACCTGCCCGTGCTGCCGCCTGCCGCGCAGGTTCTGTCGCCGTCGAACCTTGGCGGGGCCAAGGCGCTGTCGGGGGAGCCTGATCTGATCGAAGGTGTGGCGGCCACGGTGCGCGGCTCGGCTGTGCATCTGTTGCTGCAGCATCTGGCGGGGCGGCCGATGGCGGAGTGGGACGGTCTTGCGGACTTTCTGGTGCCCGAGCCGGTGTTGCGGGCGGCGGTCTTGCCGGAAGCGGCGGCAGTGTTGACCGCACCGGACCTGGCGCATCTGTTCGCGCCGGGCACACTGGCAGAAGTGGCGATCACCGGCGCATTCGCGGAGCGGCGGGTGTTCGGGATGGTGGACCGGCTGGTAATTGGCGATGACCGGGTGCTGGCCGTCGATTTCAAGTCCAATACCGTGGTGCCCGAGGATGTGGCCCTGGTGCCGGAAGGGGTGCTTCGGCAGCTTGGCGCCTATCTTCAGCTGTTGACACAGGTCTATCCGGGGCGGGGAATCGACCTTGCGGTGCTGTGGACCCGGACAGCCCGCCTAATGCCGGTGCCATGCGATATCGTGATAGCGGCATTGCAGCGCACTACGAGGGATAGTGTCAGTGCACCTTGACGGCGGGGCGGCGGCTACTTAGGTTGACTGCCTATTCACCGCTTCAGGAGACCATCATGGGCGCTGCAACCGTCGCCGTGACCGACGCAACTTTCGACGCCGAGGTTCGCAATTCCACTATTCCCGTCGTCGTGGACTTCTGGGCGGAGTGGTGCGGCCCGTGTCGGCAGATTGGCCCGGCTCTGGAAGAGATCGCCGCCGAAATGGGCGGCAAGATCAAGATCGTGAAGGTCAATGTCGATGAGAATCCCGACAGCCCGGCGATGTTGGGCGTGCGCGGCATCCCGTCGCTGTTCCTGTTCAAGGACGGGCAGGTCGTGTCGAACAAGGTTGGTGCTGCGCCGAAGGCCGCGTTGGCCAACTGGATCAACGCGTCGATCTGAACCTTGTCCATTTGGTTGAAGGGGCGTCCTGTCGGGCGCCCCTTTTGCTTGGGCCGGGTTGTCTGGCCGCCCGGGCCGGACCATATAGGGGCAAAGACCGGAGGCGCTATGACGGACGACAAATTCCCAGGCTGGCACGGAACGACCATTCTGGCGGTACGGCGCGGTGGTGAGGTGGTGGTGGCAGGCGATGGGCAGGTCAGTCTGGGCCAGACCATCATCAAGGGCACGGCGCGCAAGGTGCGGCGGCTGTCGCCGGGCGGCAAGGATGTGGTCTGCGGCTTTGCCGGCTCCACCGCCGATGCGTTCACCCTGCTGGAACGGCTGGAGAAAAAGCTGGAGGCGGCCCCGGGACAGTTGGCCCGGGCCTGTGTCGACCTCGCCAAGGATTGGCGGATGGACAAATATCTGCGGAACCTTGAGGCGATGCTGATCGTGACCGATGGCGAGGGGTTGTTCGTGCTGACCGGCGCGGGCGATGTGCTGGAGCCGGAGAATGATGTGGCGGCGATTGGCTCGGGCGGGAATTACGCCCTGGCGGCGGCGCGAGCGCTGATGGAGACGGATTTCGATGCAGAGAAAATTGCCCGCAAGGCGATGGCAATTGCGGCGGATATCTGCGTTTACACCAATGGCACCCTCACCGTGGAACGGATCGCGAAATGAACCTGACCCAGGAGGATTTGCGGGCGGCGGTGGCCAAAGGCATCGTGACCGAGGCGCAGACCGCGCAGTTGATCGCTTTTGCCGAGGCGCGACGGGTCGCCAAGGACGGCGTGATGCCGGTGGAAGAGCCTTTTGTGCTGTTCAAGGGCTTTAACGAGATTTTCGTGGTTGTCGGCCTGTCGATCCTGTTCACCGGCTGGACCGGGGTGGCGACGCTGTTCGGCTTCAGCATGCAGTCACCCGCCGGCATGACGACGGTTTTGCTGTCGTTGGTCACCTTGGCCGGACTGGCCCTGACCGCGCGGTACTTCACCCTGACCCGGCGGATGGTGGCGCCGTCGATTGCTTTGGCGGTGATGACCGTGATGACGGCCACAGTGTTGGGACTGGCTCTGGTCGGGATCGGCGGGGCGGACAAGGTGATGCTGGTGGCCTTGGTGGTCACGGCGGTGATGACCGGGTACTATGCGGTGTTTCGCGTGCCCTTCTCGGCGGCGCTGATCGCGGCTGCGGCGTTTGTGGCGCTGTGGTCCGGTTTGACGGCGGCAGGGATGTTTGGCGACACTCCAGCCGGGTTCCTGATGATCAATGAAAGCGGGCCGTTGTCGGTGATGACGGTGGTGTTTGGGCTGGTGGTGTTCGCGTTGGCGATGCGGCTTGACCTGTCCGACCCGATGCGGGTCAGCACCCGCTCGTCCACCGCGTTCTGGCTGCATATCGTGGCGGCACCGGCGATTGTGAATACGGTGGCGATGAACCTGCTGAAAACCGGCGGGGCCGGGGCGCAGGCATTGCTGCTGGCGTTCCTGCTGGTGTTGGCGGTGGTCGCCATCGTGATCGACCGCCGGTCGTTTCTGGTATCCGGCGCAGGCTATTCGGTGATCCTGGCCAGTGCGATATTCTCGGGATCAGCGGCCTATGCGATCTTGGTGCTGGGCCTGATCCTCGTGCTGCTCGGCGCGCAATGGGACCGGCTGCGGTCGGTCCTCATGACACTACTGCCCGGCTTTCCGGGCAAAACCAGCCTTCCGCCCTACAGGACTGCATGATGACCGATCTGACCCCGCGCGAAATTGTCTCCGAGCTTGACCGCTATATCATCGGCCAGAATGACGCCAAGCGGGCCGTCGCCGTGGCCTTGCGCAATCGCTGGCGGCGGGCGCGGCTGGGCGACGATTTGCGCGATGAGGTCTATCCCAAGAATATCCTGATGATCGGGCCGACCGGTGTGGGTAAAACCGAGATTGCCCGGCGGCTGGCCAAGCTGGCCCGCGCACCGTTCCTGAAGGTCGAGGCGACCAAGTTCACCGAGGTCGGCTATGTCGGCCGCGATGTGGAGAGCATCGTCCGTGATCTGGTGGACACAGCTTTGGTGGAGACGCGCGCCCGGATGCGTGAGGAGGTCGCGGCGAAGGCGCGGAAAGCGGCGGAAGAGCGGGTGATCGAGGCTTTGGCGGGCAAGGATGCGCGCGAGCAGACCCGGGAATTGTTCCGGGGCAAGCTGAAGCGTGGCGAGCTGGATGATACGGTGGTGGAGCTGGAGCTGGCCGATCCTGCCCCGTCGATGCCGATGATGATGGGCGGCGGGCAAGAGATCCAGATGCAGGGGCTGCAGGACATCTTCAAGGCGTTCGGTGGCGGGCGGACCGCGAAGAAAAAGGTGACGGTGCGGGACAGCTTCGAGCTGCTGATCGGGCAGGAGGCCGACAAGCTGCTGGATGATGAGACGGTGAAAGCAGCGGCGCTGGAGGCGGTGCAGGAGAATGGCATCGTGTTTCTGGATGAGATCGACAAGATTTGTGCGCGGGCCGACGCGCGGGGGGCCGATGTTTCGCGGGAGGGGGTGCAGCGCGATCTGTTGCCGCTGATCGAGGGGACGACGGTTTCGACCAAATATGGTCCAGTCAAGACGGATCATATCCTGTTCATCGCGTCTGGCGCGTTTCACATTGCCAAGCCGTCGGACCTGCTGCCGGAGTTGCAGGGGCGCTTGCCGATACGGGTGGAGTTGCAGGCGTTGACCGAGGGGGATTTCGTGCGGATCCTGACCGAGACGGACAATGCGCTGACCCGGCAATATTCGGCGCTGCTGGCGACCGAGGAGGTGGCGGTCAGTTTCACTGCGGACGGGATTGCCGCGCTGGCGGGGATTGCCGCCGAGGTGAACCGGGCGGTGGAGAATATCGGGGCGAGGCGGCTTTATACTGTTATGGAACGGGTGTTCGAGGAGCTGAGTTTCTCGGCGCCGGACCGGTCGGGTGAGGTGGTGGTCGTCAATGCGGCGTTTGTGGAGACCAATCTGGGGGAATTGTCGCGGTCTGCCGATCTGTCGCGCTATGTGCTTTGAGGGGTGTGCACGTGTGCACGCCTTGGCAAGCCTTTGAAACCGCTGGGTTTTGCATATTTTGTTAGGCTGAAATTAACTTTTGCGCCGCGGGTTCTGATAGCCTGTCTGGTGTTGTTGGTCGCTTGCACGCCGCGGGGCGCGGTGATGCTGGACCCGGCGGGGGCCACGGTTGGGGCGGTGCAGAACATTTTCATCGGCACCACGCGCAAGCAGGAACAGGGCGGCGCGTTTGGTGCCAACCGGTCGGAAGAGGTGCATTTCGCGCAATATGATGTGTCGGTGCCGCCAGAGCGGACGGTGGGGCAGATCAACTGGCCGAAATGGGGTCAGACGGTGGACCCGCGCCGGGATTTCGTGACGACGGCGGAGCAGGTTTATCAGACGCCGGCGGCGTTTCAGGCCGATCTGCGGCGGCAGCTGGCGGCGACGGATGGGGAGGCGGTGATCTTTGTCCATGGCTACAACACCAATTTTGCCGAAGGGGTGTACCGGATCGCGCAGTTTGCCCATGACCTGAAGCTGCCGGACACCGTGGTCTTGTACTCCTGGCCCTCGGCGGGCAAGCCGCTGGGCTATGCCTATGACCGCGACTCGGCGCTGTTCGCCCGCGATGGGCTGGAAGAGCTGATCCATGAGGTGGCGCGGGCCGGCGCGAAACGGATCCTGCTGGTGGCGCATTCGATGGGGGCGGACCTGACGATGGAGGCGCTGCGTTCGGCAGCGATCAGGGGGGATCGGCGGACCTTGGGGCTGTTGGGCGGGGTGATCCTGATTTCGCCGGATATCGATGTCGATGTGTTTCGCGAGCAGGCGCATGAGATTGGCACCTTGCCGCAGCCATTCGTGATCTTTGGCTCGGACCGCGACAAGTTTCTGCGGATGTCGGCGGCGATGTCGGGGCAGGCGTCGCGGCTGGGGTCGTTGACCGATGTGGCGCGGGTTGCCGATCTGAAGGTGACGTTTCTGGATGTTGGCGAGTTTGTGAAGGGGGCCGGACATTTCGTGCTGGGCGACTCGCCCGCGCTGATCTTGTTGATCGACCGGATCGCCGAGATTCAGGGTGCGTTCGAGCAGGACCGGCGGGCGCGGATCGGGTTGCTGCCGGGGGCGGTCCTGACGGTGCAGAACGCGACGCGGGTGATCTTGCAGCCGATGACCGGCGTGGCGCTGAACTGAGTGTCCAGATCTGGACTGCTTTTGAAATTGTTCTTTATGAATGGGTGAGTTTGAGAATTTGTCCTGTCGTTAACATTTGGCCGCCGTGGCGCTGGTTGGACCAAGTGGGGGTTTCCACCCCCACGCGCCCGAGGATATTTGAGGACAGATGAAGCGAAATAATAGTTGAATTTTAGGCTTTGGTCAGCGGTTGCGACGCAGATAGACGTAGTAGGCGCCGGAGCCGCCGTGTTTGAGATGGGCCTCGGTGATTTGCAGTACGGCTGGGCCGAGCGGGACCTGACGCAGCCATTGCGGCACCTGATGGCGCAGGACGCCAAGGCGTTGCGGAATCGGGCCGTGGTCGGGGCCGGGTTTGCCTTTGCCGGTGATGACGAGAACGAGCCGCAATCCGGCGCTCTGGGCGTTGAGGATGAAACGGATCAGGTCGGGATGGGCCTCTGCCAAGGTCATGCCATGCAGATCGATCCGCGCTTCGGGCTGCAATTTGCCACGGGTCATTCTGGTATGGGCCTTGGCGTCCATCAGCACGGGAGCCTGGGTCAGACTGTCGGGCAGGCTGGGGGCGAGGTCATGGCGATGTTGCAGGCGGGCCTTTTCGCCAAGCCGGAACATCGGCAGCCGGGCCAGGGGTTCGGCTGCCTTGACCTGGACCGGGGCCGGCGGTGGCGCGTCCAGTTTTCGGCGCTGGTTGACCGGGTGCATCGGCCGTGTCGTGCGGGCGACGGCTTGCCAGAGGTCTTCTTCATCGGGGTGGAGCGAACGGCGGCGGGCCATGGGTTAATCGGGCAGCATGGCGTAGGCACGGTCGATCGGCAGCAGCATCAGGAGGCGACCGCCATCCTTGACCGAGCCTGCGGCGCGGCCGGCATCAGGACCGGTGCCGAAGAAGATGTCGGCACGCTGGGCGCCCTTGATCGCGCCGCCGGTGTCTTGCGCGATCATCAGACGGTGGATCGGGTTGGCGCCGGATTTCTCTACCCAGACCGGAGCGCCGAGCGGGATGTGGTCAGGGTCGATGGCGACCGAGCGCAATGTGGTGATCGAGCGGCCCATGGCACCAATCGGACCCTGGGTTTCCGGCATGGTGCCGAGTTTGCGGAAGAACACGTAAGACGGGTTGAAATTCAGCAGCGCCATGCCGGCCGCGGGGTTGGCGCGGACCCAGCGACGGATGGTTTCGGCGGAGACCTGTGATTTGCTGAACACGCCACGGCGGATGAGTTCCTGACCGACCGAGCGGTAGGCGTAGCCATTGCGCCCGGCGTAGCCAACGCGGATTGTGGTGCCATTGTTCATCTCGATCCGGCCAGAGCCTTGGATATGCAGGAAGAACACCTCAACCGGGTCATCGAGCCAGGCGATTTCGAGGCCACGGCCGCGCAGGATGCCGCTGTCGATGGTGGCGCGGTCGTACCAGACGGCACCATCGCGCAGTTCGGGCGGGCGGCGGTAGATCGGCCAGGCAAAGCGCGGAGTGCGGACCGGCGAGCCTTCGAGCACCGGTTCATAATAGCCGGTGAACAGGGCGGGGGGCGTGCCGATCAGGGTGGGTTTGAACAGCAGTTCGAAGAAGGCGCGGGCGGCGGCGGGGTTGTCGTCGACGGTCTTGGCGATGTGGCAGACCGTGGTCCAGTCGGGTTTGGTCATCAGATCGCAGGTGGCGCGGAAGGCCGTCAGCGCGGCGAGATGATCATCCTCGGCCCAGCCGGTGAGCTGTTCGAAGTCGAACACCTGTGCTGTGGCAGGGCCCGTTGTCATCAGGACCAGAGCGAGGCAGATTGCTTGCAGCGCGGCACGCATTCCCCCTGGGGCCTAGTCGCCGGTGACCGTCAGCTGCCAGTTCGGATCGCCGGCACCCATCTTGCGGGCAAAAGTCCAAGTGTCGCGCTGGCGGATGATGGTGGTCGGGCTGCCCTCGACCACGCTGCCGGTGCTGTCGCGGACGGCGCGGCTGAGCTCGCCGGTGAAGCGGACCGTCACCTCGCCCAGTTTGCTGACCGGATCGAAGCTGGCGGTGGTCAGGGTCACTTCGCGGACCCCGGCAAAGGTGGAGTCGATGGTCAGGCCACGGGAGGCACGGTCGGCGATGGCGGTGGTGAAGGTGTTCAACACATCGTCGCCAAGGAAGGGGCGGATGCGGTCGATATCACCTTTGTCGAAGGCAACCACGATCATCTCATAAGCCGAGCGGGCGCCTTTGAGAAAGTCGGTGACGTTGAACGCGGGTTCGGCGGCCTTCATCGCGGCCAGCGCGGTGACGGCGGCGGGATCGGAGGTGTTGTCGGAAATGTCGCGGTCCGGCCCTCCCTCGATCACCTCGAATTTCGGGCGGGGGCGCAGGTCGTCGGCGGGCACGTTGGGCTGTTCAAAGCCCTCGCGGGTGCCGAGGACGGACCGCAGTTTGAGAATGAGGAACACGGCGACCCCGGCAAGGACTAGGAGCTGGATCAGGGAAGAGTTCATGCGGTACCTCAGGAGGGCGGGGAGCCCGTGGTTGGTATTTCATGCGGTTGATGCCTATGTAAGGGCTAGGGGGGGCCAAGTCCACCTGTGAGGGCAATTTGCCGCTGGAGAGAGCTGTTATGCGGGTTTTGGTTGGGATGATGCTGTGGCTGCTGGCTGAAATCGCGGCGTTTGTCGTGGTTGGGTCGTGGATCGGCGTGTTGGCAACCCTGGCGCTGGTGGTTGGAACCGGGTTGGCCGGAGTGCTGGTATTGCGCTGGCAGGGCAGCCAGACGGTGCAGGCGCTGCGCGGTCAGGTGCTGTCGCGGGCTTCGCTGGCGGTGGTGGCGCATTCCGGGCTGACGGTGGTCGGGGCGGTGTTGCTGATCCTGCCAGGATTCTTGAGCGATCTTGCGGGCCTGGCGCTGATGGTGCCGGCAGTCCGGCGGCTGGTGATGCAGTTGGTCGGTGCGCGGGTGCAGGTGGTGCAGGCCGGGGCGGCACCGGTCGATGTGGTGGAGGGAACGGCGGTGGAGGTTGAGCAGCCGCGGTTGCCTTCGGGATGGACCAGGGACTGATCGCCTGTTAGAAAGTGACGTTCGAATTCAACGGGAGGCTATGATGGCCGAGGAAAGCAACGGAAACGGCGCGGCAGCGCCTGCAGCACCGGCTGTCAAGATGCAGGTTCTGGCACAATTCGTGCGGGACATGAGTTTCGAGAATATGGTGGCGCAAAAGGGTCTGACTGGCACCGAAATGCAGCCGGACATTCAGGTCGGGGTGTCGCTGGATGCGCGCAAGCGGGCGATCGACCATCAGTATGATGTGATTGCCAAGTTCAAGGTGACCTCGAAGAACAAGGCGACGGATGAGACGCTGTTCCTGATGGAGCTGGAATATGGCGGGGTGTTTCTGGTCGAGGGCGTGCCGGATGAACAGTTGCATCCGTTTCTGCTGATCGAATGCCCGCGCATGTTGTTCCCGTTCATCCGCCGGATCATTTCGGATGTGACCCATGATGGCGGCTTCCCGCCGTTGAACATCGACAACGTCGATTTCATGGCGCTTTACCGGCAGGAAATGACCCGGCGTGCCGCATCGGCGCAGCCTGCGGCGCCGGCTGTCGCGAACTGAAGGCCGGGAGGGCTTTCGACCAGCGGCCGGTCCTGAGGGGGCCGGCCGTTTGCATTGGCTGTTATCGATTGCTGTCAATCCAACGTGACAGCAGCTGGCGGTCGCGGAAGCATTCATCCGGCACGGCGCGATGCTTGATCCGGGCGATTTTCTCGGCGAATTCAACCTGACGCGAACTGGGGCGACCGTCGGACCGCGCCGCCGGTTGCAGTCTGGATTGCGCGTCGATCCAGGCAGACAGACTGCGGCGGTCTTGCTGGGTCTGCCATGGCAGGACAACCTGGTTGCGCAGCGCCAGAGCGCGGGCATAGGCCAGCTGGCGTTCGGTGACGGGAAGGACAAAAGTGGTGTCTTCCATCTGAAAACTCCCTTCGATCAGGTTCCTGTCATATAGAACATAACAGGAACATTTTCAAGGGCAGGACCAAAGCGAGGGCAGAGCCCGGCTCGTGTCAGGGTCGGGGCGCGCCAGAGTCTGGATTTCCGACCTGTCGGAAATGCCAAGGGGCCAAGATGGTCAGAGCCGTTTTTTCCAGATTGCCGCATCGCCGAGCTTCAGGACGAATTCGGCATGGGCGAGGATTTCGGCCTCGGTCAGGCGTGGGGGTAGTGGGGCGGGCCGTGGTTTGGGGCGCCAGGTGACTTCAGCCACGGCGCCTGCAACCTGAATGACCGGATTCAGGGTGAGGTCGGGTTGGCGGCCACCGATCAGCTCGAGGTAGACCTCGGCAAGGATCTCACTGTCGAGCAATGCGCCATGCTTTTCGCGCATCGAATTGTCGATGCCGAAGCGGCGGCACAGGGCGTCGAGACTGGCGGGCGAGCCGGGGTATTTCTGCCGGGCGAGGCTGACGGTGTCGAAGGCGCGGGTCATCGGCATAGTGGCGTGGCCAGCGGCAGCGAGTTCGTGGTTGAGGAATTTCATGTCGAACGGGGCGTTGTGGATCACAAGTGTGGCGTCGCCGATGAAGGCGAGGAACGCCGGGGCGATGTCTCGGAAGCGCGGTTTGTCGCGCAGGAAATCGTCGCCGAGGCCATGCACGTCAAACGCCTCTTTCGGCATCAGGCGTTCGGGGTTGATGTATTGGTGGTACGTCTGACCCGTCGGCATGTGGTTCATCAGTTCCACCGCGCCGATTTCGACGACGCGGTCGCCGGTGGCGGGCTCTAGCCCGGTGGTTTCGGTATCGAGGACGATTTCACGCATTTTCGGCTCTGATATGGCGGATGAGGGCTTTGACATAGGCGGTCGTCGAGGCAAGATCGAGGGTTTCGACCACATGGCGGGCACGTTTGCGCTTTTCGGGGTCGGGCATTTGGCGGGCCAGAATGGTTTGCAGATGGGCCTCGGTCATGCCGGGGCGGGCACGCAGGCGGGCACGCTGCATATCGGGCGGGGCGGTCACCAGCAGGGTCGCGTCAAAGGCGCTTTCACTGCCGTTTTCGAACAGGAGCGGGATGTCGAGGACCACGAGGTCGGCTTTGGTGGCGGCCAGAAATCTGGCGCGGTCGGCAGCGACGAGGGGATGCACGACGGCTTCGAGACGCGGCAGGACGCCGGGGTCGGCGGCAATGAGGGATTTAAGGGCAGGGCGGGAGATGGCGTTGTCGTGCAGGGCAGAGGGGAACAGGGCGGCGACCGGTGCAACGGCGGCGCCACCTGCGGCATAAAGCCGGTGAACCGCGGCGTCGGCATCCCAGACCGGGACGCCTTCGGCAGCAAACAGCGCGGCGGTGGTGGACTTGCCCATGCCGATGGACCCGGTCAGGCCAAGTTTGAACGGCGTCATAAGCCGAGCACGGCGGCGCGGGTGGCGTCGTCCACCTCTGGCCGGTGGTTGAACCAGCGTTCGAAACCGGGAGCGGCCTGATGCAACAGCATGCCGAGACCGTCGACGACATGGGCGCCGCGGTCCTGCGCCTCGATCAGGAACTGGGTCATCAGCGGGGTGTAGACGAGGTCGGTGACCAGAGTGCCGGGTTGGAGGGCATCGAGCGGCACATGGAAGTCGGGTTTGCCGGTCATGCCGAGCGAGGTGCAGTTGACCAGCGTGGCCGCGCCTTCGACCATCGCGCCCGCCTGCACCCAGTCGAACACATGGACGCGGGCACCGAAATCGGTCCGCAACGCCTCGGCCCGCGGTCGGGTACGGTTGGCCAGACGGATCTCAGGGACGCCCAGTTCGATCAGGGCGGCGATGACGGCACGGGCGGCACCACCGGCGCCGAAGATCGCGGCGGGACCAGCGTTGGGGTTCCAGTGCGGCGCGTGCTGGCGCAGGTTGGCAGTGAAGCCTGCGCCGTCGGTGTTGTCGGCGTGGATCTTGCCATCCTTGCGGAAGATCAGCGTGTTGGCGGCGCCGATCAACGCGGCACGGTCGGTCACGACATCGGCAAGGGCGAGCACGGTTTCCTTGTGCGGAATGGTGACATTGAGGCCGACAAAGCCGACCTTCGGCAGGAATTCCAACGCCTGACGCAGATCATTCTGGGCCACGTCCATCGGAATGTAATGGCCCCTGATCCCGTAGCGTTTCAGCCAGTAACCATGCAGGGCCGGCGAGCGACTGTGGGCGATCGGCTGGCCGATGACGCCGGCGAGCGGGATACGGGGCAGGTCGGTCACGATGCGATGAACCCTCTGAGTGCGAGATAGGACAGGAGCGGCAGGAGTGGCAGGCCGAGAATGGTAAAGTAGTCGCCTTCTATCTTGGTGAAAAGCCGAATGCCTTCACCCTCCAACTGATAGCCGCCGACCGAACTGGCAATGGCCGGCCAGTTGCGGGTGAGATAGGCGTCGAGATAGCTGTCGGAGAATTGCGCCATGGTCAGGCTGGCGCTGCCGATGTGACGCCAGATCGGTTTGGTCTGGTGGTAGAGAACGAGAGCGGAGTGGAGTTGGTGGGTCTGACCGCGCAGGGTTTGCAACTGCTGGCGGGCGTCGGCGGGATCGGTGGGTTTGGACCAGACCTTGTCGGCCAGAGCGAGGATCTGGTCGCAGCCGAGGACGAGGGTATCTGGATGGCGGTCGGCGAGTTTGCGGGCCTTGAGGTCCGCGAGGGTATCAGCGATGTCGCGGGGTTTGACCTGTTCGGCGTCGAGGGCAGCGCGGATGGCGTCTTCGTCGATGCGGGCCGGCTGGGCGGTGACCGTGACACCGGCGCTGCGCAGCAGGGACAGGCGGATTTCGCTGGCGGAGGCGAGAAGCAGGGGGCTCAAGGGCATTGGGGGCAGGCCTGTGGAAAATCTGGTTTTGTTCTTGCGGTCGGATAGCGGGAGAACCGGGGTCTTGCGGCAAGAGGGGCCGTTTCGGGGATTGATTGTCAAGGGCGGAGGCGGCTTGCCCACAATGGGACAAGCGTCAGGCGTAGCTGGGGATGACCGGGTTCTTCAGGGAGGCGGGACAAGTCATCCCGGGACTGCATCGCATCGATTGCGGCTATGGAACTGTGGCATTATAATGGGTTAGACACTCCAGTTTAAGGTTTTAAACAGTTCTACAGGACTTGTCCCCAGCGGCGTTGCTGTGAACAAAAGGCAGGAGAACGACAACAATTCTGTTATCCACTGTCCCTACCTCATCATCATTCTTTTCTTTATATATACTTTAACAAGAAGAGAGGCGGGGCGGATGAGCGAGTTTCTGGACAGCTGGTATCTGTGGGTGAAGACGGCGCATGTGATTTCGGTCGTGGCCTGGATGGCGGGGCTGTTCTATCTGCCGCGGTTGTTTGTCTATCATGTCGAGCAGGTCGAGGCGGGGTCGGCGACGGATGCGATGTTCCAGACCATGGAACGCCGGTTGCTGCGCGGGATTATCGGGCCGGCCTCGATCGCGGCCTGGCTGTTCGGATTGTGTCTGGTATTCACGCCGGGGATTGTCGACTGGGGGCAGGTCTGGCCGTGGACCAAGGCGGCGTCGGTTATCGCGATGACCGGGTTTCAGCATTGGCTGGGGGCGCGACGCAAGGATTTTGTGGCCGGCAGCAACCGGATGACCGGGCGGCAGTACCGGATGATGAACGAGGTGCCGACTGTGCTGCTGGTGGTGATTGTCGCTTCTGTGATCGTCAAGTTCTGAAACGGTTGACTTTGCGCGGCGGAGGCCTTAGCTGACCGACAGCGCGGCCATCCGGCCATAACGCTTTCCATGTATATTTCGCTGATGCCCGGCCGGACCGGTGCTCGCCCCCAAGGATCCCTCATGACCGTTGAGCATTTGAATCTGGCCGACCTGAAAGCCAAGACCCCCGCCGAATTGTTGGCGATGGCCGAGGAATGGGAGATCGAGAACGCGCCTTCGATGCGCAAGGGCGAGATGATGTTCTCGCTTTTGAAGGAGCATGCCGAGGAAGGCTGGGAAATTGGCGGCGACGGCGTGCTGGAAGTGTTGCAGGACGGGTTTGGCTTTCTGCGCTCACCCTCTGCAAACTATCTGCCGGGGCCGGATGATATCTATGTCAGTCCCGAGATCCTGCGGGTGTTTTCGCTGCGCACCGGTGACACCATCGAGGGGGTGATTGCGGCGCCGAAGGAAGGCGAGCGCTATTTCTGCCTGACCAAGGTGACGCGGATCAATTTTGATGATCCGGAGAAGGCCAAGCACAAGGTGCATTTCGACAACCTGACGCCGCTTTATCCGGATGAAAGGTTCAAGATGGAGGTTGAGGACCCGTCGATCAAGGACCGGTCGGCGCGGATCATCGACTTGGTGGCGCCGATTGGCAAGGGCCAGCGTGGGTTGATCGTGGCGCCGCCGCGGACCGGGAAAACCGTGCTGTTGCAGAACATCGCGCATTCTATCGCGACCAATCACCCGGAATGTTACCTGATCGTGTTGCTGATCGACGAGCGGCCGGAAGAGGTGACCGACATGCAGCGTTCGGTCAAGGGCGAGGTTGTGTCGTCGACGTTTGATGAACCGGCGACGCGGCATGTGGCAGT
>JBDTQR010000023.1:0-30004 GCA_039932095.1 bacterium | reverse complement strand
TGTCGGGGATGATGCAGAATTTGCACTTGTGATTGCAGCCCTCGGAGATCTTGAGGTAGCTGTAATGGCGCGGGGTCAGGGTGACGCCGGTTGCGGGCAAGAGGTCGATGAACGGGTCGGGCGACGGCGGCACCGCATTGTGGACCGCGTCCAGCACTGCCTCGTATTGATGCGGGCCAGTCACCGCCAGGACGCGGGGATGGGCGCCGGTGATGTAGTCGGGTTCGGCCCCGAGACAGCCGGTCACGATCACCCGGCCGTTTTCCTGCAGCGCCTCACCAATGGCTTCCAGACTTTCGGCTTTTGCGCTGTCGAGAAAGCCGCAGGTGTTGACGATCACGGCGTCGGCGCCACGGTAATCGGGAGAGATCGCGTAACCCTCGGCCCGCAGGCGGGTCAGGATGCGTTCACTGTCCACCAGAGCTTTCGGGCAGCCGAGGGACACCATGCCGATGGTGGGCTGGCTGGTCCCATCCGTCCGGGCCCGCCGCAGATCGAGGACGAGAGAGCGGGCGAGGTCGGGGCGGAGGTTGGGCGGGTTCTGGGTCATCGCCGCGTTATACTGGAAAGGTTGACCGGGGTTAAGAGCCGGCGTTCACATGTGAAAACTTTTGAAAATCGTTCTGGTTCAATGGGTTGGTGATTTCCGTTAACCCGAATGAAAGCACGTTGCGAATGAGTCGCAACTGGAGAGCTGTGAGCAAGGTTCAGATTGAGGCTGACTGGGTTTGAGGGTCGGTTGTGCGGACGAAGCTGACCTTGGTATAACGCGCTCAGGACGTGTTATCGGTCTTATGTTGGTCAGAGAATTCAATGCTCAGGCCGCTCCTTCCGGCTCAGCATCAGGCGTCTCCGCAATTACAACCTGTACAGTCCCGCTGAGGTCGTCGACTTGCAGGAACGTCACAATGACCTGGCGTCGGTTTTCTCTCAAGATGCGATGGTTGCTCAGGAGGTTCAGAATCTTCTGACCCCATTGGTTCAAATCCGAAAAGTCCTTTTGAACTGGGTTCTGCTCCTTCACCAAACGCTTTAGCGAACCTCGATGCAGGATGTCACCGCAACTATTCCAGATTTTAATGATTTCCGATTTCGCTGCGTACGGTCCACCGGTGTAATCCGCCATATGCCAACCCGCCTCCGTTTTCTCAGGGCGCATTGGCACGGGAAAGAAGTCACTATGCAGTTTTTCAAGCTCCGCAAATATTTCGCCGGGCTTATACGCCTTCTTCACTAGGTGCGAAGATTGTTTGACGAGGTCGCCGTGCGCGACGAGACAGCCCAAGCCGATGATCTCGCAAAGCATCCGGATCTGGAGAACGCCGTACTCGTGTATTAGAGGAGACGGAATGCCGCGCTGATCACGCGTCAGTGTGTCTATGCTCAATGCACGTGCCTTGGCCTCGACCATCAAGCTTTGATAGGTTTGCACTGCGGCATGGTCGTCGTTGCTAGCCATTTCAACCCCACACACCCGACCCAGCGCTCACCCTGTTGCATCCAAATGTATTTCAGGGGAGCCAGCCAGTGCAACCATTCTACCAGATCACGTCCGCAAAGCTCGCAGCGGTCATGCGGTTGCGCGGCACTGGGACGGCCGTCAGGAATGCGGCTTCTAACGGAAATCGGCCCACCGGGCAATCAAGGCTGGCCGCAGGTCATCACGCCGCATTTGACACGCGGACGGAGCAGTCATTCCAAAATCCTGTCGTTGAGCCAGGATACGGCCTTTCTTGCTGCGGCCAACGCTTCATCCGGGCTGCTGAACGCCTTCGTGGCATAGCGGCCAATGGCGAACCACCCGCGTCCATCTTCGGGATCACGGCGATACTCTTCAAACCCGTAAGTGCCGTCGGGGCGAACGAAAATGTCTACGCAGATGGTTTCACCATCCCGATTGATCGATCGAATGACTTTGTTGGTATGTGCCACGTGATCATTCCAATGCAGGATCCCTGCCCGATGTTCGCTGGCCATAGCACCCGACAGGATCACCGACAAGTTGGGCTCGATCCTGACCACCGGTCCCGGTGCATCTGGCGGGGCGAACCCAGCCCTACGGGGGTGCGTCAGGGTTTGGCGGGCAGGGCGTCAAACGCGCCGTCGAGAAAAGCTTCGTAGCGCCGCCAGGCCTGTGAGCTGCCTTGATAGACCGGTTTGCGGATCTGCAGGTTGGAGGCGGTGTTCACGGCGCGCGTGTTGGCTTCGGGCTTCAGGCAGGCGTCGTCCCATGGCAGGCCGAGGCTGGCGATCAGCTGGCGGGTCTGGGCGATCTGGTCCGCCGTCAAGGCGTCATAATCCACCGTCAGGATGCGGCCGGGATAGAGGCTGGTCCAGTGCTGCGACAGGCTGTGGTAGAGCTGGTAACGGGCCACAAGGTCGTGCAGATCAAAGGCATAGCCAATCTGGTTGGCGGTGAAATTCTGCTGGAAATTCGACCAGCAGGTTGCGGCGGGGTCGCGGATGGCGTGGAGCACTTTCGCCTCGGGCAGGGCGTTCAGGATCAGGCCGAGGTACAGGACGTTGTTGGGCATCTTGTCCGTGGTGTAGGCTTTGCCGCCGGAATGTTCGGTCAGGCGCGACAGATAGGCATCGCGGAAGCCTTTCAGGGTTTCCGGGGTGGCCGGGGTTTCGCCGAGGGCGAGGGCCGCGCCAAGCCGGTGGACGTAAGCCAGTTCGCCCGCGCCGGCCACCTCGGGATGGGCCGAGACGATCTGCTCGACCAGGGTGGTGCCCGAGCGCGGCATGCCGACGATGAAGATCGGCGTTGTGGCGATGGGGCCGGCGGTCAGGGCGGCACGGTGCAGCGCAGGGGCGGCGGCGCGCAGGGCGCCGAACCGGCTGCGGTCCTCGGCGATGTCATAGCCAAGCTGGCGTTTGCGCAGCGTGTTGCCTTCGCTGAGGCAGGCGAAGGCGCGGGCGAGGTTGCCTTGCCGATCATAGATCCGGGCCAGGGCAAAGGCCAGCCGCCAGCGGTCGACATCTCTGAGAGCGTCGCTGGCGTAACGCGATTGCATGTGCTGGACGCGGGCACTGTCAGGATCGGGCGGGGTCAGGGTGGTCAGGTTCAAGAAGGCGTCATAATAGTCGGGGTTCAGGGCGAGGGCCCGGTCGAAGGCTGCGGCGGCGGCCGGCAGATCCCCCTGATCCTGCAGCAGGAGGCCAAGGTTGTTGGCGGCATGGGCGTGGCCGGGATCGTGCTGCAGGGCGGCGCGGTTGGCGGCAATGGCCTCGTCAGGCTGGCCCAGTTCCTTGAGCGACAGGCCAAGGTTGTAATGGGCTTCGGCCAGATCGGGGTGCTGGCTCAGTACGGCGCGGTGGGCGGTGACGGCCTCGGCATAGCGGCCCGAGGCATGCAGGACCACGGCGAGATTGCTTTGCGCCTGAACATGGCCGGGCTGGCGCAGCAGGGCGTCGCGGTAGGCGGCTTCGGCCTGGGGAAGTTGGCCAAGCAATTGCAGGGTGACGCCGAGGTTGTAGGGGGCGTCCGCCGCTTCGGGGGCAAGGGTGGCGGCGGTCTGAAAACTGCGCAGCGCCGCGGCCATCCTGCCAAGCGAGCGCTGGGTACTGCCGTAAAGGTTCCACAAGAGCGCTTCATCCGGGTACTGGCGCAGCAGGGCCTCGACCTCGAGGGCAAGTCTGGCGTGTTGGCCGCTGGCGTGCAGGTTGATCAGCGCCCGGACCGTGGCCCCCGGTGGGGCGGCGCGGCGGGGCAGGGCGCCCAGGGCCTGGCGGGCCGGCTGGTTGTCCGGGAAATCGCGCAGGATCGCGTTGTAAAGGGCGCGTGCCTCGGCCACGGCGCCCTGGCGCTGTTTGGTTCTGGCCTGATTGAGGCGCTGCGAGACGGTGGGTTTTGCCATGGTTTGCCGATGATTGTTCGCGGTAAGTTAGTTCAGGTCGGGCCGTTGGTCCATGGTGGCTTGAAAGTTGCGACGGGAGCCACGATTTATTACGAAAGCGGAATGTGTTGAGGAGGCGGCGATGGATGATGCAGTCAGACTGACCTGTGCGACTTGCGGACAGGGCAATCGGGTGCCGATGGACCGGTTGGGCGCGGGGCCGAAATGCGGCTCGTGCGGGGCGGCGTTGCTGGACGGCAAGGTGGCGGAGTTTGATCTGGCGGCGCATGACAAGGCGACGCGGGCCGATGATCTGCCAACCATCGTCGACTACTGGGCGCCGTGGTGCGGCCCGTGCCGGATGATGGCGCCGGAATATGCCAAGGCGGCGCTGGCGCTGAAGGGCCGGGTGCGGTTTGCAAAGATCAACACCGAGGATCATCCGGTCGTATCAGAGCGTCTGGGCATCCGGGGGATTCCGCTGCTGATCCTGTGGCGGAAGGGCCGCGAGGTGGCGCGGTTGCCGGGGGCGCGGCCTGCGGCGGAGATCGAGACTTTTGTCCGCAGCAAGGTGTCGGTGGGGGTGTGATTGGCTGGGCGGGTGGCGGGGGATGGCTAGGTCATTCGTCCCGTGCCGCTGCCCCGCAGGCGGCAGAACCGGGGTTGGATCGCCGATTGTTCAGGTTCGGGAGCGATGTAATCTATAGCGTGAAATCGCGGGCATCGAGGCGGGATTTCCACTGGGCGCGGGTCATGGTTCGGGTCTGGTCAGGCGCGATGATGGCGCGGGTCTGGGCATGGGCCTCATTCACCAGATCCGCTGCACTGGCAAAATCCCGTGGGTCAAGGGCGGGCAGGATCAGGAACTCCAGTGTGATCGATCCGGTCAGGCTGAGCCGTGACATGCCGGAAAAGATGCTGCTGCGGCCACGGGACAGGCTGTAGCGACCCCATTTGGCAGGGTCGTGCAGCACCCCAACCCCCTCGATGGTCTTGACGCGCAAGACGACGGGCTGCAGGCGGGCGGTTTGCAGGGCGGGGAAACGGGCGCGGAGGGCGGGGTCGTAGAAGATCTCGGCCGCGCCGGGGCTGTAGCGCAGGAGGCGCAGGCCGTCGGTCTGGATACCCTCGGCAAAAATGAACAGGTTGCGGCCGTGATCCATCGCCTCGGCCAGCTGCTGCTGATCACGGGCCTTGCCGTGCTGGCGCTGTTCGGTGGCGATGATCCCGGCGGAATGGGCGAACAGGCGGATGATCGGACCAAGGACCGGCATCCGGAAGAACATGGCGTTCATCATCACGGCGGCGTCGTGGAACAGCGGCAAGCCAGCAAAGTCGAGCCGTGACAGGTGGTTGGATAGGAACAGCGTTGGCCCGGCAGCAAAGGGTGCGCTGGTCGGGCTGAGCGTGAAGCGGACGGCGAACACCAGCGCACAGGCCCGGAAGATCAGGTTGGGGATGGTGCGACGGTTGCCGAAAAGCGGCCCCGCAATCAGCGCTTGAAGTGCGATGCCGAGCAGGATCAGCGGAAAGACAACGCCGTAGCCGACCAGGTGGCGCAGGATGGATCGCGTTAGTCGCAGCATGTGACCCCTCTGGCCCCTGATGAGGCGGAGGGGTGAGACTAGAGGCAATGTGCTTTGGTAACAATGGGACCGTTCGGATCCTTGGCGCGGGCAGGTCTTATCGGCTATGGCTGGGCAAGAGTTCACAGACGGCGCGACCATGACCCAGCAGCAACGCGACCCATCGCTATTCGCCAGTCTTGCTGGCGGCAGGCCGGATAGGGCACAGCTTGAGGCGCTGGCACGGGAAGGCCAGCCGGTGCATCTGTGCGACTGCGACCTGAGCGAGGCCGATCTGTCGGGGCTGGACATGGCGGGCTGGTGGTTTCAGCGCTGTGCGCTGCGGCAGGCCAAGCTGATCCGCGCGGTGCTGGATGGCGCGGTGTTTGACGGGTGCCGGGGCGGGTTTGCGACCTTTGCGGCGGCGCGGATGGCGGAGGTCACCCTGCGGGCCTGCGATTTCAACAATGCAGGCTTTGGCGAGGCAGTGCTGACCGGGGCGCTGGTGACCGGCACCAAGCTGACCGGCGCCGATCTGGCCAAGGCCGGGACGATTGGCCTGGTGGTGGCAGATACGCTGTTGGTGTCGGCGCGGCTGAAGGGGGTGTCGCTGCGCAAGGCGGTGCTGGAGGGCGTGGATTTCAGTCTGGCGGACCTATCGGGGGCGGATTTTCGCGAGGCGGCGTTTGACGGCTGCTCGCTGCGCGAAGCGGTGATCACCGGGGCGCGGTTCGAGGGGGCAGATTTGCGCGGCGCCGATCTTGGCGGATTGCGGCTGGAGGACGCCGGGCGGTTCAAGGGGGCGACGGTGTCGCGCAGGCAGGCGGCGGATTTGCTGGCGCAATTGGGGTTGCAGGTGCTGTGATGACGCGACGGGGCACCAGCAAGGGCCGCCGCAAACCTGCGGTGGCGGGCTATGAGAGCGGAGCGGATGCGCCGTTGCGGGCGACCGATCTGGCGTTGGAGCGCGCGACGGCTGCGCGGTCGGTGGTGCTGGTCGAAGGCATCAGTGACCAGATCGCCATCGAGGCGGCCGCCACACGGCTGGGGCGCGATCTGGCGGCAGAGGGTGTGGTGGTGGTGCCGGCGGGCGGGGTGGGCTCGATTGGTGCCCTGGCCGCGCGGTTCGGCCCTACCGGGGCGGGGTTGCGGCTGAGCGGGCTGTGCGATCTGGCCGAGGTGACCTGGGTGTGCCGGGCGCTGGTGAAGGCCGGAGCGGGTTTTGCGCAGACCCGCGAGGATCTGCAGCGGCTGGGGTTTTACGTCTGCGACCGCGATCTGGAGGACGAGTTGATCCGGGCGGTCGGGGTGGAGGCGGTCGCGGTCCTACTGGCAGAGCATGGCGATCTGGCGGCGTTTCAGACATTGCAACGCCAGGCCAAGTGGAAAGACGCCGCCTTGTCCGATCAGATCCGGCGGTTTCTGGGGGCGGGGGCCCGGCGCAAGCTGCGCTATGCCGGGCTGTTCGTTGCGGCGCTGGACCTTGAGCGGATGCCGCTGCCGCTGCGGGATGTTCTGGGCCGGGCATGACCGGCGGGACGCTCGTCAACCTTGACAGGTTTCCTCGCTGCTGTGGCAAGCGCTGAAAGCCTGACGGGGCGTGATGAGCTTGGCGGTCGGGGTTGCGGCCCTTGCCCTTGCTGGTGTAGAGCCTGTCCCGAATTACGGGATCGGAGAGACGGGTCATGGCAGGCCATTCCAAATGGGCAAATATCCAGCACCGCAAGGGCAAGCAGGACAAGGCACGTTCAAAAACCTTCTCGAAGCTGGCGAAGGAAATCACCGTCGCGGCCAAGATGGGCATGCCGGATGTCGACATGAACCCGCGGCTCAGGCTGGCGGTCAAGGCGGCCAAGGCGGTGTCGATGCCCAAGGACGTGATCGACCGGGCGATCAAGAAATCGCAGATGGGCGACGGGGCGGATTACACAGAACTGCGCTATGAGGGTTACGGCGCCAACGGCATTGCCATCATCGTCGAGGCGATGACCGACAATTTGAACCGTACGGCGTCGAATGTCCGCAGCTACTTTACCAAATGCGGCGGGAATCTGGGGCAGACCGGGTCGGTTTCGCATGGCTTTGACCGGGTCGGCGAGATCACCTATCCAGCCTCGGCCGGGTCAGCCGACGATGTGATGATGGCGGCGCTGGATGCCGGGGCGGATGATGTCGAAAGCGATGAAGACGGCCACTGGATCTATTGCGGTTTCGAGAACCTGAACGAGGTTTCGGACGCGCTGGAAATGGCACTGGGCGAATCGACCGAGTCCAAGCTGATCTGGAAGGCGCAGGTCTTGACCGAGGTCGATCTGGAGACGGCGCAGAAGCTGATGAAGCTGATCGACATGCTGGAAGAAGACGACGATGTGCAGACCGTGACGCATAATTTCGACATTCCCGAGGATGTGGCCGCACAGTTGGAGTGACGGCGGCATTTCCCGGTCGGGCCCATTTCATCAGCCTGTCACGAAACCTTGTCATGCAGGTCGAGACCGGCGTGGTGAAGGGCAATCGGATGGGCAGGCACGAAGCGTTCAGTCTGGAATTTCTGGAGCCTTCCGTGGTGGTGCGGGACGGGCCGGTGTTCACCTATGCGACGCAAGAGCAGCCGTGGTTCCGCCGGACCCTGATCCGCGCGGTCGAACGGGTCAGCGGACGGGCGCGGTTCGAGCGGATCTACCGGCGTTGGCAGGCCAAGCCGCGTGATGAGACCCAGACCGTGTTCACCTCGGCGGTGCTGGAATTGGGGATCAAGGCTGATGTCACCGCGGCGGATCTGGCGCGGATCCCGGCGACGGGGCCGCTGTTGGTGGTGGCGAACCATCCCTACGGCATCGTCGACGGTCTGCTGATCGGGCATCTGATTTCGACACGGCGGGTGGATGTGAAGCTGATCTGCCATGCGCTGCTGTGTCAGCCGGTCGAGGCGCGCGACGTGTTGCTGCCGATTGATTTTGGCGCGGGGCCGGAAGCCCGGCGCACCTCTGCCGAAACCCGGCGCAGGGCGGTGGAGTGGCTGGATCAGGGCCATGCGCTGATCATCTTTCCTGCTGGCGGGGTGGCGACCGCGCCGCGGCCGTGGCGCGGTCGGGCGGCGGATTTCGGCTGGCATCCGTTCGTGGCGCGGTTGGCCCGGCGCGCCGGGGTGCAGACGCTGGCGATTTTTGTCGGCGGCCAGAATTCGCGGCTGTTCCAGTTAGTGAGCCATCTGTCCTATCCCTTGCGGGTGGCCTTGATCTTTCATGAGACGCGGCGGGTGCTGCAGCGCAGGATCAAGGTGACGATTGCCGAACCGTTGGGTCTGGGCGGCGCGGATCCCAAGACAGATCTGGTGGCGGATTTGCGGGCGCGGACCTATGCAATGGCCGGTTGCGACGGACCTCGGGCTGCGGATGTGTTTGAATTCCCAGCCAGAATTGTCTGTTAGCGCAAGGGCGATGGTTGACGGCGAAGGGTCGGCCTTCGTCAGGCCGTCCGCCGCTCTGGCAGGAAATCGAACTGGATCGACACGCCTTTGGGCGGCCGTTTGAACATCAGTTTCGCGGGCAGTTCGGCGCAGGCGACTTCGGCGATCTTCAGGCCCAGCCCGCCCGAGCGCAGGCGCCTGCCTTTGGTGAAGCCGACGCCGTTGTCCGAACAGATGACCCTGACCATGCCATCTTCAGCCTGCGACAGCACAACCTTGACCTCGCCGCGGTCTGGTCGGGAAAGGCGTGTTTCAGGGAATTGGCGATGAATTCGTTGATCAGCGTGCCGACGGCAACCGCTTGCTTGGTGCTGACGCTGACAGAAAGGGTCCGGGCCGTGATGGTGACTCCGCTGGCCGTGATATTGGACAGGTGGTCGCAGATGGTCTGGATGTATTTGCCGAGATCGACATTGGCACCGGCCTCGGTCTTGTAGAGCAGTTCGTGCAGGGTTGCCACCGCATCCAGGCGGCTTTTGATCGAAGCGAGGGCAGTCTTCGCCTCGGGTGTGGTCAAGCTGCGGCTCTGGACGCGGATCAACGCGGACAGCGATTGCAGCGAGTTTTTCATGCGGTGGTCAACTTCTTGGCGCAGCAGGTTGGCCGTGTGCAGTGCCTTGCGCATTTCCAGTTGGGTCATCACCTGCCGGGCCAATACCTTGAGGGTATCGCGTTGCAGCGGGGTCAGTTCCTTGGGTTCGTAGTCCAGCACGCACAGGGTGCCGATTGGCAGATCATCTTCGGTCGTCAACGCGGCGGCGGCGTAGAAGCGCAGGCCCTTGTCCACCGCAACCAGCGGATTGTCGGCGACGCGGTCATCCTGGGTTGTATCCTTGATTTCCATGAATTCGGCGTCCAGAATGGCATGGGCGCAGATTGACAGTTCGATCGGCGTCTCGCGCAGGCCAAGACCGACCTCGGCCTTGAACCATTGACGGTCGGCATCCACCAGACTGATGACGGAGATTGGCGTGCCGCAGATGGCCGATGCCAGTTTCACGATGTCATCGAAGTCTTTTTCGTTGTCGGTGTCCAGAATCTCGAAGGAATGCAGGGCATTCAGGCGTTGAACTTGCAGTGGGTGGGGCGAGGGCTTCATCTAAGCTTTCCGTTGGAATTCGGCGCATAGTCGTGGGTGAACAAGGGCATTGCAAGCCGACACTCTCTGGCATGATCGTTGTAGGCGGCAGAAAGCAAGGGAAGTTCGCAATCGCGTGACCGACGCAGTCGGCTGCCGAGGGTTGGCTGGAGGGGACGATGACAGCGATTTCGGATCTGGCGGTGTTGCTGGCGGACATGGAGCCAGTGCTGCACGACGGGGAGTATGGCTATGCCTGCGTTGCGGCTGTGCCCGCTGGAATGCGGCCCTTTGCGGTGGTGGCCGAGGCTGAGGGGCTGACCTTGGTGGCGCCGGTGGCGGCGTTGGCAGGGATTCCGCATCAGGGCGGCTGGGCACGGATTTCGTTGACCGTGGTGTCGGATCTGGCGGCAGTTGGCCTGACGGCGGCAGTGGCGGCGGCGCTGAGCGAGGCCGGGATCAGTGCCAATGTGATAGCCGGCTATCACCATGATCATTTTTTCGTGCAAGCGGCGCGGGCCGATGACGCGATGGCGGCGCTGCTGGCGCTAACCGGCCAATCCTAGCCGGTGCTTGGCCGCCAGTTGCAGGGCGCGGGTCAACGGGGCCATGGCGCGGGCGGTCAGGCGGTTGAATTGCCAGTACAGCGCCCGATCAAGCGGGCTGTCGGGGCCGAGGTCGATCAAAGCGCCAGCGGCAAAATGCGGTTCGACCAGCGGTTCGGCATTCATCGACCAGCCGAGGCCCGCCAGACAGGCATCGACAAAACCGTGGCTGGAGGCGATGCGGTGGCTGGGCAGGGTCACCACCGGGCCGAAGCGGCTGGCCCATTCGACCTGCAGGCGGTCCTTGTCGTTGAAACGCAGGGCAGGGGCCACAGCGAGCGATTGCGCGGTGACCCCGCCCGCAAACCAGCGGGCGATGAACGCCGGGCTGGCAGCGGCGCGAAAACGCTGCAGACCAAGCGCCACGGTATCGCAGCCTTGCAACGGGCCGGGATGCGAGGTGATGGCGCCAGCAACCTCGCCGCTTTTCAACAGATTCTGCGAGAAATCCTGATCATCGATGATCACATCATAAAGAAAACCCGGCACTGCGGCGAGGGCGGGCAGCACCCAGGTGGCCAGACTATCGGCGTTCAGGGCGATGCGCAGTACGGCCGGGCCGCTGGAGATTTGCAGGTCCTCGGCGAGTGCTTTGGTCAGCAGGGCAATCTCTTCATGATGCCGCACCAGACGGCGGCCGGTTTCGGTGGCGGTGCAGGGTTGGCCTCGGCGGATCAGCAGGGTGCCGGTCGCCTCTTCCAGCGCCTTGATGCGCTGCGAGATGGCGGAGGGCGTGACATGCAGGTCGGCTGCGGCAAGGTCGAATGATCCGCGACGGTGAACGGCGGCAAGCGCGGCAAGCTGGGCAGGATCGAACATTAGCGTCTCTTAATCAAAATGAAATGGATTAAGTTGAGTTAGGCGCCGTGGCGGTTAAGGTCAAGCCAAACAGGAGGCAGGGCATGATCGAAGCGGCGGTGAGCGGGTTCTTGACCGGGTTGAGCCTGATCCTCGCCATCGGGGCACAGAACGCCTTCGTGCTGCGCCAAGGCATCCGCCGCGAGCATGTCGGCTGGGTGGTGGCGGTCTGTGCCCTGTCGGATGCGGTGCTGATCGCGGCGGGGGTGGCCGGGTTCGGGATCGTCGTGACGGTGGTGCCGTGGATCGCCGGGGCGATGCGCTGGCTGGGGGTGGGATTTCTGGTGATCTATGGCGCATTGCGCTTTCGTGCGGCGTTGCGCGGCGGTGAGGTGTTGCGACCGGCGGGGGACGCTGTGGTGCCACTGGGTCAGGTGGTGGCAACTTGTCTGGTGCTGACCTGGGCCAATCCGCATGTCTATCTCGACACGATGGTGTTCACCGGGTCCATCTCGACCCACCACGCGCCCCATGAGGCGGCATTCGGGGTAGGGGCGGTTCTGTCGTCGCTGACATTCTTTGCGACGCTGGGCTATGGCGCGCGGCTGCTGGCGCCAATCTTTGCCAGTCCGCGCGCCTGGGTGGTGCTGGAGGTGGTGGTGGCAGTGACGATGTGGACGATCGCAGCCGCGTTGATTGTGGGCTGACCGGACCCCTGGAAAACCGGACCCCTGGAAAACGGCGTTGCGGGGCGGGCTGGGAGCGCACGCCGATGTCACCGGGCATTGAGGGGTTCAGACTAGTTTGCCGGGTCAAGGCGTTCCCGCGGAGGTATCCATGCCCGATACAACGACAATTCAGTCGCTGCCCCTGATCCAGGCCTCGCAGGCCCAAAAACATGTCACCCATAATGAGGCGCTGAAGATCCTCGACCTGATCGTCCAGTTGTCGGTTCTGACGCGTGACACCTCAGTGCCGCCGCCCACGCCGGTTCTGGGAGAAAGCCATATTGTGCCACCGGCAGCATCCGGGGTCTGGGCCGGGCAGGACAACGCGGTTGCAACCTTCACCGGGATCGTGTGGGAGTTCTATCCGCCGGTCATCGGCTGGCAAGCCTATCTGGTCGCAGAGGCGGCGGTGGCGGTGTTCGATGGCGCGCATTGGGTCAGTGCGTCGGAGGGTGTGGCCCTGTTCAGCGAGTTGGGCATTTCGGCCAGCCCAAGCAACACCAACCGGCTGGCCGTGTCGTCGCCGGCATCGCTGTTCGACCATGCGGGCGCGGGTCATCAGCTGAAGGTCAACAAGGCGTCGGCGGGCGACACCGCCAGCCTGATGTTTCAGACCGGCTATTCCGGCCGGGCCGAGATGGGCACCACGGGCAGCGACGATTTTGCCATCAAGGTCAGCGCGGATGGCGCGATCTTTACCGAGGCCGTGGCGTTTGACCGGACCAGTGGGCGGACCAAGGTTCAGCAGGGCTTGCGGCTGACCCCGGCGGCGGGTGATCTGGCGGGGCCGGTGGATGGTGAGTTGTGGTACGACGGCACTGCCGGCAAGCTGCGGGCACGGCAGGGCGGTGCCTCGGTCGACGTGATCCCGGGCGGGACAAGTGGCACCTTTTCAGACGGCGCCTTTGCCCTGCAGGACGACGGCGACGCCAGTAAGGAGATCAGGTTCGAGCTCTCTGGTCTGACCACCGCCACGACGCGCAGCCTGACCGTGCCGGACGCCAGTGGCACGCTGGTCTTGACTGCGGCCAGCCAGACCCTGACCAACAAGTCGATCGCGGCCGACCAGTTGAAGATGTCGGGCGGCGGCACGGCGCAGGACTATGCCGGTTTTGTCACCCGGGCCGCGCTGGTCAGCTGGGTCAGTGGCAAGACCCCGCCCGCCGGGACGATCCTTGCGGCGGCCGGGTTCTTCTATCGCTACATCGCCAGCGGCAGCGTGATCAGCGACCTCGCGGGTTGGGTGCCGATGGGCTATGCCTATCCTGACCATTGGGCGCAGAACGTGTCGCCCGGGACCACCGACATGGCCGCCGCCATCATGGCGGCGTTGGGATATTCGGCGACGGTCTATATGGCCGGCGGCATCTATGCCGTGGGATCGACGGTGGCCTGGGACAATGCCACGCTGATCGGCAACAATGACCGTGGCACCCAGCGGACCAGGATCACCGGTCTGTCGGCCAGCATTCCAATTGGTCAGGCCGTGGTGGCTCCGGGGCGGTCGTCGACCCTCCGCGGCATCCAGATCGCCTATGATGCGCTGACCGGCACCGAGACGCAGGACCAGCGGGTCGGGCTGGACACCCGGGGCCTGAGCCAGACCTTGCAGCGTGGCAGCGTGATTGACGAGGTGGTGTTCGACACGGTCGGCACCGCGATCAGCGACTATGGCAGCGGCGAATTCTCGGTCACCTATGGCACGCTGGAAATCAGCAGTCACAGCTACCGCGCCGTTGACATTCGCGGCACCTCGCGGACCGGTTCGGTCTGGCAGAACCTCTACATAAACGGCGGATCGACCTACACACCCGAGGGCGGTTTCTGCCATACCGGGCAAGGGGCCGGCGGCATGATCGGCCAGCTTAACGTCGAACACGGCACTTATTCCGGCTATCCGGTGCGGCTTGAGGGGGAGCAGGGTCTTGTCATCAACGCGCTGCATATCGAGGGCGTCGATTGCACCACGGCCAATCTGGGCTATGTCGGGCTGGACAGTTCCTCGGTCACCATCCATTCGCTGAACGTGTTCAACACCCGGATGAGCGCGGACGGCACCGCCGTCATCCGACTGGCGCGCGGAGCCTATCAGTCACTGGCGGCACCGTCGATATTGGCCACAGCCAGCACGACCTCGAACTTGCAGATAGGCAAGCTGAACCTCAAGGGTCTGGCCTCGCCCAGCAATTCGATCTACCCGACCTATCCGGCGGGCCGGACCGGTGTGCGGAATTGCGCGGGGTTTGCGGTGTTCAAGCGCGACACTTCCTACGCTGACAGCAACTGGCTGGTCGAGGTGCAGGATTATCTGTGGGGTGCGTTCGCGGCCCAGTCGGCGGACCGGCCCTATCTTGATACTCCGGATCTTCTGGCAACCGGCAGCATCCAGTTCAAGCGGATGGCGGAGCGCGGGGCCAATCTGGTGCCCTATGACAACATGCTGCTGAACGGGGCGTTTGACAAATGGCTGGCGACCACGGCGACGGTGACTGCGGGCTCTCAGGAAGTGGCGAGCAAATGGACGCTGCGCGGCACCACCGGGTCGGTCACGGTGGACCGGGTGCAGGAGGTTTACGGCGCCCTTGGCCAATGGGATGCGCGGATCACCGTGGTCACGGCGGGCACCGGGCAAAGCTGGGATCAGGACGTGGCGTTTCCGGTCGAGTGGCTGGGCCAGACGTTGCGGCTGACCTTCGACATGAAGGCCACGGTTGCCGGGCGGGTATTCGAGCAGATCTCTGCGACGTTGCAGAACAATGGTGGCGGCGCGCCCGCGACGGTGTTCAAGCAAGTGTTGAGCGGAACGAACAGCAAGCTGGACGCAACGACCGGATTCCAGACCTATCAGATGGATTTCACGGCGGTCGATCCGGGGTCGCTGACCACGCTGGGCACGGCAGCGGTGATGCGGTTGGCGTTCCAGTTCAATGACACCACCGCCAGCCGGGCACCGGTGGTCACCCTGCGCAATGTGGGCGTGGCCAAGGTGGCGGGGACCAAGTTTGCCCGCGCGCCCTATGACCGGCTGGCGTTGTCGGCGGCGGATGTCAGCGGGTTGGGCAGTCTTGCGACCGCCGCAAGCGTCAGTCTGACGACGCAAGCCACCGGTACCTTGCAAGCGGCGCAGGAGCCTGCGCATTCCGGTGACGTGACCAACCCGGCAGGGTCGCTGGCACTGACGATCGCGACGGCGGCGGTCAGCAATGCCAAGTTGGCGACGATGGCGGCGGGCAGTCTGAAGGGCAACGGGACTGGCGCCACGGCGGCACCCAGCGATCTGACCGGCACACAGGTGACCGCGCTGCTTGATACGGTGACCAGCGGTGCCAAGGGGCTGGCCCCTGCCTCGGGCGGCGGCACGGCGAACTATCTGCGCGCCGATGGCAGTTGGGCTGCGCCGCCCAGTACGGCACCGGGCGGGTCGACCACCCAAATCCAGGTCAACACTGCCGGTGCCTTTGGCGGAGCGTCCGAGGTTCTGGTCGAAAACAACCAGTTGCGGCTGCCGGCGACCACCAGTTTCACCGCACCTGCTGCTGGCGGGACCCGGCTGGTGGCGCGGACCGGGGCGGGCCGGACGGTTCCGGCATTTCTGACGCAGGATGGCTTGGTCAGAGGCATCCAGACCGCGTTTTCGCGGTCGTCGCCGATGATCTGGAAAGCTGCCGCCAGCACGGTCTCGTTGACCACCTTCGGGACGGGCATCTTGACGGCGGTTGGCACGGCGACATCGGCGGCGACGGCCTCGACCAACCTGTTTTCATACACGCCCCGGGTTGAATATCTGGTGACGACCCCCGCCACCACCAATGTCGCGGGGTTTCGCTATACCAACCGGCTGGTCTCGGTCGGCGGCAGTGTCGCGGGGGTCGGCGGTTTTCATCTGGTCGGGCGCTGGGGACCAGCGACCGGCGTGGCGACAACCACCAATCGCGGGTTCTTCGGGCTGGCGAACCTCAACGCCGACCCGACGGATGTCGAGCCGTCGACCACGGTGAACTGCATCGCGATGGGCTGGGATGCCGGAGACGTCAACGTTCAGATGATGTTCAACGACGGCTCTGGCACCTGCAGCAAGACCGATCTTGGCGGGGCATTCGTGGTGCCGACAACCGACCGGACCGCGGTCTACGAGCTTGAGCTGTACAGTCCGAAGGGCACCACCCAGACCGTATACTGGACGGTGACCGATCTGGTTTCCGGCGCCACGGCCAGCGGCACCATCACCACCGACCTGCCTGGCACCACGACGATGCTGATGCCGCGCGGCTGGATGAGTGTCGGCGGCACGTCGAGCGAAATCGGCCTGGCGTTGAGCAGCCTGGTTCTTGATCCCTTGCTGTAAGGGTGCCAAATTAACAGGCTTTGCGGCAGGGGCGGTCTTCGGGCCGCCCTTTGGCATTTGACAGGGCAGACCGGGGTTTCTAGACAGGGGCAGCAAGACTGGGGCAAGCGGCAAAACCAGGCAAAAGCCTGGGCGCACAAAGGGGCGGAAGAGCATGAAAATCGCAATGATCGGAACGGGCTATGTGGGTCTGGTCTCGGGGGTCTGTTTTTCAGACTTCGGCCATGATGTGATCTGCGTCGACAAGAACCCTGACAAGATCGCCCGGCTGACCGCAGGCGAAGTGCCAATCTTCGAGCCCGGGCTGGAAGAGCTGATGGCCAAGAACGTGGCCTCCGGCCGGTTGTCCTTCACGCTGGACCTTGCGGCGGCTGTGGCAGGGGCGGATGCTGTGTTCATAGCGGTAGGCACGCCAACGCGGCGCGGCGATGGCCATGCCGACCTGACCTATGTGATGTCGGCGGCCAAGGAAATCGGCGAAGCCCTGACCGGCTATGCGGTGATTGTCACCAAATCCACGGTGCCGGTCGGCACCAACCGCAAAGTCGCAGAGGTGGTGGCGGCTGCCAACCCGGCGGCGGAATTCGACGTTGCGTCCAACCCCGAATTCCTGCGCGAAGGGGCTGCGATTGACGATTTCATGCGGCCGGACCGCGTGGTTGTCGGGGTTGAAAGCAAACGCGCGCAGAAGGTGATGTCGGACATCTATCGCCCGCTGTTCCTGCGCGAGTTTCCTGTGGTGTTCACTGGTCTGGAAAGCGCCGAGATGATCAAGTACGCCGCCAATGCTTTTCTGGCCACCAAGATCACCTTCATCAACGAAATCGCATCGCTGTGCGAACGGGTCGGCGCGGATATCAAGGATGTCTCCAAGGGCATGGGGCTGGATGGCCGGATCGGCAACAAGTTTCTCCATGCCGGGCCGGGCTATGGCGGATCGTGTTTCCCCAAGGATACCAAAGCCTTGGCGCGGATCGGCCAGGAACATGCCGTGCCAATGCAGATCACCGAGACGGTGATCAAAGTCAATGAAGAGGTCAAGCGCCGGATGATAGACAAGATCGTCGATCTGCTGGACGGTGCGGTCAACGGCAAGACCGTGGCCATTCTCGGCGTCACCTTCAAACCGAATACCGACGACATGCGCGATGCACCCAGCCTGACCATCGTGCCCTCGCTGGTTGGCGCGGGTGCCAAGGTGCGGGTCGCCGATCCGCAGGGCCGCCGCGAAGGTGAAGCACTGCTGCCCGGCGTCAAATGGTGCGACAACGCCTATCAAGCGACCCAGAGCGCCGATGTGGTGGTGATCTTGACCGAATGGAACGAATACCGCGGTCTGGATCTTGCGCGGATCGTGCGTAAGATGGCGACGCCGCGCATGGCCGATCTGCGCAATGTCTATTCCCCGCACGAGGCGACCGAGGCCGGATTTGAACGCTACAACAGCGTCGGGCGTTAACGGTCGAGCGCGTCGTAAACGAAACGCTGCAGCGAGACGAGCCCCAGCACAAAGGCGATCCCCGCGACCAGAAACACATAGCTCGCAGACAGATGGCTGGGGTTGAACGTCGGGAAAAACGCGTGACGCATCATGCCCACGACATGGGCGGCAGGGTTCCACCACAGGACCGACGCAACGCGGACCGGCAGATCGTCGATCAAGAGCAGGACGCCGGAGGCGATCATCAAGGGCCGGGAAATGACGCTGAAAATGTTTTCATAGGCTGGCATCAAAAGAAACAGCACCGAGTTGAAAGTCCCGACGCCGACGGCCAGTGCCCCGGCCATCGCTATGGACAGGAAGGCGGTCTCAATGTCGATATCGACCCGCAGATCGTAGAAATGGATCACGTAATACGTCAGCACGATGAACACCAGGCAGTCGATGAACATGTTCAACAGGAAGCGCGCGAACAGAGCATCCAGCACGGTGACCGACGGAAACCCCAGCAGCTGACGGGAAAATCGAATGGACGAGGCGACTTTCGAGCTGATCTGGGTGTACATGTGAAACGGGATGACACCGGTAACGTAATACAGCTGGAAATTGTCACCCAGACGCGGCGAGCGGCTGATGAAGGAGAAGGCGAACGACAGCACGATGATTTGCGCAATCGGGTCGATGATGGTCCACAGAAAGCCCAGCGACGAGCGGCTGTCGCTGGAGCCGATTTCGCGCAGGATCAACGCCATCACAACCCGGGCGGTGCGAAACCGTCGGGTCCTTGGCAATTGCGGTGCTGCGATTTGCGGCATTTCGGTCGGATCAGCGGTCGTCTGTTGCATTTTCCGTGGTTTCTTGCCGAGGGGGGTGTCGCCAAAAGCGCAAACAAAACTCGACGCTTGTGGGCAGTTGCCAAATTGAGGTATCCTTGTAGCAGCAAGTGACGTCAGGCGCAAACAGATGCGCGCAATTGGAAGTGCCTCCTTGACCCCCTCTTCTGCCAAACCAGTGGGTTCGCCCGAAGACCCAATCAACGATTCCGATACCAGCGATACCGATGCCGAGGCGTCCAGTGGTGGAACCTCCCGCGGTGCGGTGACCAAACTGCATGCCGGATCAAAACGCCGCGCCAACATGGTGGAGTTGCGGGTTGCCCGCAAACGCGCAGCCGACCTGGACGCCGACGAAGTCAGCGACGAAGATGCGGACGCCGAGGCGGCAGAAGCCGTTACGGCCAAAGCCGGCGGGAGTCGTGGCGGGCGGGCAGTTGCCAGCCGCAACGGGCCGCGGGCCAAGCAGCGTGCAGCGCGGGCCGCGCTGGAAGAGGCGGCTGAGGCAGATGTCCAGGCTGACGACCTTGCCGATGATACGCAGGGCAGGGTGACCCGGCGCGCGAAATCGGCGACGCAGGACCCTGTGGAGGACGAAACCGAAGCTGATGCCACCATGGAAGCACGCGGCAAGGATCGGGCCTTTGTCGAGCGGCAGGTCCCGGCGGCTCCTGAGGTCACGGCGCCTGCAAGTGACCCCGAAGGGGAAGACGACGACGATGACGACGACGCAACGCCGGGGCGTGGCCGTCGTGGCCGTCGCGCGGAAAAGCGTGGGCGGGTCAACAAGAACGACGCCAGCCATTACGTCGTGGCGCCGACGGTCGCTGCGGCCACCATGAAGCCACGCCATTACGGGGTGATGGCGCTGTTCTGCCTGATGGTCCTGATCCCGACGCTCAGCTATTCGCTGTATCTGTGGACCCGTGCCGCCGATCAGTATGAAAGCGATGTCGGCTTTGGCAGCCGCACCGAAGACGCGCCCTCTACCTTTGACTTCCTTGGTGCCCTTGGCGGTGTGTCGCAGTCCAGTTCCAAGGACATGGACATTCTGAATCAGTTCATCATCAGTCAGGAACTGGTGTCCAAGATCGACCGCAAACTGGACCTCGGAAAGATCTACAGCAAGGCCACGAACGACCCGCTGAACACGTTGAGTGCTGGTGGTGCCATCGAAGACAAGGTCGCCTATTGGCAGCGCATGGTGAAGGTCAATTATGACAGCGGCACCGGCCTGATGACCTTGCGGGTGTTCGCCTTTGACCCTCTGGACGCCCAGACCATCGCCAAGGAAGTGCTGACCGAATCGACGCAGATCATCAATGATCTGAGCCTGACGGCGCAGGAAGATGCCACCCGCTACAGCCGCGAAGCATTGCAGGCGACCGAGAGCAAATTGTCGGACGCCCGGCTTGCCGTGCTGAGGTTTCAGGTACAGAACCATATCGTTGACCCGTCCATTGCCATCGCCAACCAGAATTCGGTGGTCGGAACCCTGAATCAGCAGCTGGCTGCGGCGCAGATCGACCTCGACATGCTGACCGGCACGGTACAGGCCAATGACCCGCGTCTGGCGCAGCTGAGCCGGCGGATCGACGTCATCCACAACCGGATCGCGGAAGAACAGGCCAAGGTCGGGGCGGGAGCGGATACCACTTCGCCGGGATTTGCCAATCTGATGCTGGAGTTTGAAAAGCTGCAGGTCGAGCAGGACTTTGCCCAGAAAGCCTATCTGTCGGCGCTGGCCTCCTACGACCAGGCGCTGACCGATGCCCAGCACAAGACCCGCTATCTTGCGACCTATGTGGCCCCGACGCTGGCCGAATCCACGACGGCGCCGAACCGGCCGCTGTCGGCGTTTCTGGTCGCGCTGATCGGCTTCCTGCTGTGGTCGGTTGTGGTACTGGTCTATTACGCCCTGCGCGACCGACGCTAGGCGCGCCTCATGATCGAACTGCAAAATCTGACAAAGGCCTATTACTACCGGGGCCATCCGAAATACATCGCCAAGGATATCAGCGTTGTGTTCCCGACCCATGCCAGGGTCGGGCTGATGGGGCGCAATGGCGCGGGGAAATCGACGCTGCTGTCGATCATCGCGGGCAGCCTGAACCCGACCAAAGGCCGGGTGAGGGTGACCGGGACGATCTCATGGCCGATTGGCCTGCAGGGCTGTGTCCATCCCGAACTGACCGGGGCGCAAAATGTCAAATTCATCGCGCGGATCTATGGCATCGACACCGAAGAGTTGATGGATTTCGTGGCGGACTTTGCCGAATTGGGACTGAATTTCAATCAGCCGGTGCGGAATTATTCGTCCGGCATGCGGGCACGCCTGACCTTCGGCATGTCGATGGGCATCAAGTTCGACACCTATCTGATCGACGAGGTCAACGCGGTCGGCGACGCCGGGTTCAAGAAGAAAAGCAAGATGGTGTTTGATGACCGGGTGCTGAATTCCGGTGCCATCGTGGTCACCCATTCTGAAAAGCTGATGAAATCGATGTGCACCGCGGGGGCCGTATTGGAGAACGGCCATCTGACCTATTTCGACGATGTCGAAGAGGCGCTGGAGCAGCATGCCCGCAACACGCTGGGCGAAGACTACAAAAGGTCGAAGGAATTCATGGACGAGTGAACCATGATATGCGGCGTGTCGGCGCCGTCGACCAGCAGCCAGACCACAGTGCCGGTGGGCAGATAGGTGATGTACGCCTCGGCATGTTTGCCGCTACCGACATCCGGGGTCTTGACGAAGCTGACACTGAAATCGGTTTTGTGGGCATCCGCGATGCCGAAGACCAGCACATCGCCCTCGGCATCGTTGTAATCCCTGATCCAGTCGGTGCCTTGGCCGCCGGTGCCTGCGCTGACGAAACTGTCGGCCCCGTGGCCGCCGGTCAGCGTGTCACCCGAAAGCCCGCCGTCCAGCCAGTCATTGCCGCTGCCGCCCCACAACTGGTCTGACTGCCCGCCGCCGTACAGAAAGTCATTGCCCGCGCCACCCAGTAATTTGTCGTCACCCAGATCGCCGTAAAGCCTGTCCCTGCCGCCGCCGCCCAGCACCCGGTCATTGCCGGCCCCGCGATGGGCGAGGTCATTGCCACCGCCACCCTTCAAGATGTCGGCCAGATCGTTGCCGGTGTCACCGCTATACAGCCGGTCGTTGCCGCCACCGCCCGTCAGCACATCGGCGCCGCCGCCGCCATACAGCGTGTCATTGCCGCCCCTGCCGTCCAGCCGGTCGGCACCGGTGCCGCCATAGAACCGGTCATTGCCGTCGCCGCCCAACATGATGTCGGCC
Source organism: bacterium (assembly GCA_039932095.1). Taxonomy (GTDB): domain Bacteria; phylum Pseudomonadota; class Alphaproteobacteria; order Rhodobacterales; family Rhodobacteraceae; genus Stagnihabitans. The sequence continues at coordinate 7,999 of JBDTQR010000023.1, read as the reverse complement.
TTGCCCGAGCCGATGAACCACTCGATCCCGCGAAAGCTGTCGCCCGCGGCATAGCCGGTGTTGGCGGCGGAGTTGATCAGATCGATATGGATACCTTGCGGGGCCGCAGAGTAATCTGCCCGGTCTGCCCGGCCCGAGCCGCCGTCCAGACTGTCGGCACCGCTGCTGCCGGTCAGCACATCATTGTTGCCATGGCCCAGCATCGTGTCATTGGCCGAGGTGCCCACCAGTGTGTCGGCCCCGGTCCCGCCCTCGATCACCGAAGGTTTGGTGAAACTGTAGGTCCACAACCCTTTGACCCCGGTGTTGCCCCGCGTTCCGGCGATCGCCAGCTCCGCCGCCTGATCGCCCGAGGCGTCCAGCAGCGTGACGGCGCCCTTGGTGCCGGTCCGGTAGCCCAGCAGAGCCGCCGTGCCGTCCAGCCCGTCCCAACCGCCCTGCAGATCGCCTGACGTCCAGCTGATGTCCTGATAGCGGTAGACCACATCGAACCCGCCATTGCCGCGGTCGAAGAGTTGCATCTGGAAGGTATCGGTCACAGCGGCGTTGCGGCGGTAAAACCCGACATGATCCCAGGTGATCGTCACACAGCCATCCGCCTTGTCGACATCCAGCCAGACCGCGCCGCTTTCCGGCCCCTCGCCATCCAGTCTGGTGTCGACATCGCCGTTGAAAATGGCGAAGAACGGCACCTTGATGGCGGACGGATTGTCGATCACCCCGGTCGTCCCGGCACCGAAACTGACCACGCCGTCGGTGGACACATAAAGCTGCTTGGCACTGTAGGTGGAATTGCCCAGCTTGAAGCCTTCGCCGAACACGGCAGAGACATCGACCTTGACCACAGTGTCGTCGCCCCGGGCCAGTTCCGTCTCGCCAAACCCCCGATCGCCACCGAGGCCGGTCACCGCCTTGCCCGTTCCCGTGATGTCGCCCATGGTCTGTCCCCGCTGCCGTTCGGCTGTCATCCTAGGCAGGCGTGGTAAACAGATACCTAACGCGACCCCGCCATAACCTGCAGAATCCATTGAGTTTTAGTCATCCCGGCGGATGTAACCGCTTTTTAACAATGCACCACAGTCCGGCCCCAAAACCGACCACAGGACGACCTGCCCGCGCCCTGACCGTCTTTGGCAGTTAGCCACGGAGGCGGCCATGCAGATCGATCTTGCCTATACCTACACTGCCGCAAGACTTGGGGTTTCCGGCATTGGCCGTGGATTTGCCCTCTTGGTGGCGGGCGGCACAGCCACGCTGATCTATTCCGAGGCCGATGTGAATGAGGCGAAGAGCCTGTCACTTGGCACGGTCAACGCGCCCGGCAGCGGCTATGTCACGCATCAGGCTCTGTCGGCCCCGATCCAAGCCGGCAACCTGAGTCCATCGGAGGGCATCGCTTTTCAGGACACCGGCAATTCACTGCGCGAATATGTGTTCGACAGCCATCTGGGAAAGCTGATGTCCGCCGACCTCGACTCGGCAGGCAGACCGGGCGCGTCGCAAACCGTGACCACCGATCACGGTGCGCTGAAAGGGGTCGAGACCTTCACCATCATGGGCGGTGCGACCGGCGACAGAGCTGTGGTGTCAAACTGGAACAACGCCGGGCTGGAGGTCTATCACCTGAACGCCAACGGCTCGATGACCCAGATGGATACGGTGGCCGATACCGAGAAATCCTATGTCGGCAATGTCAGTGACACCGCGACGGTGACGGTCGGCGGCCGCGACTATCTGCTGACGCTGTCCTCGCTAGAAAACGGCATCACCAGTTACGAGGTCGACCGCAAGGGTCGTGCCGCGATGGTCGACAGTCTGGGCAGCCATGACGGCCTGTATGTCAGCGGTCCTGTGGCGGTGCAGACCATGGCAGTCGAGGGGGTGACCTATGCGGTGCTGGCTTCGACCGGGTCCAGTTCGCTGTCGGTGGTGCGGGTGAATGATCAGGGCTGTCTGTATGTCACCGATCATGTAGTGGATGATCTGACGACAAGGTTCGATCATACCGAAGTGCTGGACACCTTTACGATGAATGGCCGGTCTTTTGTCGCCACTGCCGGAACCGATGCCGGCATCACGGTGTTTGAACTGTTGCCCGGCGGCCATCTGGCGCCCTTTGTTACCCAGTCATTTGAAACCGGTGCCGGACTTTACGATGTGACCGGGCTTGAGGTTGCGGTCAACGGCACTACCGCAAGCATCTATGTGGTGGACGCCCATGCCGACCGCATTCAGAAGTTCGATCTCGACATGTCCGATCTTGGTGGGGTGATCCATGCCAAGGGCGGGTTGACCACTGGCACTTCCCATGCCGATCTGGTGCTCGGCACTGGCGCGGATGAAACCTTGCAGGGCTGGGCCGGTGACGACCAGATCTACGCGGGCGGCGGAGCGGACGTGTTGCAGGGCGGCGCGGGGTCGGATGTCTTCGTGTTTAACGCTGCATCAAACCATTGCAAGATAAGCGATTTTGACCTGCATATTGACCTGATCGACATTTCGGACTGGGGTCAAGTCTATACCAAGGATGCGCTGACGATCACCTCGACTGCCAAAGGCGCGGTGATCGAGTTGATTGGCCATGACCTGACCGTCGAAGTTGGCCACAGCCTGAAAGCCGCCGACTTTCACGACAGCGATTTCATTTTCTGATCTGGTACGGCGCGCATAACCCGCCATAGATCCGGTCGCACTCATCCTGGGCGTGTCTGATGGCCCGGTCCTGCAGCATCAACGCCATTTGCGCGGCCACGGCCTGACGGTAACGGTCGATGCTGTGATCCTCGGCCTCTGGCGTATTGCGCTCGCGGAAATAGCTGTCGGTGTGGCGCACGGTGTCATCGGTGCTGGCCACCGCACCCCGCCCCCGGTCTCGGCGCAGAGCAAACGAGTCCCAGGTCTTGACGCCGTAATGGTTGTAATGCGCCAGCTTGTGGGCCCCATCCTGCACCGGCGTGTTGCGTAACTGCTGCCACAGCGGCACGCCCTTGACCAGATTGAAGCGCGCGCCGCTGCCGTCCATCACCCTTAGGTCTTGCATCTTGCCGCTGAAGCCGACCAGTGAATGGTTGTGGATATCCCTGAAGCGTTCTGGCGCGCGGGTCAGTGATTTCATCGCGTTATTGGCCTTGTGGCGCAACCCCAGCCGCCAAGGAAAGCGCGGGCAGACCGGGCCGGACCGCCAGTTCACCTCGGGCCGGTCGGTGAAGCACATGGCATGCAACGACACCACGTCGGTCTCTGACCCGGCGCGTGCGGTCAGATCGCTGACGCCCCCCGTGCCGATGGAAATATTCAGAAATTCGTCCGCATCCAGCACCATAAGCCATTCGGTGTCGTTGATATTCAGGTGTCGGCGCATCGCGGCATAGCCCGCATGCTGCGGGATATCCCCCGGCTTCACGACATTCGGCAGATGGGCAATCACCCCCGTCGCGGCGATCGCGTCCAGCAGCAGATCCGATCCGTCGCGACAATCGTTGGAGGCGACGCAGATCCGGTCAAATCCCAGCACCAGATGATGGGCTACCCATTCAAGGATATAAGGCCCCTCATCCTTCATGCTGGAAATCAACGTATGGCGGTGGGTCTTTTTGTCAGTCATCCTGCAGGATTAGCATCGGCCCGCGGCGTGGTCCAGTTCCCGGCCTGATTAGGCTGCGCCTCGGCATTGCCGCAGTTTTCCCACCTTGCCTTGCGCGCCGTGGAAAGGTTTGATGGCCGGGGTCTGACAGGAGGCTGAAATGCGCGTCGCAATATGGCAGGTGCCCTCACCAGCCGGGGAGGTCGAGGCCGCCTTGACCGCCTTGTCTTCAGCCCTGAAACAGGCGGCGGACCTTGGTGCCGCGATGCTGGTGACGCCCGAGGTCTATCTGCCGGGCTACAATGTCGCCCGTATCGCCGATCTGGCTCAGCCGCGTGATGGCCTGTGGCTGACCGAACTGGCCGCACTGTGCCGGTCGGCGGGTTGCGGCGTGACGCTTGGCTATGCCGAACGCGCGGGGGATGTCGTTTACAACGCCGCAGTTGCGTTCGACGCGGCAGGGCACCAAGTGGCGCATTACCGCAAGGTGCAGCTTTACGGCCCGCGTGAAAAGGCAATCTATCAACCCGGCGACGCCTATACCGTGTTTGACCTCAATGGCATCAAGACCGCCCTGCTGATTTGCTATGACATTGAATTCGCCCCCCATATTGCCAATTTGGCCGCGCGGGGCGTCCAGTTGATCCTGTGCCCCACCGCAAATATGCAACCCTTCACCCATGTCATCCGCTTCACCGTCCCCGCCATGGCCGCCAACCACGGTGTGACAATCGCCTATGCCAACTATTGTGGACTGGAGGGTGATCTGACTTATGTCGGCGGCTCGCTCATCGCCGACCCTTATGGCGAACCCGTGGTGCAAGCCGGGGACGACCCCGCGCTGCTGGTCGCCGAGGTGCCAACCACCCTAGACCCCGCCCGGATTTCCACCCAAGCCGCCGATTACCGAAAGATCTGACATGCGCGACCCTCGCTACGACATCCTGTTTCAGCCGCTGCAGATCGGCCCCAAGCTGGCCAAGAACCGTTTCTATCAGGTGCCGCATTGCAATGGCGGCGGCTACCGCGACCCGTCCGCCGTCGTCGAAATGCGCCGCACCAAGGCCGAGGGCGGCTGGGGTGTGATCTTCACCGAACAGACCGAGATTCACCCGACCTCGGAAATCACCCCCTTCATCGAACAACGCCTGTGGGATGACCGCGACATCCCGGCGCTTGCGCGGATGGCCGAGGCGATGAAGTCGCATGGCGCCTTGGCGGGCATCCAACTGGCCTATTCCGGGATCAACGGCCCGAACCTCTATTCGCGCGAGGTGCCCCTGGCCGTGTCCGGCGGCCCGATCCTGACCTTCACCTCCGACCCGGTGCAGGCCCGCACCATGGACAAGGCCGACATCAGGGATCTGCGCCGCTGGTTCCGAAATGCCGTGCGGCGCAGCCAGCAGGCGGGGTTCGACCTGATCTGCCTTTACGGTGCGCATGGCTTTGGCATCTTTCAGCATTTCCTGAGCCGCGCCACCAATCTGCGCACCGACGAGTATGGCGGGTCGCTGGAAAACCGGGCGCGGTTTGTCCGCGAAGTGGTCGACGACGCGCGGGATGAGACCAAGGGCGATTTGGCAATCTCGCTGCGGCTGTCGCTGCATGAGGCGGGCGGGCTGGGGTTCTCCAACGCCGAGGTCCGCGATTTCATCGAAATGCACGGCGACCTGCCCGACATCTGGGATCTGGCACATGGGACCTGGGAGCAGTGCTCGGGCACCTCGCGCTTCAAGCCAGAGGCGGCGCAGGAAGATCTGGTGCGCGGCATCAAGGCGCTGACATCGAAGCCGGTGGTGGGGGTAGGCCGCTTCACCTCGCCCGATGAGATGGTGCGCCAGATCAGGACCGGCGTTCTGGATTTCATCGGCGCGGCGCGGCCGTCGATTGCCGATCCGTTTCTACCGCTGAAGATCGATGAGGGGCGGGTTGAGGATATCCGCGAATGCATCGGCTGCAATATCTGCGTGTCGGGCGACATGACCCATGGCATCTCGCGCTGCACCCAGAACACGGCCTTCATGGAAGAGTGGCGCAAGGGCTGGCACCCCGAACGTTCGCGCGCCAAGGGTGCCTCCGAAACGGTTCTGGTGGTTGGCGGCGGCCCGGCCGGGCTGGAGGCGGCACTTGCGGCGGCCAAGCGGGGCTATCAGGTGACCTTGGCCGAAGCATCGAAGGTCTTGGGCGGCCGCGTTGCCAATGAACGCCGCTTGCCCGGCCTGTCGGCCTGGGGAAGGGTGGCGGATTACCGGGTCGGGCAACTGGCCCCGATGGTCAATGTGGCGACCTATCTCGAAAGTGCCTTGACCGCCGATGACGTGCTGGCAATGGGGGCTGATCATGTGGCAATCGCGACCGGTGCGGTCTGGCGGCGCGATGTCGTGGCGCGGGTGCATCTGGCAGGGGTCCCGACCGAGTCTGCAATGCCGGTATTTACCCCAGATGACCTGATGGCCGGGGGTGGGCCGATGGGGGGACGGGTGGTGCTGTATGATGACGACCACTTCTACATGGGCTCGGTTCTGGCGGAATTGCTGGTCAGCCGAGGATGTCTGGTGGAATTTGTGACGCCGGCCACGAAAGTCGCAGAATGGACAGAAAACACTCTGGAACAGGCGATCATTCAGCGCCGATTGTTGGAAATGGGTGTGGTGGTCCACGCCTCTAAGGCGCCCGAAATGGTGTTGGAGGGCGGGGTGACGCTCGGCTGCATGTGGACCGGACGGCAGAGTTCGGTGGACTGTGACGCCGTGGTGATGGTGACCAGCCGGGTGCCGCAGGATGGGCTGTATCAGGAGGTGCTGGCACGGCGGGAAAAGTGGGGGGAGGTGAAGTCGGTCAAGGTGATCGGCGACGCGGCCGCCCCGGGGCCGATCGCCTGGGCGACCTATGCCGGGCGGCGGTATGCTGAGGAATTGGATGAAGAGGACAGGGGGGATGACTTGAGTTTTCGGCGGGAGATTGCGGCGTTGCTGTGAGGGGCGATGGGCCGGTTTGGCCCATCCTACCTTTGGTGAGGGTGGGGTTGTGCGGCTGGTGTCCACACGTGAAAAATGCGTAATCTTTTGTAAATTCAAGGAGTTAAATGTCAATTTTAAGCTGATATTAAGACATCCGTGAGGTGCGCATTCATCGCCCATCGCGTTCTTCAAGGGACGCAGAAGTGCGCAATGAATGCCTACCCCACGGCCCGCGGCTTCAATGCTTATTCAGCCCCATGAATCGAGATTGTGGTTGTAACAAGTGGTCCAATCGGGTTCGCCATGACGTCCAGACCGGGACGCTATTTCTGAAACGGCGCTTTGCGGCTCCAGTTCAACGCGTCGCCGATCATCTGGGTCAGGTTCGACCGCTCTGGCGTCCAGCCGAGTTCCGTCACCGCGCGGGTCGAGCCCGACACCAGTGAGGTCGCATCGCCCGGTCGCCGCGCGCCTTCGATGATGGGAACCTCGCGGTTGGTGACGGCGCGGGAGGCTTCGATCACCTGGCGGACCGAGAAACCGGCGCCGGAGCCGAGGCAGAACACCCGGTTGCCCTTGCCGTCCAACAGCCATTTCAGGCCCAGCACATGGGCGTCCACCAGGTCGGAGACATGGACATAGTCGCGGATGCAGGTGCCGTCGGGTGTGGCGTAGTCGGAGCCGAAGACGGTGAGGGCGGGGCGTTTGCCTTCGATGGCGTCGAGCATCAGGGGGATGAGGTGGGTTTCGGGGATGTGCTGCTCGCCGACTTCGCCGTCAGGATCGGCACCGGCGACGTTGAAGTAGCGGAAGATCACGTGGTTGAGGCCGGCGCTTTTGGAGAAGTCGCGCAGGATTTCCTCGATCGCTTTCTTGGAGCCGCCATAGGCGTTGATCGGGGTCTGGATGCTGTCTTCGTCCAGCGTCACGCCGTCCTGATCGCCATAGGTCGCGCAGGTCGAGGAGAACACGAAGTTCTGGATGCCGGCCGCGACGGCGGCTTCAATCAGGTTCAGCGAGCCGTTGACATTGGTGCGCCAGTATTTGCCGGGATTGGTCATCGACTCGCCGACCAGCGAGAGGGCGGCAAAATGCATGATCGCGACGGGGTGGTACTGCGCAATCGCGGCGTCGATGCTGGCACGGTCCATCAGGTCGCCCTGGAAAAGCGGTCCGAATTTCACGGCCTCGGCCCAGCCCGTGGTCAGGTTGTCGAAGGCGACGGGAGTGAAACCTGCCTTTGCCAGAGCTTTGCAGGCATGGGCGCCGATGTAGCCTGCGCCGCCGGTAACCAGAACATGCATCATGCGTCTCCGTGAAATGCGTCTGGTGTTCTGTGCCGCAGGTCGGGGGCGGTTGTCGAGTCCTTGCGGTGGATGATCGCATTTGGGTCAGGACTGGATGGCAAAGGCGGCGGTTGTGGTGAAGAGGCCGGGCGGGACGGGAGTTTGGGCGG
>JBDTQR010000022.1:0-31155 GCA_039932095.1 bacterium | reverse complement strand
GGCCTTGCCATCGCGCGGCAGCTGGTCACCCTGATGGGCGGCGATATCGTCCTCGACAGCCAAGCCGGGCGCGGCACCAAAGTCACGATTACATTGCCGATCCCGGAGACTGCCGCGCCGCCGGAAACCCGCGGCGCTGCGGCCGAAGCATCTGGCAACACCGATCGGCTGAAAGGCGTCAAGCTTTTATGTGCCGACGACAATTCGGTCAACCTCGTGGTGCTGCGAGAAATGCTGTCCTCGACTGGCGCGATCATAACCGAGGTCGAGAACGGCCAGCAGGCCGTTGATGCCTGGGCCGAAGCCCTTGAACATGGCGAACCTTTTGGGATGTTGCTGATGGACATCGCAATGCCGGTTCGCGACGGCCTAAGCGCCTTGACGGAAATCAGGGCGGCCGAACAAGCCAGACAGTTGAAGCAGGTGCCTGCAATCGCGGTCACGGCGAATGCAATGCCGCATCAAATTACCGACTACATCATCGGCGGATTCGACACGCATCTCGCCAAACCGTTCAAGAGAGCAGATCTTCTGCACGCGCTGCATACTCTGATGTAGGCGCTGCCGCGCGACGGGAATACGCTTAAAAAAGCCATAAATACGATGAAACAAGGTGGTTCCGCCACGCAATCGGCAAAGAAAAGTACGCATTGTATCGTAGGTGAAATGCAATCGTGCCGATGGAGGCAAAAGGGGTGCAGATGAGCGACAGCATACATAAACCCAACTACCGGATTTTGCTCGCCGAAGATGACGAGGTCAATCAGGCCATCGTGCGCGCATTTCTGGGCACAACCCCTGAGCTGGAACTGACGGTGGCCTCCGACGGCCGCGAGGCGCTGCAGGCTGCCTTGGCCGAGAAGTATGATCTGATGATCTTTGACAATCGGATGCCATTCATCTCCGGTGACCGTGTTCTGCTTCATTTGCGGGCGGGCCACTCACGTAACGCGGCCACGCCCGTGATCAGGTTCACCGCAGCCGCAGATCTTAAACCAGTTGAAATCAGGGAGGTGGACGGCATTTCCGAAGTTACCCTGCCCAAACCTCTGAACCGTGACACATTTGTATCTACCGTCAAGGCGATGCTTGCGGCATTGTAGGACTTAGCAGTCAGACTTGGTTGGCCCCGGGCCTGCCCTTGGCTGCACTCTGCGGTGGAACCCACCTTTGAGTCCCAGCGTTTGAAAGAAGCACCGTGTCCGCCGCAACCAAGAACATACCCGTGACAGCCGAGAAAGTGCCCCCTGCGTTGGTCAACTGCTTTGTCGTTGATGTTCTGGTGGATATCGCGACCGCCTCTGACCATGAACTTGCGTCAGCGATTGATCGGACGGTGGCGCGGATCGCCGAATTTCTGGGCGCAACACGGGCGTTTCTGTTTCGCACGGTGGGGGACGGAACTGCGCGATTGGCAAATGAATGGCAGATGCCCTACCCTGTCGAGAGCCCGGGGCCACGCTGCTCGGTTGAAAACATCATTGACCTCGCGCCTCTGCAAAGCGCTGAAGCGGGACAGTTCAAGCCGATTTTCCCGACTGGCGCCAACGGGTGGATGGGCAGCGTGGTGGGTTCAAGGCTCGGCCTGGGTCCGGATGGCGGCGTGCTGGTCCTGTGCTTTTCGTCAGCCGATCCGCGGAACCTCGACTTGGATGACACCGCTCTGACACCGGTGTTCGACGGCTTGCTTGCGCTCCTGCGCCGGAAACAAGGGCTGGGCGGGCAAGCTAATCAAAATCGCAGTTATCCGTCCGAATTGGACGGCCACCGCTTGAGGGGCGCCTTCGAGGCCATGGTCGATGGAATCGTACTTCTCGACGCCGAAAATCGCCTGGTGACCTGCAACGAGAGCTTCAGAAATCTCTACAAGTCAGTGGCCGCAAATTTGGCCCCCGGTGCGCCCTATGCCGACATCATGCGACTTGCCGCTGAAGGTGGCCAGTTCAGGGATGAACCGGCACGGCCGCGGAATTTGTCCGCGCGCAAGTCGACGGCCCTTCAGACCGACAGTAACGCTTTGGTCCGCACTCTGTCCGACGGCCGCGTTCTGCGTGTCGAAGAACGCCTGACGGACGCCGGCGAACGAATTGTGACCCATTCCGACATCACAGAGCTAAGGCAGGCCGAACAAAGGCTGCTCGATATCATCGATGGTGCCCAGGTCTGTACATGGGAATGGAACATCCTGACCAACGAGCAGCACGTCCACAAAGCCTGGGCCGAGATTTTGGGTTATCGCCTCGAAGACCTTGGCAAGGTAACCTACGATACCTGGCGCAATACGGTGAACCCCGAGGATTTGCCGGAAATAGAGGCTCTGATTTCTGAGTGTTTCAGCGGCGCGACAGACACTTACGAAGCCGAGTACCGCCAGCGTCACAGGGATGGTCACTGGATCTGGATGTTGGACCGGGGCCGCATGACGCGGCGTGCCGCCGATGGCACCGCTGAATTCATGGTTGGTGTGCAAATTGCCATCGGCGAACAACGGGCCCGCGAAGACACGCTGCTGGACGCAAAACGCCGTCTTGAAAAGGCTCTTGATGATCGGGCCAAGGTTGAACAGCGGCTTTACGATATCGCCACGGTCTCGGATGGCTGGCTTTGGGAAATGAACAGCGATTGCCGCTACAGCTTTGTGCTGGATGGCGAATTCTTTGATGACGGCGGTGTGCCCAAAGAGGGTCTGCTGGGCAAGACCCAGGAGGATTGGCTGGCCGCAAATCCTGACATGCTGGTTGGCATCGATTGGAGCGGTCTGCTGGCCGCCATTGGCGCACACAAGCCATTTCGCGATTTCATCTACCGCGCACCGAAATCCACCGACGGCGTCGTCCGCTGGCGGCGCATGACAGGCAAGCCGATCTTCGACAAGTCGGGTGCCTTCGTCGGCTATCGCGGCGTCGGATCGGATGTGACCGAACTCTATCTTGCAAAGGCCCATGCCGAAGAGGCCAGCCACACCAAATCGATGTTCCTTGCCAATATGAGTCACGAAATCAGGACGCCGTTGAACGGGGTTCTGGGGATGGCTGAAGTGCTGGACGGTGTTTTGTCCAACGACGACCAGAAGCGGATGATCGGTACCATCCGCCGTTCCGGCGAGTCGTTGCTGAACATTCTGAACGACATTCTGGACATGTCGAAGATCGAGGCGGGCAAGTTGGAGCTAGAGGCTGTGCCGTTCCGGCTGGAGGATCTGGCGCAGCAGGTTGACGAATTGCACGCGCTGCGGGCCGAGGAAAAGGGCCTCACCTTCGAGGTGTTGATTGGATCTGGTTCTGATGTGTCGCGTTCGGGTGATCCCCACCGGGTGCAGCAAATCCTGCACAATCTGGTCAGCAATGCGATCAAATTCACCGACAGGGGCGAGGTGATTGTCAAGATTGCGGGCCGCGCCGACAACCCCTTGATGATCGAGGTGCGCGATTCCGGAATCGGCATGACGGCAGACCAGGTGGCCCGCCTGCACGACGAATTCAGCCAGGCGGACGTTTCCGTGACGCGTCGGTTTGGCGGTACCGGCCTTGGCATGGCGATTACCCGAACCTTGGTCGAGATGATGGATGGCACAATTCAAGTCGAGTCCGTGCCGGGCGAAGGGACAACTATCCTGATCATGCTGCCGTTGCCCGAATGCTCGACGCCAGTGGAAGAGATGCCCGAACAGGTGCGCGGCCCCATCAGTCTGCAGGGGGTTCGGGCTCTGGTGGCGGACGACAACTCCACCAACCGCGCCGTTTTGGAGATGATGCTGACCCACCGTGGTGCCGAAGTGGTGATGGTTACCAATGGCGAGGAGGCGATCGAGGCTTGGTCTTCAGGCGGGTTTGACATCGTTCTGCTGGATATTTCGATGCCGGTGATGGACGGCCCGACGGCCCTCGGCGCGATCCGAAATCTGGAAGATCAGACCGGCAAACCGCGAAGCCCGATCATTGCGGTGACGGCAAATGTCATGTCGCATCAAATTGTGGATTACCTGATCATGGGTTTTGACTCTTGTGTCGCCAAACCGTTGAATTCCGCCGAACTAGCCCACACCATCGTGACACTGCTTGCGGCAACGCCACAATCATAGGTCGATGGCAAATTGAGGACATGGACTATCGATCGGCCGACGTATGGCCGCGCAGCTGCCAGCCCACCTGCAATCGCTTGCGTGCTTCCCCGGCATCAATTCAAACATTGCAGGCAAGAAACTGATCCACAGCAGTGTATTAAGGTGACATTTGGAGAATCTCTAGCTGCACCGAATCTTCGGTATGTTCGGGAGTACTTCTCATGATCTACCGCTTCGAGATGCTGGATCCGCTTCGGTCGCTCATCGATTACGCCGAAGAGAATGGTATGGGGATTGAGCAAGCGGCTTTGTACCGGATGTTGGAAAGCGCCTCCAAGGAGGCCCCAATGCCCATTCCGTCAACCCCGGCCAACCTTACCAGCCCACCCCAAAATTGCCGGAAAGCAACGGCCGTTGAGTGATGAGAGGCACGGACGTGCCCCGGTTCATGGCAAGATCTTCATGGCGGTGATTTTAGCTTTGGGAAAAGTGACGTTTGGGGCGCGGCCCTGTGGACCGCGCCCCATGGTCTTCTGAACGGTCTGGAGGTCAGGAGAAACGGTAGGGTTTGCCTGCCTTCACCATGGTTTCGTTGTAGGCCTTGAAGATGCCGACGACCTTGGCTTTGAGTTCGCTTTCTGCGGCGATCTCGTCCCAGAACTTGTGGGCTTCGTCTTCAACCGTCTGCCATTCGGCGTCGGGGATCGTGGTGGTTGTCAGCTTGGTCTCATTGACCCGCAGACTGGCCTCGCCGTTCCAGTACCAATGCTGACGGTGGTAGTGCGACGAGTTGAAACAGACCTGCATCAACGTCTGCAGATGCGGCGGCACTTCGTTCCAACGGTCCATATTGGCGAAGAAATGGCCGATCCAGGCGCCCGAGATGTTGTTGGTCAGGAAATACTCGGTCACGTTGGCCCAGCCCGAGGTATAGTCCTCGGTGATGCCCGACCAGGCAATGCCGTCCAGCTCGCCGGTTTGCAACGCCACCTCGGCATCCTCCCAAGGCAGAGTCACCGGCACCACGCCAAAGCGTGACAGGAAGCGGCCAGCGGTCGGGAAGGTGAAGATCTTCAGCCCCTCAAGGTCCTTGAGGCTGGTGATCGGCTTATGGGTCGCAAAGTTGCAGGGGTCCCATGACCCGGCCGAGATATGCTTGACGCCGACCTTGGCATATTCTTCCTTCCAGATCTCATCCAGACCCCAGTTGTTGAACAGGGCCGGCACGTCGAGCGAGTAGCGCAGGCCAAGCGGGAAGTATCCGCCGAACACCGTCACTTCGGTCGGCGACGCCATGGAATCATCATCCGATTGCACGGCGTCGATGGTGCCCTTCTGCATCGCGCGAAACAGTTCGCCGGTCGGCACCAACTGATCGGCATAGAACAGCTCGATTTCCATCTGACCCTGAGCGATTTCGTTGAACTGCTTGATGCAGGTGTCGATCACTTCGACGCCAAGCGCGGGTCCGGCATAGGTCTGCATCCGCCACTTGATCGGCGCGGCCTGGGCATGAACCGCAGGGGCTGCAAGACTGGCCGCGCCGGCAAGCGCGCCGCTGGTAAGGAACTTCCGTCTGGTTGTGGTCATCAGTGATACCTCGCTGTTGTGGCACAATTGCCGGTGGTTTGTGGGGGCAGTTCAGGCCACCCCGCGGTCTTCCTTCAAGGGTTGTAGACGTGCTGCGGCAGCCACAGCGCAATCTCTGGGAATGCGGTCACCACCGCCAATGCAATGAGCATGATGCCAACAAAGGGAATGATGGAACGATAGATGTCGTGTATGGTGATTTCCTTGGGTGCCATGGCCCGCATCAGGAACAGATTATAGCCGAAGGGCGGGGTCATGTAGGCGATCTGGCAGGTGATCGTGTAAAGGACGCCGTACCAGATCAGGTCAAACCCCAGAAGTTTCACCAAGGGCACATAAAGCGGCGCCACGATGACCAGCATCGCCGTGTCATCGAGAAACGTCCCCATGATCAGATAGCTGAGCTGCATCATCAGCAGGATCGTCCACGGCGACAGGTGCAACTGGCCCACAAAGAAGCCCTCGATCGACTTCACGGCACCCAGCCCGTCAAACACCGCACCAAAGGCCAACGCCGCAAGAATGATCCACATGAACATGCAGGAAATCGCCAGCGTTTCACGCGTAGCCGTCTCAAACACCTGCCGGGTGAAGCGGCCCTTGATCATCGCGGCAACCACCGATGCCAGGGCACCGACCACGGAGCTTTCGACAAGGCTGGTATAGCCCGTCACGAACGGCACCATCATCGAGATGAAGATCACCAAAGGCAGAATCCCGGCCCGCAGCAGGCCAAGCTTTTCGGCCCGGGTGATCTGCGCCAACTCTTCCGGCGGCAGCACCGGGCCAAGTTCCGGGGAAATGCGGCAGCGGATCCAGATATAGACGATGAACAGCCCCGCCATCATCAGCCCGGGAAACACCCCCGCCAGCCACAACTGGCCCACAGGTTGACGCGCGATCATCGCGTACAGCACCAGAACCACCGATGGCGGCACCAGAATACCCAGCGAGGACCCGGCCTGGATCACCCCGGTCACCATCAGCTTGTCGTAATTTCGTTTCAAAAGCTCCGGCAACGCGATGGTGGCACCGATGGCCATGCCCGCGACGGACAGACCGTTCATGGCAGAAATGATCACCATCAGCGCGATGGTTCCGATCGCCAGCCCGCCCGGCACATTGCCCATCCAGACGTGAAACATCCGGTAAAGGTCATCGGCGAGGCGGCTTTCCGACAGGACATAGCCCATGAAGATAAACATTGGCAGCGTCAGCAGCGGATACCATTTCATCAGCTTCATCGCAGCCGAGAACCCTAGATCGGACCCGCCAACCCCCCAAAGCGATACCGAGGCAGCCACGGCCACAAAGCCGATGGCGCCGAACACCCGCTGGCCAGTCGCCATCATCAGCATCATGGTGCTGAACATCAAAATGGCGATCATGTCATAAGACATCAGATTTCCTCTCCGCGGATTTTGGCGACGTCGCGGAAAAAGAAAGCGAAGGCCTGCAGAAGCATCAGAAAGATGCCTACGATCATCACCGATTTGACGGGCCAGATATAGGGCCGCCACGCCGATGGCGCCCGTTCAGCATAGTACACCGAATAGGCGGTGCTTTCGACGGCACCGTAAAGCAGAACACCAAGATAGAAAATCAACGCGAAGATCGAGAACGCGTCAACCCAGGCCTTGGTCCGCAGGCTCCAGCCGCCGTACAGCAGGTCCATCCTGACATTGCTGTCCAGCTGCAGCGAATAGGGCCCGCCGAGCATGTAATAGGCGACCATCACGAACTGGGCCATTTCCAGTGTCCAGATCGCCGGGAATGGGGTGAATTTCGAAAAGGAAGACCACAGCAAAACCCCCATCAGGACGAACAGGAGATACATTGCAAAGCGGCCAACTCGGTAATTCAGTCGCTCTACGAAACGGACGTAGGCGACAATATAGCTCGGCATGACGCTCTTATCCTCAGTTTTGGGCCTGTGGACCTTTTCCACCACCTTGCAACGCTGTCAGTTGCTGCAAACGCATGCACGACGACATTGAAACAAAACCTTACACATGAACTTCGTCCCGTCTACCTTGTCCTTGTGGTCGTCCACAGTCATCGCTGCCAACGACGACCCCGGCGTTACACGCCGCTCCGCACACAGCGCGGCGACCGGGGCAGCCAATGCTCTGACGCGTGCGGCTTTGGCAGAGGCAGAGGAGACCCGGGGATTGCCAGCCACAACTTTTGCCAGCCTTGCATTGAATTGCTGCGATCCTAGTCGCTTTTGATCATTCAGATCAGCCCGATCTGGTCCAACATTGCCGTCAATACCCAATCGACCAAGGACAGAGCCGAGGGATCCTTGCCTGAAAATCGATCTTATGTGACCGAACAGGGGGCCACCCGTCGGGTCGGCACCGCGCATAACCGGCGCACGATGCCATCCGCTTCGCAGAGCCGGTGCAATTTGGCGGGTCAGCGGAAATGGTGATGTTCTTTGACGGCAAGACCGGGTTGAATGTCGGACAGGCGGTCTAGCCGCCACATGACTGCAAAGCAAGACCGCCGGGAGGGCAGAATGGCCGAACACGCAAACACTTATCCAAAACTTCACAACGCCGCCTGGCCGGGTATCGTCGGCAAGGGCGCACCTGACTCAGAGCCGATCATTGCTTTGGACACCCTCTTGAAACTGACCGCAAACGCGCGGGCAGATGGGCAGAAGTTTGACGGCATCGATCTCTTCATCACCGCGCCGCATTTCCCGATTGACGCCGATACCGGCGAGGTGCGCCGGATGAGCGACCATATCGCCAGTTTCGGCCTCAAGGTCGGCTCATTCGTGGCGCCGATCTGGGGTGGCGCTGGCGGCGGATCGGCCATGGGCAATGAAGACGATCGCAAAAGATTTCTAAGCCAGGTCCGCAAGGCCTGCGCCATCGGCCAGCAAATGCGTGAGATGGGCATTCGCCCCACCGGTGGCGTCCGGGTCGACAGTTCGGTCGGTGTGTCGGAATGGGACAAGGATCCGGTTGGCGGCACCAAACTGATCGCGGAGACGTTCCGCGAGGCCGGTCGGATCGCGCAGGACTACGGCGAATTCATCGTCATCGAGGGTGAAATTTGTTGGGGCGGGATGCATTCCTGGCGCGAAAACGTCAAACTCCTCGAAGTGGTCGGCATGCCGGGCGTCGTCGGCTACCAAGCCGACATGGCGCATTCGATGCTTTTCGTTCTGGGCGCCAATGCCGAAAAGGACCGCCTGCTGCCCGCGGATTTCGACTGGGCCGACAAGGCGGCGCTCGACAAGGCCTACAAACAGGTCGCTGATGCCCTGCGTCCCTGGACACTCGATTTCCATGTGGCGCAGAACGATGGCACCACTTTCGGCTCGGGTGATCATGAGAAAACCGGGCGGCATTGCCAGATCGATGACCCGAACGGGCGGCTCGATGTGGTCAAGCACGCGGGTTACTGGCTGCGCGACAATGGCGTGTTGACGCGCAGGATGCGCCATATCTGCTGGGATGGCTGCATGTTCCCCAATGCCGTGATGGAAAGTCAGGAGACCTGGAACAAGATCCTCGGCGCGATGGTGGCAGTACGCGACGCCCACGGCTGGACGGAATAGGGGAAAATCATGGCAAAAACTCTGAATGTCGGCATGGTGGGCTACGGCTTCATGGCCCGTGCTCATTCCAACGCCTGGGCCAATGTCTCGCATTTCTTCGATACTGGATATCGTCCGGTGCTGAAGGCAGTGGCGGCCCGGAATACCGAAAACGCAGGCAAGTTCGCGGAAATGTGGGGGTATGAGCGGGTTGAGAACGACTGGCGCAAGTTGGTCGACGCCAAGGATATCGACGTGATCGACGTCTGCGTGCCCAATGACTTGCATGCCGAGATTTCCATCGCTGCCGCCAAAGCCGGCAAGATGGTGACCTGCGAAAAGCCCTTGGCCCGCACCGCCGCCGAGGCCATGCCGATGATCGAGGCAGTTGAGGCGGCGGGTGTGGCCAACATGGTCTGGTACAACTACCGCCGGGTGCCCGCAGTATCGCTGATCAAGCAACTGGTCGAAAGCGGACGGCTGGGCAAGATCTTCCACTACCGCGCCAAATTCCTGCAAGACTGGACGATCTCGCCCGAGGTGCCGCAAGGCGGGGCGGGAACCTGGCGGCTGGATGTCGACGCCGCCGGATCAGGTGTGACGGGCGACCTCTTGGCGCATTGCCTCGACACGGCCCTATGGATCAACGGCGCCATCTCGTCACTGACCGCAATGACCGAAACCTTCGTCAAAGAGCGCAAACATGCCGAAACAGGCAAGCTGCAATCGGTGGGGATCGACGACGCGGCGGCGGTGATGACGCGCTTTGCCAACGGGTCGCTGGGCACCTTTGAATCTACCCGCTACGCCCGGGGTCACAAAGCCGCCTATACGCTGGAAATCAACGGCGAAAGGGGCTCGCTGTCCTGGGACCTGCACGACCTGAACCGCCTGCAGTTCTTTGATCACAGCGTCGAGGGTGAATTGCGTGGCTGGACCAACATTCTGGTCACCGATGGCGATCACCCCTATCTGGGCAAGTGGTGGGTGCCCGGCCTGATCATCGGATATGAGCATTCCTTCACCCATCAAGTGGCTGATTTTCTTGACGGACTGCGCTCTGGCAAACCCGCCGCCCCGACCTTTCGCGAAGCATTGGAAGCCAACCGGGTCTGCGACGCCATCATTGCCTCCGGTCAGTCCGGCCAGTGGGTGTCTCTGTGAAACTTGGCTTCAATCTGCTGCTGTGGACTATCCATGTCACGGACGAACATCTGGGTATCCTGCAAAAACTCAAAGATACCGGTTATGATGGCGCCGAAATCCCGATGTTTGGCGGCGATCCTGCGCATTACCGCGATCTCGGCCGCAAGATCGCCGATCTCGGGCTGGAGGCCACCGGTGTCGGCGTCATGCCGGGCGGCGGCAAAAGCGCCATCTCTCCGGTTGCTGCCGAACGTCAGGCGGGACTTGACCACCTGAAATGGCTGATCGACTGCACCGAGGCATTGGGCGGAAAACTCCTCTGCGGCCCCTTCCACCAACCTTTGGGCGAATTTTCCGGCCAGCCGCCCTCACCAGCCGAACTGCAATGGCTGGCAGAAGTGCAAAAAAGTGCCGCTCTTTATGCCGCAAGCGCAGGGATCGACCTGGCGATCGAGCCGCTGAACCGCTTTGAATGCTATATCCTCAACACCGCAGCCGCCGCAGCAGCCCTGACCGCTGCCGTTGGCGAACCCAACTACGGCTATCTCTACGACACCTTCCATTTCAACATCGAAGAGAAGTCCGTGGCCGGGGTGATCGAGCAGACCGCAGCGGCGATCAAGCATGTCCATATCTCGGAAAACACCCGTGGCGTTCCGGGTGAGGGCCATGTCGACTTCGACGCCGTCTTCCGCGCCCTGCGCAAAGTCGGCTACGATGGCTGGATGACTGTCGAAGCCTTCGGGTCAGCGCTGCCGGATCTCGCTGCGGCGACCAAGATCTGGCGACCGCTGTTTGACAGTCCGCAAGCGGTCTATGAAGGTGGCTTCAGACTGATGCGTGATGGCTGGGACCGCAGCGCCGACTCACGCTGAATGTCTATCAGCGCGGAACCTCATCAGGAGCAACAAGGATCAAACGTACAAGGGAATGATCGATGAAGACGTACAAGCACCCAAATGCAGCACTGGAACTTCCAAGTGTCATCCTTGGCCAGATGCGGATTCCCGAGATGAGCGACGCCGACATCCGCAAGCTGTTTGACACGGCAGTCGACTGCGGCATGACCATGTTCGATCACGCCGACATTTATGGCGGCTCCCTGCACCGCTGCGAAGAGCGTTTCGGCACGGCACTCGGGCTGACCGCAACCGACCGGTCCGATATCATCATCCAAAGCAAGGTCGGCATTCGCAAGGGTTTCTTCGACTTTTCGCGCGATCACATCCTGACGAATGTCGACGGGTCTCTGGCCGCGTTGAAAACCGACTACCTCGACATCCTGTTGCTGCACCGGCCTGACGCACTGGTCGAACCCGAGGAGGTGGCCGAGGCGTTCGACATCCTTCAAGCCGCCGGCAAAGTGCGCCATTTCGGCGTCTCGAACCAGACCCCTGGGCAGATCGAACTCTTGAAAACCGCTGTGCAACAGCCGCTTCTGTTCAATCAGGTGCAGCTTTCGCTGACCCATGCGAACTTGATCGCGCAGGGCGTGGCGGTCAATATGGCTGGCCTGGACCAATCGGTGTCGCGCGACATCGGACTGCTTGAGTATTCCCGGCTGAAAGGCATGATGCTTCAGGCTTGGTCACCGTTCCAGAAGCGTTTCTTCGATGGTGTGTTCATCGGCGACCGCAAAGACCATCCCGACCTGAACGACGCTCTGGACGACATCGCTTCGGTGCACAGTGTGACCCCGACCGGCATCGCTGTGGCGTGGATCACCCGGCATCCGGCCAATATTCAGGTGGTGCTCGGAACGACGAAACCCGCAAGAGTTCGCGAGTCTGCGGCAGGATCAGACGTGCAGCTGACCCGTGAAGAATGGTACCGGCTATTTCGCGCCGCCGGGCATGTCCTGCCCTGATTTCCGGGCGAAAGTGCTAAGGCGCCGCGGTGTCGGCATTGACCACCTCAGCGACCTCGTCGCGACCTTCAGCGACCGCATGGCAGGCAACCCGCGTTGCATCCACAAGGATCATGACAGGCATCTCGGCCCGGCAGCGGTCGTTGGCCAGGGTACAGCGCGGGTGGAAGGGACAGCCGCTGGGCGGGTTCATCGGCGACGGCAATTCGCCGGTCAACTTGATACGCTCCGCCCGTCTGCCGGGGTCGGCAATCGGCGTCGCAGACAACAATGCGCGGGTGTAGGGGTGGCGCGGATGGCTGAACAGATCATCCGCCGCCGCAATCTCTACCGCGTGTCCCAGATACATCACCATCACGTCGTCGGCCACATGCTGCACGACGGCCAGATTGTGCGAGATGAACATCATCGTCAGGTCGAACTGCGCCTTCAGGCGCTTGAGCAGGTTCAGGATCTGCGCTTGCACCGACACGTCCAGCGCCGATGTCGGCTCATCGCAGACCATGAATTCCGGCTTCATGATCAGCGCGCGGGCAATCCCGATGCGTTGGCGTTGTCCGCCCGAAAACTCGTGCGGATACCGGTCGGCGGCCTGCGGCGGCAGACCCACCAGCTCCAGCATATCGGCAACGTCCTGACGACGACTGCGCGGGTCGCCGATGCCGTGAATTTCCAACCCTTCAGCGATGGAAACGCCCACCGGCACATGCGGGTCCAGCGACGAATAGGGATCCTGGAAAACCATCTGGATGCGGCGGGTGGCGTTGAAGTCGACCTCGCGGCCCGGCCCTGCGATCTCTTGTCCGTCAAAGGTGATGGTGCCTGCGCTGGGGGGGTAAAGGCCCACCACGATGCGGGCGAGGGTTGACTTGCCGCAGCCGCTTTCGCCAACCACGCCCAGTGTCCTGCCGCGCTCTATCGACACGCTGACCGTGTTGACTGCCTTGACCTGACCGACGACGCGCTGAAACGCGCCACCGCGCACGGTGAACGATTTGCTGACGTCGTGCATCTCGACCAGCGAGGGTGTCCGGGGCGCACTCATGCCGGATGCACATCGGCGGCAGACGGTTCGACCAGCCAGCAGCGACAGGAATGGCCAGTCCCAAGATCAAAAAGCGGCGGCAGATCGGTCAGGCATCGCGGCTCGTCGGCCCCGATCCGCGCGGTGCAGCGCGGTGCGAAAAGGCAACCTTGCGGCAGATGCGTCAGTTGCGGCACCCGCCCCTCGATCACTTCGAGCATGTCTGGCGTGTCGCCCATGGTCGGCACCGACCGCAACAACGCCGTCATGTAGGGATGGCGCGGCGCTCGAAACAGCGTGTGCACATCGGCCAATTCGACCACCTGCCCTGCATACATGACCGCCACATGATCGGCCATCTCCGCCACTACGCCCAAGTCATGGGTAATCAGGATGATCGAGGTGCCAAAGTCGCGCTTGAGGTCGCGCATCAAGTCAAGGATCTGGGCCTGGATCGTCACATCCAGCGCGGTTGTAGGTTCATCGGCGATCAGCACTTCGGGCTGACAGGCCAACGCCATGGCGATCATCACCCGCTGCGCCATGCCCCCCGACAACTCATGTGGATAGGCCTTGGCCCGCCGCGCCGGATCGGGGATGCCGACCGCTGTCAGCATGTCGATGGCAGCCCGCCGAGCCTCACTTGGCCCCATGTTCTTGTGCAGCGCGTACACCTCGGCAATCTGCTTGCCGACTGTATGCACAGGGTTCAATGAGGCTGACGGGTCCTGAAAGATCATCGAGATGCGGTTGCCGCGCACGCGGTCAAGCTCGGTGGCCGACATCGTCACCAGATCCTCACCGTCCAGCAGCACGGTGCCGCTGGTAATCCGTCCCGGATAGGGCACCAATCCCATGATCGACAGCGCGGTGACCGATTTGCCGCAACCGCTCTCGCCCACGACACACAGCGTCTCTCCGGCCTCCAGCCGCATCGAGACACTGTCCACGGCACGCGCCGTGCCCGCGCGGGTATCGAACCTTGTGCAGAGGTCGCGCACTTCCAATAATGGGTGAACCATGTCGCTCCTAAGTGTTCAGGCGCGGATCGAGCGCATCGCGCAAGCCGTCACCCAGCAGGTTGAAGCCCAGAACCGTGATCATGATCGCGATACCGGGAAAGAACACCAGATGCGGGGCCGAGAAAATCTGGTTGCGACCGTCACCCAGCATGGTGCCCCATTCCGGCATCGGCGGTTGCGCGCCAAGGCCAAGGAAGCTCAACCCGGCCGCATCCAGAATGGCGGTGGCAATGCCAAGCGTCGCCAGCACCACGATGGGCGTGATGGCATTGGGCAGAACGCGGCGGAACAGGATGCGCCATTTGCTGCCCCCCAGCACCCGCGTAGCCGCGACAAAGTCGAGAACCTTGACCGACAAGACGCTGGCACGGGTAACCCTCGCATAGGCCGGCACCGACACGATCGAGATTGCCAAGAGGGCGTTGACGATCCCCGGCCCCAGCACCGCGACGATGGCGATGGCCAGCAGCAGCGACGGAAAGCCCAGAATCACATCCATGATCCGCATGATGATGTTGTCGAGCGCGCCGCCGAAATAACCGGCAATCGCGCCGAGAAGCACCCCCGTCACCAGCGCCGCCGTCACCGTGGTCAGGCCGATCATCAGGCTAACGCGGCTGCCATAGACCACCCGCGAAAAGAAATCGCGCGAGTTGCCGTCGATGCCCATGATGTGCTGCGGTTTGGCGATGTCGCAGCCCAGGATATGCACGCAAGGCGCCTCACGCCGCTTCACCTGTTCGACCCCGATCAGCACGTCGTTGGGGTGGTAGGGCGCGATAAGCGGTGCAAACAGCGCGATCAGCACCAGCGTCCCGATCAGAATAAGGCCGACCTGACCCGAACGCTTGCGCAACAGCCGGCCAATCGCCTGTTTCCACAGGGGCACCGGGTCGCCGACCAGACCCTCGCCGGTGATGGCAGCCGCAGCATTTGCCGAAGCGATGTTCAAGCTCGTCATGGCAGGATCCTATTGCGGTCGGATGCGCGGGTCGAGGTAGGAATAGGACAGGTCGACAATCAGGTTGATCACCACATAAGACACTGCGATCATCACCGTGAAGGCCTGTACGATGGGATAATCGCGGGCGAATATCGCCTCGACCAGCATGCTGCCGATGCCGGCGAGGCCAAACACCGTCTCGGTCAACACCGCGCCGCTTAGCAGCGCGCCCAGCTGCAGGCCAAGGATGGTAACGACCGGCAACATCGCGTTGCCCAACGCGTGCTTGCGCACCACATCGCGGTCACGCACGCCCTTGGCACGCGCCGTGCGGATGTAGTCGCGGCCCAGAACGCCCAGCAACGAGGACCGGGTGATCCGCGCGATAACCGCCATGGGAATGGTCGACAGCGCGGCCACCGGCAGCACCATGTGCCGCACTGCGTCCCAGAACACCGGCCAGTTTCCGGTGATCAAGGCATTGAAGATGTAGAGGTTCGATATGAATTCCATGAACCGGCCCGCCCCCGAGTCCGGATCGACCTGCCAGTGCCACGCCACATAGAACGGGATCGAAGTCACCCCCGCCGACAACCGCCCCGACGGCGGAAGCCAGAACGGCGTATCGCGCAGCACGACGCCAAAGAAATATGCCAGCATCAGGCCCAGCCAGAACACCGGCATCGAGATGCCGACATTGGCCAGGATCATGGTGCCCACATCAGCTGCCGAGTTGTGCCGCCGCGCCGCCAGAATGCCAAGCCCGATGCCGATCACCGTAGCAACCACCAGCGCCATCAGGGCAAGCTCAATGGTCAGCGGCAGGCGCTGGATGATGATGTCGGTGACTGGGCGCGAAAACCGCACCGACACGCCGAAATCGCCTGAAGCGAGGTTCTCGACGTAAAGCATGAACTGGATGGGTATTGGCTGGTCAAGGGCGAAGCGCTTGACGAATGCGGCGCAAACCTCGGCCGTCGCCTTTTCCCCCAGC
This sequence comes from bacterium, assembly GCA_039932095.1. Lineage (GTDB taxonomy): Bacteria > Pseudomonadota > Alphaproteobacteria > Rhodobacterales > Rhodobacteraceae > Stagnihabitans. The sequence goes on along the minus strand of JBDTQR010000022.1, from coordinate 14,953 downwards.
AAGGCATGGCAAGCGTCGCCCGGGATCATGTGGGCAAGCGCGAAGGTCACGATCAGGATACCGAAGACGACGGGAATCGAGACCAGAATGCGTTTGGCAGCGTATCCAAGCATAGCTCTCAGCGGGCCCGTTCAGAAGAGGAAGGCGGGCGCAGAGCGCCCGCCCAAGGATGTGTCAGATCGCAAGCTTACTGCTTGACGTTCATCAGGCCGCCCCAGAGGTACGAATAATAGTCGAACGCCCCGGTATTGCCGACATGCGCCGGGTTGGAGGCATCAAGGCCGGCCGCCCAGGAGGCCACCACGTCATTGGCGTTCAACACCGACCCATCGGTGAACTTCACGCTAGTGCGCAAATGGCAGACCCAGACCGAGGAATCGTCGTTGGCGTCGCAGCTGGTGGCCAGTCCGGGCGCGATATCGCCGGTGGCGGTATAGTTCAGCAGCGTCTCGACGATCGGCGTGCAGGCATTCAGCGTCTCGCCATCCGACTCGTCGCCGCAGTACAGGCTGATCGGCTCGGCGTTCTGCATGAAGACCAGCGTGTCCTTGCCGGGATCTTCGACCCACAGCTCAGGCGCGCCAAAGGCCCGCACTGTCGCATTCTTCAGCCCGGCAACTGCCGCATAGGCTGCCGATCCATGCGCAATGGGAACCATCGGCACGTCCTTGATCAGCGCGGCGTTGACCGCAGCATAAAGCGGCTCGGCCGCTTTGGGATCGGCGATGGTGCCGGCCTTGGTCAAGGTATCGGTGATCTCGGGGAAGGTCGTGCCGAACTGCTTGGTGCCCGCGCCAAAGTGGAAATCAAGGAAGTTGGTGACATGCGGATAGTCTGCACCCCAGCCATAAAGATACAGGCCGTCAATCTTGCCGGCGCTGACGGTGCTGACATATTCACCCGACTCCATCGGCGAAACTTCAGCGTCGATGCCAAGGTTCTGTTTCAGCTGGGTCTGAAACTCGACCGCGACCGTGCCAGGTTCCGGCAGGTAGGAGCGGAAGACATCGCGGTAGTAGATCTTGGTCTTGAAACCGTCGGGGAAGCCGGCATCGGCCAGCAGCTTCTTGGCGCCTGCAGGGTCGAACGCGGGCCAGTCATCACCCGCACAGCCGTTCGGGATCGAGCAGGGCGTGAAATGGGTCGCCACTTCCGAGCCCGCCGGGAAGAAACTGTCGACAATGCGTTGACGGTCGATGCCCATGGCGATCGCCTGGCGCACCCGCACATCGTCAAACGGTTTCACGGTGTTGACCATGCCGACATACAGCACGTTGGTCGAATCCACCTTCAGGATCTGAAGGCTCGGGTCGTTCGCCACGCTGTCGAAATCATCGGTTCCGATGTTGGTGATCTCATCCACCGTACCTGACCGCAATTCGTTCAGACGTCCCGCGCCCGAAGCATTCCAGCGGAAGACCAGCTTGTCGAATGCCGGTTTGGCGCCCCAGTAGTCGTCGTTGCGTGACATGATGATGGAATCACCATGGCTCCACTTGTCCAGTTTGAACGGCCCGGTGCCGATTGGTGCTTCCAGCAAGCCCTTGGTCGGGCCTTCCTTGGCAATGTGATCGGCGGGCTGGATGCCAAAGACCTCGAAGGCCGCCTTGGCCTCGAAGGCCGGATCGGGCGAGCACATCGTGAAGGTGACAGTGTTCTCATCTGTCGCCACGATGGATTTGATCTTGCCACCATAATCACAATTGGGCGCTGTCAGGCTTTGCCCGTCAAATGCCAATGCCGGTGTCGAAACCGTCGCTGCCAGTGCTGCGAACGCGGCCACACCCAAGATCCTCAATTTCATCCGCTACCTCCTGTCTTCACCGGATCGGCGATCAGCCGCCGTTCCTATCCCTGTCGCAGACGCCATTTTCCCGCAGTAAGTGTCCGCATCGCGGGCCGCTCTTCGCACCACAGATCAAGCAATCGATCAGGTTCAATTGCGCGGCGCGCCCCTTCAGAGGGCGGTATGCATCTTGCTGCGGCCAGAGTGCGAATTTGTGCGACCGCTTGTCAAGCCTTGTGCAGGCAGCGATGGCAGCCAGATCCCATCGGCGCGCGTGGCTTGCGGTCGCGGGCCTTTCGGTGATCATGACAACCGACCCCTGCCCCATCGCAAGAAAGGACCATCGCCCCATGTCAGACCTTACAGCCGTGCTCGACCGGGCCGACGCCAATCTGCCGTCAAGCCTTGAGACCTTGTTCGCTCTGTTGCGGATCCCCTCGATTTCGACCGACCCCGCCCATGCCGCCGATTGCCGCAAAGCCGCCCAATATCTGACGGATCATCTGGCAACCCTGGGCTTTGCAGCTTCGGTCCGTGACACCCAAGGCCATCCGATGGTTGTCGCACATCACCCAGGCGCGAATGAAACCTGCCCGCATGTGCTGTTTTACGCCCACTACGACGTGCAGCCCGTCGATCCGTTGAACCTGTGGACCAGCGATCCATTTGACCCGGTTCTGCGCGAGGGAGTGAACGGCGCGCAGATCATCGCGGCGCGCGGCGCCGCCGACGACAAGGGACAATTGATGACATTCCTCGCCGCGCTCCGCGCCTTCAAAGAGACGAACGACTGCCTGCCCCTGCGCGTGACCGTGCTTTTCGAGGGTGAGGAGGAGACCGGTTCCCCCTCCGCCCGGCCCTTCCTGACTGCGAATTCGGCAGAACTCGCCGCCGATTTCGCACTGGTCTGTGATACCGGCATGTGGGACCCGGAGACGCCCTCGATCTGCGCCGGGCTGCGCGGCCTTGTCACCGAAGAGATCGTCGTCACGGCGGCCGACCGCGACCTGCATTCGGGCGGTTTCGGTGGGGTGGCGGCCAACCCGATCCATGTGCTTGCCGATATTCTGGCCGGACTCCACGACGCGACGGGCGCGGTCACCCTGCCCGGCTTTTACGACGGGGTGGATGAGACGCCGGACGACATCCGCGGCGTCTGGCGGGCACTTGAAGTCGGCAAGAACCGGATGCTGTCCGATGTGGGACTGCGGATCCCCTCGGGTGAAAGGGGTCGGTCGGTGCTTGAATTGCTCTGGGCGCGCCCCACGGCAGAGGTGAACGGCATCGCCGGCGGTTATGCGGGCCATGGGTTTAAAACCGTGATCCCGTCGACCGCCTCGGCGAAGGTGTCGTTTCGCCTTGTCGGCCACCAAGACCCGGACAAAATCCGCGAAAGCTTCCGCTTGTATGCGGCCAGCCGGCTTCCGGCCGATTGCCAGCTTAGCTTTACGTCGCATGGCAGTTCGCCAGCTGTGCAACTGCCTTACGATTCGCCCGTGTTGCAGATCGCCAAACACGCGCTGTCGGAGGAATGGCCAAATCAGGCCGTCGTGACCGGTGGCGGCGGATCGATCCCGATTGTGGGCGATTTTCAGTCGATTCTTGGTATCGACAGCCTGCTGGTCGGGTTTTCGTTGGCCGACGACCGCGGCCACTCGCCAAACGAGAAATACAACCTGACCTCGTTTCACAAGGGCATCCGGTCTTGGGTGCGCATTCTGGCTGCTCTCGGCGCCGAGGGGTAAGGCGGGCGGTGGAGCCCTGGATCCGTCGTGCGGGCGGTATCCGTCCAGCCAAAGCTGTTGCGGCAATGCGGCGTCTTGCGCCGACGATTGGACCCGCCGTTGCATTCTTTGCGGCAATCGACAACTTGTGCCAGACAGGCGGCGGGTGACGCCATCGCCGCCATAGTGAAAGACATCCGACATGACAATTGCCGCCCGCTCTGGAACCTATTTGACGGTATTGGCCGTTTTGGGTGCCAGCCATCTGCTGAACGACCTCATGCAATCGCTGATCCCGGCAGTCTATCCGATCCTCAAACAGACCTATGCCCTGAATTTCGTTCAGATCGGCATGATTACCCTGACCTTTCAAATCGCGGGGGCCTTGCTGCAACCGGTGATCGGCATGGCGACAGACCGACATCCGGCGCCCTACTCACCGGTGGTTGGAATGATGTTCACCATGTCCGGGTTGGTCAGCCTTGCCTTCGCGCACAGCTATGCCGTCATTCTGGTTTCGGTGAGCCTGATTGGTATCGGATCGTCGATTTTTCACCCCGAGGCAACGCGGATGGCACGCTATGCAGCCGGCGGGCGGCAGGGTCTGGCACAGGGCATCTTCCAGGTCGGCGGGCAGGCCGGCGGTTCTCTTGGACCCGCTTTGGCCGCGCTGTTCATTGTGCCCTGGGGGCAGCCCAGCCTGGCCTGGTTCGCGGTTCTCGCCTTGTTGGCCATGCTTTTGCTGACATGGATCGGCAGCAAACAGTTTCAGATCCGCGCCGAATTCACGGCGCAACGGGCAGCAGGCAAGCACGGCGTGCGCGCGGTTCCCTTTGCACCACGCACCGTCGCTACGGGGATTGTGGTGCTGACTCTGCTGATGTTCACCAAGAATACCTACCAAGAAAGCTTTCGGTCTTTCTACACCTTTTACCTGATCGACCGGTTCGGCCTGTCCATCCCCTCGGCACAAATGATGCTGTTCATTTTTCTGCTGGCTGCGGCGGTGGGCGTGCTGATTGGCGGGATCGTCGGCGACCGGATCGGCCGCTACCGGATCATCTGGATTTCGGTCCTCGGCCCGCTGCCACTGACACTGATCCTGCCCTATGCCGATCTGTTCTGGACCGGCGTGCTCACCGTGATGATCAACCTGATCATGGCCAGTGCCTTTGCCTCGATCCTGATCTATGCGATGGATCTTTTGCCCAACCGGATCGGATTGATCGGCGGGTTGTTCTACGGGCTGAACTTCGGATTTGGCGGCATCGCGGCGGCTCTGCTCGGGATGCTGGCGGACGGTTACGGCGTCGAGAGGGTCTACCAGATCTGTTCATTCCTGCCGCTGGCGGGCCTGCTGGCATGGTTCCTGCCGCGCATCGATGAGGAGAAAGGAAGTTGAAGCTGCCATTTCAACGGACCGCCCGGCCAGACAAGCCTATTTCCGTTCCGACGACCATGGAAAGTTGATGTAGTTGTCACGAGTGTCATAGCAAATATTGCCGAACATTTTGAGGTAGCCTGCGCGGCGATCAGGGTCGGCGAATACCGGGGCCGGGTTGGCAAGATCGGCCTCATACTGGGCGATGTTTTCCCGTGTCAGCGCGATGGGAAGGATGTCCATCGCTTGCGGAATGCTTTTGCCGTCAAGCCAGTCGGCTGCGTATTGTCCCATCGCATAGCCGAAAACCGGAGAAGACAGCGAAATGCTGGCTTTATAGGGACTGTCACCCTTCTTGATCTCGGCCACCGCCTCCGGCTCGCCGTCAATTCCGCCCAGGAATTGATTGGGTCGGTCCTTTCCTGCAGCGCGCAAAGCTTCCAGCGCACCCAGCACGACCGCATCACCGCCCAGAACCACGTCGATATCGGGATTGGCCAGCAGAATGATGTTCATCGTGTCGAACCCGCCCTGTTTGGTGACCGGGTTCGGCGCGATATCCGCAACGATGGTTACACCCGGCAGTTTGCTCAACCCGTCGCGCATGGCCTCAAACCGCGGCGTCAGGAATTGCATGGAATCCTGGGTCAACAACACGACATTGGCTTTACCGCCTAGTTCAGCGTTGATGTAGGAAACCGCCTTGTCAGTGAGGGCTTTGCCCGTCGCATATTGCGGGGCGTTCAGCAGCAGCGTTGCAGGCGGCGGCACAATGGTACCAACAAACCCGCCGGACCAGATGATCTTCTGAATGGCCGGGGCTACAACGGCGGGATCTGATGATGTGGCAATCACGGCCCCGACCTTGGCGTCAAGGAGCGCTTTGAGCTGTTGCGCGGCCTCATCGGCGTTGTTTTCGGTCGCAATCCGCTGGTAGTCCAAGCCGCGATCCTTGGCGGCCAAGGCAAGGCCATGGTCCACGCCTTGCAAAAACTCCCGCTCATTCTCCTGCACGAAGGCCAGAACCCTCGCCAGACTGGGTGGCGCGGTGCAACTCGCTGCGTCGGGGTTGAAGGGTTGCAGGACGACTGGCTTGGTGATGCCCTGCGAACCCTCTTGCGCCGTTCCGGCATCCGGGTTTGCAATAAGCATCATCGCCGGCAAAACAGCCAGAATCAAGGCCAACCGGCGCGTCGCAACCGTGCCGCAAGACCGTGTCATTCCATTCCCTCCTTCAGTCATTCGAGCACCGCCGTGTTTTCACCCGGATGGAGGTATGTGGAATTGATGACATCCCAGTGTCGCGCTCCGCACACCGATAGCGTTTCATTAGCGTTGATCGTGGCATTCCCGTCAAGGAAGGACTGCTGCGCCAACGGCCCGGTCTAAGTCGTCGAGATCTTGACTGGAAAGATCACATGCGCGGCCGTGCCCGGATGACGCTGTCGATAAGTTGTCCAGGCCCCGATGCTCTGGCTGATTGCCGTGACAATCTTGGTGCCGAGACCGGTGCCCTTTGCCGGAACGCCTTCAACCCTGCCCACGCCATCGTCCTCGACAATCAACTCTGCCTGCTGATCCGGCAATTGCCGAAGTCTGACGCGGATTTCTCCGGTCCCGTTCGGATAGGCGTATTTGAAAGCGTTGGTCACCAGTTCGGTAATAACCACGCCGAGGCTGATGCTGGCGTCAGTTCCCAATGTGATCACGTCCAGCGCGTAGTTCACCGTCACTTCGGTGCCCTGACTGCGCATTGACGTTGCCAGATGGTCCAACAGCCCGCTGAGATATTCATCCAGCGACACGGACCGCGCATCACCTGACACGTAGAGCCGTTTGTGCACCAGGGCTATCGCCAGAATACGGTCGCGCGTTTCGGCAAGTGCTTCCTTGGCAGAATGGTCGGTCAGCGCTTTGGATTGCAGATTTACCAGCGAAGAAACCAGCGTCAGGCTGTTCGCCACCCGGTGGTTGACCTCTGCCAGCAACACCTCCGCCCGATCGCGCGACTGTTCCAGATCCGCCGTTCGCGTGTTCACCCGCTGTTCAAGATCGGCATTCAAAGCGTTGATCTCATCGCCGGACTTGCGCAGTTTCGAGGTATAGCGCGCGATCACATAGGACGCGCCATAGGTAACCGCCACGATGACCAACGCGCCGATCGCCGACACCAGTCTCAACCAGCCGGTATTGGTTCGCTGTTCAAAGACACCAGCGGTCAGACGGGCATCTGCCTTTGAAATGATCCCGGAAAAAAATACATTCGCTTCATCTGTCAGCGCCTTGCCGGTGTTTGAACGGACAATCGTCGCCGCTTCGACATCGCGCCCATCGCGTTTCAGGGAAATGGTCTGGTCGAACTCGGCAAATTTCTTGGTAAGTATCTCGGTAAGCCGTGCCAGAATCGCTTGTCCATCCGGATCTGTTTGAAAGGCAACGTGCAGCGCCGTTAGATTGCGTTCGGCATGGGTCTTTGCGGTTTGGTATGGCGCGAGGTAAATTTCATTGCCGGTGATCATGAACCCGCGTTGGCTGTCTTCAGCGGTCAGCATGGCGTTTCTCAGCTCAACTGCTGCAATACGGGTGTCCCGCACCGCAATGGCGTCCTGGAAATAACTCTGCGCCCGTTCGCCAAGCCAGAAGTTCATCCCGACGATAGACATCAACGCAAAAAAGCCGACCAGCAGGAACACGATGGTCGAACGGATCAGGTGGCGCGTTGACAGGTCCATGAGCAAACCTATGCCATGTTCCATCCATGCGTGCCAATGCAAACCTCGCCATGATGGAACTGGGAAAACGGCCCTTTGGAGTGTGCCCCATATCACATTGGCCACATGGCGGGTCATGCCCATCGAACCGAATGGCGGACCCCGGGGAAAGCTTGACTTGGGCACACTCGAAGTATCAGTCTCGCGATCAGAATAGCTGTCCGATTTCGTGGGAAACGGATCTGTCGCGAAGGTGAGCCATCTTGCCCAACCAGCCGCACTCTCAGTTGATCGATGAGAATGATCTGCGATACGCTATATTGGAAGGTGCGCCGGCCTTGCTTTGGCTGGGGGACCCGGAAGGCAACTGCGTGTTTCTGAACCATGCCCAACGAGAGTTTTGGGGCGTCGCACCGGATCTCGCGGGCTTCAGTTGGGGAGCGACCCTGCACCCGGACGATATCGACAAACTTGCTGGACCATATCAGAAGGCGATGCGGGATCGAACACCGTTCGAGATAGAAGCGCGATACCGCCGCGCCGATGGCGAATGGCGTATCTTGAACACATCGGCCCGTCCGCGGTTTTCGACAACGGGAGAGTTTCTTGGCATGGTCGGCGTCAACACCGACGTCACGGACCAGCGCAACGCCGAACACTCGCTCCGCCAGACCGCCGAACAACTGGATTTTGCGCTCGACGCCGCAGCGGAGATGGGCACCTGGGTATTGAATGCATCCGACAACAGGCTTTCGGGCGACCGTCGCTTTGCTGCAGCCCTCGACCTTCCGACCGTAGAGGTGTCTCACGGAATACCGTTCGAGGTATTCCTGAACCTGGTGGCGGAGGAAGATCGCTGGACTTTGAAAGCAACCTTCGCCAAGGCCTCGGATAGTGGAGAGATCTTCCGCTGCCAGTTCCGAACGGGCACCGGGTCCGGCGAGCGTTGGTTCTCGTTGGTTGGCCGCTGCGAACGCGATGAATTGGGTCATCCGCGCCGACTGGCTGGTGTGATGATGGATATCCGCGAACGCAAACAGCGCGAGATGCAGCTTGAACTTCTGACGCGCGAGTTGACCCATCGTATCAAGAATATCTTTGCCGTAGCGGGCAGCATGGCCCGGCTCACTGCACGAGAGCACCCGGCGGCCGCGGATGCCATTCAGGCGCTGCAGGGCCGGTTCACCGCAATGGCGGCCGCGTATGCGCAAGTTGCCCCGGCGATCACCAAGTCCCGCGGCGCGGGCAACTTGCGAGAACTGATCCACCGGATCTTTGCCCCCTATTTGCTGGGTGATGCCGCCGCCGTTGCGGTTGTCGCGCCGGACATCTCGTTGAACGAAACCGCTGCCGCAAGCGTCGCGTTGATTCTGCATGAACTGGCAACCAATTCGGCGAAATACGGTGCCCTCTCCGAGGGTCGCCAAGTGCAATTCACCGTCAGGTCAGAACCCGGTGAGAAAGTGAAGATGGTCTGGATCGAGACCGGTGGGCATGCTGAAATCGAGCAGCCGGGTAGTCAGGGATTCGGCTCAAAGCTGATTCAAATGAGCGCGGCAGCTATCGATGGTCAGGTCACAAATGATTGGCGCAGAGAGGGGCTGCTATGGCAAATGTCAGTTCCGCTCCATCGAATCCAATAGCCAAAACAGTCTGCGCCCGGTCGGAGACGCTGTCTTGCCATTTTGCCCCTGACCGACCTGCCATGATTGAGATTCAGCAAGTCGTTCCACAAATGACAATGGCCCCGTGATAACTCACGGGGCCATCGGCTCGCGCTAGCGCTTCGAGGGGAGCAAACGCTGGCGAAAGCCCATGCGACGTTTTACCGCCACCTGGATTCCGGTCTGAACCGCATGGGTCGCCCGGATTATGCAAATGAGCATCGAAGCTCGACGAAAGAGACGAATAGAGATGTCTGGATGTGGATAGGGTCGAAAACGATCCGGGCGACGCGTTCCAATTCTGCGTTTGTCTTGCTGCGGCATTCAACCTGAGGAAGGTGATAATGTTCCCACATGCCTTGAGATATTCCGCGGAATTCCGCGCCGTTACCAAGTCCTGACCAAATGTGGTTGCTTGGAAGTATTGGCTATTTTCTTGGCTTCACAAAGCAATTCTATGGAAGGGCTTGCGCCTGACTAGCTGCAGGCCGGATCTTCAAGAAGATTGAGCAAGCCGGAAATCAGGGCTTCGTCATCAAATGGCTTGGCAACCGTTGGCGCCCTTCTCAACAAATCTTCGGTGATCGTGCTGGAGCCGTATCCTGTCACCACCAGGAACGGGATGTTGCGGTGTGTCAAATTCTCAGCGATGGGCAGGGATCTTTGCCCCCCTAAATTGAGATCAAGCAGAACGGCGGAAGGCAGATCAGATTCCAGTCCAGTCAACGCACGTTTCACGCTTGAGAACGGCCCGACGATCTCTGCGCCCTCTTTTGCCAAGGCTTCGCTGATGTCGCGAGCAATCAGGAACTCATCCTCCACGATTGCGATGCGTCGGCCGGATAGCCTGGGCTTGATGGGGTCTTGTAGCATCGCAGCTGGCCTCCTTGTCAGGTGGAAAGTTCAGATCACAACCAAGACTTTATGAATTCAAGAAAAAATCCTCCAATTACCTCGCGGTCCGCTACTTTCTAACCCAATACGGAGAAAGCGAAACAAGCCGTCCAAGTCGACGACTGACGCACTAATTCCAAGTCAGCAGAAGAAGGCTCATCGCCCCGCACAACTGGAAGTAGCATAATACTGCCCGTTGATTCGATCAACGCGCCATTCCGGGCAACTTTCTTCCCCAGATCGCGAAAGATCACTAGAGAGTGAGCTTTGTCTGAAATCAACGCAGCCCAAAGAGAAAGGTTCCCAAGATCGGCTCATGAATTTTCCGAACAACGTCGGCGGCATCTGGCAAGGGCACCAGATTTCATGACGCGGTCTTGCGGCGCTGGACAGAAGTCAGCCACTTCGCAATCGAAATTTTCAGATCGGCCCACCCGTCGCCTGTCTGATAAGCTTTCTGCTTCGATTGATCCGGCTCTTGATCGTGCCAATATCACAGTCGAAATGCTTCGCCGCCGCATCGTAGCTGCCGCCTTCAATCACCACGAAGGTCAAGGTCTCTCGGTAGTGCCGGGGCAATGCAATCACGGCGCGTTCGACCTCCCTCACTTCCATATGAAGGTCCTGGGTCGCATTGACGGTGGCCAATTCAGAGACGCAGGATTCCAGCCCCACCGGCTCTCTTTGCGACTTCATCACGCTGGTGTAAAAACGATTGCGCAAGATGGTGAACAGCCACGCCCGCAGATTGGTGCCTTGCTGGAATGTGTCGACATGCCTGATGGCCCGCAGGAGAGTCTCCTGGACCAGATCATCCGCATCCGCAGCGTTGCCGTGCAACGATCTTGAGTAGCCCCGCAGCGCGGGAATAAGGGCAATCACCTTGCCCTCGAAACTCGCTTCATCAACCCGACTTGCCATGTGGACGGCCCCCTCCCACGCCGTCCAAAATAACGACGCCTGGTTGCAAAGGTCCCACGAAAAAGGGTTTGAAACGACAACGAGGCCAAGTCTTGGCGAAAAGCGGCTAACATGGCCAAAGTGCGCTGGTGGCCGCACAATCGGCGGCCACCAGCTGTGTTACAAGTTCGGTTCAGCGGCGACGACCACGCGACGAGCGGTCGTCATCGTCATGCTGACGATTTTCCCAACCTCTGCGGGCAGCTTCGGCGTGACCTTCGTGATCACCGAACCATCCGCCATGACCCTGATCCTGGCCGCGCGAACCATCGTAGCCGCCACGCGACGACGATGAGCGCCGATAGTAATCGTCTTCCGAACTGCGGTAATTGCCGCGGTGACCGGAGCCATTGCCGTCACCCTCGCTCATGTAGCGCCCGCGATCATCGCGCTCCCGATCATAAGAGTTGCCGTAGTCGCCACGCGAAGACCGGTTATAGCCATAGCCGCCAGAGGAATGCCCGTGATCATCACTGACGAACCGCCCTTGGTCATCGCGCTCACGGTCGTTCGATCCCGAGTAGCCGCTGTTCCCAGACCGCTGGTTGCCGTAGTAGCCACCACGGTCGCGATCATCGTCACTCGTGAAGCGGCCGCGATCGTCGCGGTCGCGGTCATTAGACCGGCCATAGTCGCCAGAGCGACCATAATCACCCGACTGGCCACGGTTGGAGCCATAACGGCGATCGCCATCGTCGCTGGTAAAGCGTCCACGGTCGTCACGGTCGCGCATGTTGTTGTCAGCCATTGTAACATCCTCCATTATGTTCAGGTATTGTAGCTTGGGAAACAGGGCGCCCTGTCTTTCCAGTCTGGCCTTGGCAGCGGCAAGCCGCTTGGCAAGCAGGGCTGGGTCGACGCCAGCGGCCTGAGCCTTGGCGAACAGTCCGCTGTCGGGCTGTTCCTCTTTCTTGATCAGATCGCGGATATTCTGGGCCGCAATCCGCAACCGCGCCGAACCGACGCTTTGCTGGTCGTGGTCGATGTCCAGCAGAAGAACGGTCACGATCTCCCGCTGGATTGCCGCATCGATTGCGCCGGACAAGCCATGGTCGGTCGCCATCTCATCCAGTTCGCAGTGCAACTGACAAAGCTTGTCCCACGTTGCGGCCAATGGCCGTGCGGCTGCCCGCCAGTCGGACTTGGCTTCGATCCCGTCAACAAGGCGCTGCAATTGAGCGTGCCCTTGCCTGAGGGCTTCAAAACCGTCACGGCCCTGGCTTTCAGCGACCTTTTCCGGCTTTGAGGTGTCAGCCTCACCAACCTTTTGTTCGGTGCCCTTGGTTTCGGGCGAACGTGCCATATCTTCCTCCTTGTCATGGGCCCCTGAAACCTTGCGAGGAGATCGAATGTTCCTGCTTGGGGGACGCATTGTGGGCCGAAAAGCTGGCCTCGGCGGAATTTGTCCCCCTAAGGTTTGTCCCCCCAAAGGACGTCAGGCTACCGGATGCCCGCCGGTCACACCAATCGTCTCGCCGGTCATGTATCCGGACTCCTGAGTCGCCAGAAATACAAAGGTAGAGGCGATTTCTGCCGGCTGACCCGGTCGCCCGAACAGGCTGTTCTCGCCAAAATGCTGAACCTTTTCATCGGTCTGCCCGCCGGACGGCTGAAGCGGTGTCCAGAACGGACCGGGCGCCACGGCGTTCACGCGGATACCGCGATTGGCGACTTGCTTGGCCAGGGCCTGGGTGAAACCGCGCAGGGCGAACTTGGTCGACGCATAGGCCAGAAGATGCTCCGACGGATCAAAGCCCTGAACCGAGGTCACGTTGATGATGGTTGCGCCAGGTTTCATGTAGGGCAACGCTGCCTTGCATAGCCAGAAGCTGGCGTAAACATTTGTGCGAAACGTCCGGTCGAATTGGTCTGTGGTGATGTCCTCGATGCTGGATTGGGTCACCTGCATCCCGGCGTTGTTCACCAGAATATCAATGCCGCCCATCAGCTCGGCGGATTGCGCAATCAACCGGTCGCAGTAATCCTCATCGGAAACATCGCCGCCATGTAGCCACGCCGAAGCGCCGGCTTGCTTCACCAACGTTAGCGTGGACCTTGCGTCTGCGCTGCTGTCATGCAGGCAGTTGATGACGACCGAGGCCCCCTCTCGCGCGAAAGCAATGGCGGCCGCGCGACCAATTCCGCTGTCGGCACCAGTGATCACGGCGCGGCGCCCTTTCATGCGGCCAAGCCCGACATAGCTGGCTTCGCCGTGATCTGGCTGCGGGATCATCGACTTCGTAGAGCCATTCCCTGTTTGCTGCTGTGACGGAAAGGGCGGCGCGGGATAGGCCTCTCTCGGATCGCGGGCTTCGTATTGCGCAGGGATTTCTTTCGACATCGTTGCCTTCCTCTCCTACCCGATGGGGTTTGTCGCATTTGGAAAAGTGAAGCAGATGACAGGTGGCCTGGGGTAGGGAAAATGCCACCGGAACCAATCGCAATGGAAATCGTACACTCGTTAACAGTTCGACCGGTCTGTCGCATGACTATCATGCGCGCCATCTGCTCCGACCCCTCAACCTGCCAACTCGTCCATTGTTCCCGTGATATCCCGTGTGCCGGCACATAATCCTTCGACCCGTTATCCGTGCTCTGGCAGCGGAAGGGTCAAGGAAAGGACACCCGGTGTCCGGGCGTCCTTTTGGCTCACATTTTCATGGCATCCATCACGGTGGCGTCCGGATGAGACGTGCAGACGTCGCCCAGCTTTGTCTTCAGGTCAGCGTCGGCCATCGCGGAAATCGTGGTGTCATCCTTCATCGCCATCTTCATCCCCGTGACCACGTTCATCTTCACAGTATCGTCCATCGCCAACACGTCCGTGCAGGTCATTGTATCCAGCATTGCCATATGCATCGCATCCATCACGGTGGCATCAGGATGGGCGGTGCAGGCATCGCTGGCCATGGTGGTGACATCCGCGTCGGCCATGGCTGACATCTTGGTGTTGTCCGTCATGGCACCTTTGATTGCGACGCCGGTGTCAGCCATCCCCTGACTGTCCATGGCCATCATGTCTGTGCAAGTCATCGTGGTCGGATCGGCCGCAAAGACCGGCGCGGCCAGCAATGTGAAAGTTGCGGCGAGTATGAGTTTCATAGTCCGTTTCCCTGTTAACGCGTCCCGACATGGCGGCGCGAGGTCCTGAAACCCGCATCCGGAAAATTTGTTCCCGGTGCGGGAGATCTGCGGCGGTGACGGTGGAACGCGAGAGCGAAATTCTGCCGTTTTGGGAACCCAAGGCAGGTTTGGCGCTTAACTTCATAGGAAGCGCGAGGTGGAAGAGGATGTTACTTGAAGATGCCATCCAGATTGCAACCGAGGCCCATCGCGGCCAGACAGGTCGCGACGGCGCGCCTTACATTCTCCATCCCTTGCGCGTCATGCAGAATGCCGCATCACCGCAGGAACGCATCGTGGCAGTGCTCCATGACGTGGTAGAACGCAGCGCCTGGACGCTCGACGGCCTGAAAAGGCGCGGATTGCCCGATGATTTGGCCGCCGCTGTCGATGCATTGACCCGCAGAGACGGCGAGGATTACCCGGATTTCGTACAACGCGCCGGGCGCAACCGATTGGGACGGTCGGTAAAACGCCTCGATCTGCAGGATCACATTGCCCACGCCACTGGCGCAAGTGCGGCGCAATTGGCAAAGTATGAAACGGCGCTTGCCAGCCTCAGGTCTGATTAAGTGACAGACGGCGTTTGGAACAGGCCGGAGGGCGTGCGGCCTGTTCCAGGTCAGGCGTCAGCTTTTCTTCTGGTTCTGCCGCCCGGCTTCCGAATGCTGGTCGCGGCTTCCACCGTGACTGTCGCCCGACCGGCCGCC
>JBDTQR010000021.1:0-31252 GCA_039932095.1 bacterium | reverse complement strand
CGATCCGCGCGACGCAGGGGCAGGGGCTGATGCCCGACGGCACCACGCGGTTTTCCAAGCTGGATGGCACGCCGATCTTTCACTACATGGGCTGCTCGACCTTCGCCAACCATACGGTGGTGCCCGAGATCGCCTTGGCCAAGGTTCGAGACGACGCTCCGTTCGACAAGATCTGCTATATCGGCTGCGGCGTCACCACGGGGATCGGCGCAGTGTTGAACACCGCCAATGTCGAGGCCGGAGCCAAAGCCGTTGTGTTCGGGCTGGGCGGCATCGGGCTGAACGTCATTCAGGGCCTGCAGATGGCCGGGGCCGACATGATTATCGGCGTCGACCTGAATGACGACAAGGAAGAGTGGGGCCGCCGCTTCGGCATGACCCATTTCGTGAACCCCAAGAAGATCGAAGGCTCCGTGGTGCAGGCCATCGTCGACCTGACCAAGACCCCGTTCGACAAGATCGGCGGCGCGGATTATTCGTTCGACTGCACCGGCAATGTGAAGGTGATGCGCGACGCCCTGGAATGCACCCATCGCGGCTGGGGCCAGTCGATCATCATCGGCGTGGCACCTGCGGGGGCGGTGATCGAAACCCGGCCATTCCAGCTGGTCACCGGCCGGGTCTGGAAAGGCACCGCCTTCGGGGGTGCACGGGGCCGGACCGATGTGCCCAAGATCGTCGACTGGTACATGGACGGCAAGATCCAGATCGACCCGATGATCACCCATGTGCTGCCGCTGGAGCGGATCAACGAAGGCTTTGACCTGATGCATGCCGGCAAGTCAATCCGGGCGGTGGTGGTCTACTGAACCGGGCGCCGCTTAAACAGCAATGAATTTCCCGGCGGCCGTTGCACTGCGGCGCACCGGGAAAATCGTGTGAAGAGGACCCGGATAAACGATCAATATCCGCTTCGTTTTCGGATCAGCAGGCCGCGACGTACTGGCTGCCGTCGGGGCGTTGATACAGGCATTGACCGGTTGCCGTGTGGCCGATCACGGTGCCGGCAATCAGGCCGACAGTGCCGCCGATCAGCGCACCCTTGCTCGGGTCGTTCGGGGTCGCTACCGCGCCGATGGCAGCGCCGCCGACGGTGCCGGCAAGCTGTTGCTGTTCCATGGTGTCACACCCCGCGACGAGGCCCAGCACTGGTAGTACCAAAAGAAACTTACTCATGACATCTCCTGTTCTGGCGCAGACAAAGCGCCGATCATTCCGGTAAAACGCGCTGATGGGCGAATGGTTCCCTGTGAAACCCGGGCAGGCTGTGCGGTTTGCCTCCACGACAGGCAAGATCAGAACAACCCCTTGACCCAGCTAACAAACTGATCCACCGCCGGGCGGCGCGGGCCGGACGCGACGATCGCATAGTAATCCACGGCGGGCAGACCGGGCACCTCGACCTCCCGCAGACGGCCCGCGGCAATGTCGTCGCGCGCCACCACTTCTGTCGCAAGGTTCAGCCCCAGACCAAGGACCGCCGCCGTGTTCTCCAGCGTGGCATTGCCGACCACGACCTTGTGCAACTGGTCCACATCAATCCCCACACTCTGCAACAACTGGCGGTCATGGTCACTGTCCGCCACCCAGATCCACGGCAGCCTGGTCGCATCCACCTCACCGTCGCCAAGCAGCGACGGAGCGCCGGTCACCAGCCAGCGAGAGCGCGCCAGATGCAGCGCCTCGATCCCCGGGCCTTCGGTCTTGAAACTGCGGATCGCCACGTCATAGCCATCGCGCAGCAGGTCAACTGCGCTCTGACTTGGCGTCACCGACAATTCGATGCCCGGATGCAGGGCCCAGAACTGCCTGATATGCGGCATCACCAGATTTTGCGCCATGAAGATCGTCGTCGCCACCCGCAGGCCGCGCTGCTGTTCGTTCCTCCGCATGGTCGCGATGCCCTCGGCTATTACCGCAAAGCCGCCGTCCAGAGTACGCGCCAGCTGCTGACCTTGCTGCGTCAGGCTGACCGCACGGCCAAGCCGCTGGACCAGTGCCACGCCCAACTCCCGTTCCAGACCCCGGACCTGCTGCGCCACTGCGGCATGGGTCACGTTCAACGCCCGACCGGCCCCGGTGAAACCGCCATGCTGCGCGGTTGCGTCGAAGGCCCGCAACGCGGCCAGAGATGGCAGGTGCCGCCAATCCACCGTCATGTTAGCCATACTTTCAATTGGATTAATTTGCTGATTCGGAGATTGCCTTGATTCGTGGGATAAAGCGACATGCAATTCGCACAAGGCAAGCCGCCCATGTTACATCTCCCGAACCCGGATCTGATGAAATCCATCTCGCCGCACTATGCAAACGGACTGACCAAGGACCCGCACGCCCATCACCGCCAGATGGCGCTGCAGATCCTGCAGGCGGAACGCCACGCGCGATGGCTGCAGCGTTGGTTAGCACTCCGCCGTCGGTGGCGCAGTGTGACGCAGCGCAGGCAGCAACGCACCATCTGACCGCCAGCCAACGCCGATTTTTCGCAGAATAATCGGGACTGCTAGTCGTCTTGCCCGAGCGTCGGGGCAGGACGCGACAGCGCCAGTTCGGCCGCGGAAAACGTCATGGGCGAGCGTACACCCGGCACGCCCTCCGGCGCGATCTGCAGGCCGCGCGCGATGACCTGCGGATCGGCGAACACCTCGGCCAGATCGTTGATCGGCCCGGCGGGCACACCGGCCGTCTCACAGGCTGCCAGCAGATCTGCCTTGGTCCATCGCCGGGTCGCCTCGGTCAGCCGCCGGGTCATCGCCACCCGGTTCTCCACCCGCTTGGCATTGGTCAGAAACTCCGCCGCCTCGGCCATCTCTGCCAGCCCCAGCACCCCGCACAGCCGGCGGTATTGACCGTCATTGCCGGTCGCGAGGATGATCCAGCCATCGGCACAATCGAACACCGCATAGGGGGCAAGGTTGGGATGAGCGTTGCCCATCTTGACCGGGGCAACCCCGGTCGCGAGGTAGTTCAGCGCCTGATTGGCCATCACCGAGGTCGCCACATCCATCAGCGCCATGTCGATCTGCTGGCCGACCCCGGTGCGCCCACGCTGGATCAGCGCCGCCAGAATCGCGGTGGCAGAGTAGACGCCGGTGAACACATCGGTCACCGCTACGCCAACCTTTTGCGGCTGGCCGTCCGGCTCACCGGTGACCGACATCATCCCGGCCATGCCTTGAATGATGAAATCATAGCCCGCCCGGTGGGCATAGGGTCCGGTCTGGCCGAACCCGGTGATGGAACAGTAGATCAGCCGCGGGTTCACCGCCCGCAGGCTGTCATAGTCCAGCTGGTATTTAGCCAAACCCCCGACCTTGAAATTCTCGATCAGCACATCAGCGTCGGCGACCAGGTCGCGCACCATCGCCTGCCCCTCCGCCGTGCGGAAATCGCAGGTGACTGACCGCTTGCCGCGGTTGGTCGCGTAGAAATAGGCCGCAGTGCGGTCGTCGTCGCGGTCGATGAACGGCGGCCCCCAGCGGCGGGTGTCGTCGCCCTCGGGTGCCTCGACCTTCACGACATCCGCCCCAAGATCGGCGAGGGTCTGGCCCGCCCAGGGGCCAGCCAGAATCCGCGCCAGTTCCACGACCTTGATGCCGTCGAGCGGGCTCACTTCGCCAGTTCGGCGTCGAGGATGGCTTTCAGATCGTCGTAGGACATGTTGGCATATTGGGTGCCGTTGATGATGAACGACGGCGTGCCCTTGAAGCTGTCATTCGGATAGTCCTTGTTCAGACTGTCCTGATAATGCGCGACCAGGGCCTTGGCCATGTCCTGATCATGCAGGCAGGTGTCCAGCGTCGCGTCGTCCATTCCGGCGGCAAGGCCAATCTTCTTCAACGCCGCCACCGCCGCGTTGATGTCGGCGGCGCCGGCCCAGTCCATCTGCTTGTCATACAGCATGTCGGTGATGCCCATGTAGCGCATCTCACCGCCGCAGCGCGCCATCATCGCGCCGAGCAGGCCCAGTTGGTCGAAATAGACCTCATGGTATTCCAGCCTGACCTTGCCGGTGTCGATATAGTCGGCCTTCAGCGACGGATAGATGTCACGGTGGAAATGCATGCAATGCGGGCAGGTGAAGGATAGGTATTCCACGATCTTGACCTTGGCCGCCATGTCGCCGATGCCGTAATCGGCAATCGGCGTGGCGGCCGCCGGGGTGGGCGTGGCGGCGTCAGTGGCTGCAGGATCAGCCGGGGCCGGGGTGGTGGTGTCGGCAAAGGCACCCGTGGCCGCAACAGCGACGAAACCGCCGGAAAGGCTCAGGGCATGGCGGCGGGTCAGGGAATGGGTCATGGTTTTCTGCCTTCTGTAGCCTTGCGGCGAGTTAAGATGTTTTGCGCCAACGCTTCAAGCGCGGCGCGGAGGGTTTCGTCCTGCACCGGGGCGGCCACGGCCTGTGCTTCCGGTGAGATTACCAATTCGGCAGGTTGCGTCTTTGCCGCCGCGGTGAACGCGGCCTGCCCTTCGGCAAAGCCGGTCGCGGCGGTCTGGGTCAGGCTGATGCGGGCAATCGCGGCATAGCCGTAGGCAGCATTCACCCGGTCCTTCAAACGCGGCAGGCCCATCTGCACCATCGGGGCATGGGCGGGCGACACCAGCAGGGTCAGGGTCGCGCCCAACCCCTCGCGGCCATAGCCAATCTTTACCGGCCTTGTAATCCGGGCCATATCCTCGCCCGCGACTTCGGTCCACTGGGTCAGCAGCCGGGTCACCGCGAATCCGCGCTTTTCCCCTGCCTCGCGAATCCGCGATTGCAAAAGACCGGACGCCGCTTCAAAGCCGCGCATGCGGCGTTCAGGCGGTTTTGGCGGTTGCGTTGTGGTCCGGGCCATCTGGTCCTGCTGTGATCTGCCGCCTATTCTAGCCGTGGAGGTAGCGATGCTGCCAGAGCTTTGCAGGGTCAAGGGGCATAAACATTGCGTGACGACGGGGTGAAGGCGGGCGAACTGTTGGCATGGTACGACACCAATGCCCGCGATCTGCCATGGCGCGTAGCGCCCGGCAGCACGCTCAGGCCCGACCCCTATCGGGTCTGGTTGTCCGAGGTGATGCTGCAACAGACCACCGTCGCGGCGGTCAAAGCCTATTTCGCTCGCTTCATCAGCCGCTGGCCGACGGTCGCCGCCCTGGCCGCCGCGCCGGACGGCGATGTGATGGCCGAATGGGCGGGTCTTGGCTACTATGCCCGAGCCCGCAACCTTTTGGCCTGCGCCCGCGCCGTGGTGGCGCGGCACCGTGGCACTTTCCCCGACACGCTCGCCGATCTGTGCGCCCTGCCCGGCATCGGCCCCTACACCGCCGCCGCCATTGCCGCCATCGCGTTCAACCGCGCCGAAACCGTGGTCGATGGCAATGTGGAGCGGGTCATGGCGCGGGTCTTTGCCGTGCAAATCCCTTTGCCCGCCGCCAAACCCGAACTCACCACGCTGGCGGCCAGCCTGACCACGCCCGATAGGCCCGGAGACTACGCCCAGGCCGTGATGGACCTCGGCGCCACCATCTGCACCCCGCGCAATCCGGCCTGCGCCATCTGCCCGTGGGTCCAAGGTTGCGCCGCCCGCGCCCAAGGCATCCAGACCAGCCTGCCGCGCAAAGCAGCCAAACCTGACAAACCCACCCGGCAGGGCGTGGTCTGGATTGCCCGCCGCCCGGACGGCGCGCTGCTGGTCGAACGCCGCCCCGACCGTGGTCTGCTTGGCGGCACCCTCGGCTTTCCCGGTCATGGCTGGGATGGCGCGAGCGGAACCGCGCCATTTCCGGCTGACTGGACCCACGCCGGCGCCATCCGCCACACCTTCACCCATTTCCACCTCGACCTGACCGTCCACCACACCCAGGCAGCCCAGGACGCCACACCCCAACGCGGCGAATTCCTTGGCTCCAACCAATTTTCGCCGCAAGATCTTCCGACTTTGATGCGAAAAGCCTATGACCTAGCGTTCGGCACCGATTCCGGACGTTGAGCCGCCCGTGACTTGCGCTAGACTGCGACCAACCGGAGACCGTAATGGCCGTCATCCCCCAAGCCGAAGTTGTCCGACTGCAAAACGCCCTGCCGTTCTGGCTGTCGCTTGGCACGCTGCCGATGGCGCTCTTGGGCATGGCATGGGGCGGCTGGGCGGTGTTTCTGCTGCCGCTCTATACCTGGGGCCTTTACGCCCTGCTTGACGCCATCCTCGGCCTGAACCCCGACAATGCCGATGTGGAGACCGAAGAGGAGGATCTGTATTTCTACCGCCTGATCACGCTGGTCTGGTTCCCGGTCCAGTTCGTCATCTTGTTGATGATGCTGTGGTATGTGCCGCAAGCGGGCCATCTGAACATCCTGGAAAAGCTGATGTTGTTCTTCGGCATGGGGGTGATGTCGGGCACCATCGGCATTGTCTATGCCCATGAGCTGATGCACCAGAAAGATCTGCTGGAACGCTGGTTGGGCGATCTGCTGCTGGCCTCGGTGCTCTACAGCCATTTCCGCACCGAACATCTGAAGGTCCATCACCTGTATGTCGGCACCCCGCGGGACGCGGTGACCGCGCGCTATGGCGAGGGCTTTCACCGTTTTTTCTTCCGTGTCCTGAAGGATTGTCCGCGGTCTGCCTGGCGGGCCGAGGCTGCGATGCTGGCCCGCAAGGGTCTGTCGCCGTGGTCGACCCAAAATCCCTTCCTGCGCTACGCCCTGCTGCAAGGCGGCATGCTGCTGCTGGCCCTGCTGGTCGGTGGCTGGGCCGGGCTGGCCTTTTTCATCTTTCAGGCCTTTGTCGCGATCTGGCAGCTGGAACTGGTCAACTACGTCGAACACTACGGCCTCGTCCGGCAACATGTCGGCGACGGGCGCTATGAATATGTCCTGCCGCGCCATTCGTGGAACGCCGCGCACAAGGCGTCAAACTGGCTGCTGATCAACCTGCAACGCCATTCCGACCACCATTACAAACCCGACCGTCGCTTCCCGCTCCTGCAAAACTATGCTGAGGAAGAAGCCCCGCAACTGCCTTATGGTTATCCTGTGATGACGACGATGGCCCTGCTGCCCAACTTGTGGCGCCGTGTGATGAACCCGCGCGTCAAGGCGTGGCGGGCGCGGTTCTACCCCGAGGTCGACGACTGGCTGCCCTACAACAAAGGCACCAACCCTCGGCCGAAAGGCGCGCCGTAAGGCTCATCTTGCCAGCACTGTCTCAAGTTGCGCCAGAAACCGCTGCCAGCCATAGGCCGCGCCGTTCAGGTTCTGCGTCTGATCCTCGCGGAAGCCCGCCTGTTCCATCCGCAACGTGGTGCCCTTGCCGTTGGCTGTCAGCGTGAAAGTCACCACCGTCCTGATCCCGGTCGCCGCTTCGTCGCCGCTGGAATTCCAGCTGTACGATAGCACCCTGGGCGGATCGACCTGCAGCACCTCGGCATCGGTGACGCCGTTCCAATGTGCCACGGCAGGCGCCCGGAACTGAAACCTATGTCCGACCACCGGTTGAAAATCATTCGGCATCAGCCATTCCGCCATCAGGGCTCCGGTCGCAATGGCGCGCCAGACCCGGTCCGGCGGAAATGGCAGGTCTCGGGTGATCGTCAAAGTGTCGCTCATTGGTCCATCCTGTGCAAAAGCTGGGTCAGGGCGTCGATCCGGTCATTCCAGAACGCGCCATAGACCCCGATCCAGTTCACCAAAGGCTGCAAGGCCTGCAGATCGGCGGCATAAAACGTCTCGCGTCCGACCGGCCGGCCGACCACCAGCCCGGCCCGTTTCAACGCCGCCAGATGCTTGGACACCGCCGGCTGCGAGATCCCCGAGCCATCGGTCAGCGCATGCACCGTCAATGCGCCATCCCGGCAGATCCGCTCGAACAGGGCACGGCGGCTGGGGTCGGACAGAGCCTTGAAGACTGGATCGGCGTTCATGTTTGATAGCCCGTTGGTGATGGTTTATTCATACCCCAACAGTTATGCGTATGTCAAACGCGACTTTTTCTGCATCGCAGAAAGTCTGGATTCGGCGCTGTCGGCGTCGTTTACGGCGACATCGGCACCAGCCCGATCCGCGCCTTCCGTGCGGCAATCAAGACAGATCGTATTGGTGCGGGTGGAAACCCCGTCCATTAGAGCCAAAGAAAAAGCCCCACCATGCAAATGGCATGGCGGGGCAGTGGCCCTGCAGGCGGTCCGCAGAGCAGGCGTTCGTGTTTCTTTGTGCGGTTCAGGGATCGGCCTGCTGGCTTCGTCGGCAAACCGAACGCCAAACTGTGACTATCCCAAGCTAGTGTTTCGGCCTCTGGTCGGCCTCCATCTCTGCCCTGATCTGCTGGCGCAGCAGGTCAATCGGGATCATTTTGCCATCGCGCTTGAAATGCCAATAGGTCCAGCCGTTGCAGGACGGCGCGCCTTCCAGATGGGCGCCGACCTGATGGATCGAGCCCTTGACGTCAAGCCCGACCAGCGTGCCATCGGCGCGCACCTTGGCGACGTGGCGATTGCCGATGGAAAACAGCTCCTCCCCCGGCCGCAGCATCCCGCGCTCGACAACCTGACCAAACGGCACCCGCGGTTCGGCGCGTTTCGATCCGGTGGTTTCCAGGGCAGAAGCGTCGAGGCGACGGGTGCGGTCGATGCGGTCCTGCGCCACGCGGCGGTAAGCCTCTTCCCGTTCGATCCCGATGAAATCGCGACCCAGCATTTTTGCCACAGCCCCTGTGGTTCCGGTGCCGAAAAACGGGTCGAGCACGACATCGCCGGGATTGGTCGTCGCCAGCAACAGCCTGTGCAGCAGGCTTTCCGGCTTTTGCGTCGGATGCGCCTTGTCGCCGTTCTGATCCTTGATCCGCTCATTCCCGGTGCACAAGGGCAGCACCCAGTCCGAACGCATCTGCACCCCGTCATTCAGAGCCTTCAGCGCCTCATAATTGAAGGTGTATTTCGAGGCTTCATCGCGTCCCGCCCAGATCAGCGTCTCATGCGCGTTGGTCAGGCGTTTGCCGCGAAAATTCGGCATCGGGTTGGATTTGCGCCAGATCACGTCATTCAACAGCCAAAACCCCTGATTTTGCAGCTCTGCCCCGACCCGGAAGATGTTGTGATAAGAGCCGATCACCCAGATCGCACCGTTCGGTTTCAGCAGCCGCTTGGCCGCCGCAAGCCAGTCGCGGGTAAAGCTGTCATAGGTGGCAAAGCTGCTGAACTGGTCCCAATGGTCGTCCACCGCATCGACCAGCGAATTGTCAGGTCGGTGCAGATCGCCTTTCAGCTGCAGATTATAGGGCGGGTCGGCGAAAATCAGGTCGACAGATCCCGCCGGCAGGGAATTCATCACCTGCACGCAATCGCCAGCCATGATCGTGTTCAGTGGCAGCCCAGGGGCCTCCACATCCTTCAACTTTATCGCCATTCTCTGCCTCTGTCCCTGCGATGTTTTCCACCGCTTGTTGTGGATAAGGATGAGTCAAAGACGATTCGCCGTCAAATTCTTTATTGAATCAAGGGGTTAGTAATTTATCTTGCCACAACATCTTGTGGACCGGAGCGAACGAACGCCTATGAGCAGGGGTGACCCCTAGTTTTTCCAGTGCGGCGCGATGCTCGGCTGTCGGGTATCCGGCGTTCCTCTCCCATCCATAGCCCGGATGCTGTTGCGCCAAATCCACCATGAGCAAATCGCGTGTCACTTTTGCCACGATCGAGGCCGCCGCAATCGACAGTGACCGTGCATCGCCCTTGATGATCCACTCGGCCCGGCCCTTCATGCCACGCGGAATCCGGTTGCCGTCGATCAGATGATGATCGGCTGTAAGGCTGGCCGCCGCCCGCTCCATCGCCAGCATCGAGGCGTGCAGGATGTTCAGCGCGTCAATTTCGGCCACGGTCGCATGGGCAATCGACACTTCGGCCATGGCCATGATCTCGGCCGCCACCTCGGTGCGGCGCGCCGCCGTCATCTGCTTGCTGTCACGCAAACCCTCGGGGATGCGCGCGGGGTTCAGGACAACGGCGCAAGCGGTCACCGGCCCGGCCAGCGGCCCGCGTCCCACCTCGTCAATCCCTGCCACCCGGATCAGTCCACGGGCGAGGGCCGCCAGTTCAAAATCGAAATTGGGCAAGTCCATGCTGCGACCTAACCCGAACCTGCCGCCCGGGCCAAGTAAATTTGGGGAGGGGGCTGCTCGTTCCCTCCTCCCCATGCACGGTAACGCGGGGTTCAACGCGTCCGGCTGTTCAGCTGTTGATCGGTTTCAGCACTGTGGCAGTGATGCAGGTCTGCCCGCCTGCCGCCAGATCGGTCGCACAGGGCCGTTGCGGCCCCATCGCGGCATGGGTCAGGCTGGCCTGCTCGCCGGTCAGCACCCGACCATGCGCCGCGCCGTCATCAAGACCGGAGGCGTAGACCGCAAGACCCAGCACCACCATGCAACTCAGATCAAACAGGCCATGGGTCAACGTCATCGCGGTGTCGATGATGTCGTCACCAAGATCACGCAATGCGGTCCTGATCAGCGCGGGTCGTGCAATGGAGATGTGTGACATGGGCGGCCTCGTGACTCAGGCCGCAATACGCACGACCTTCGAATGCCCCCATTCCTTCTGCTTGCCATCAGACAAGCAATATCTGTCCCCTGTTAGGCGATAACATGGCATCAAGACGGCGCAACGGCGCAGACGATATTGAATAGCAAAGCCGATTGGCCCTAGGTAAACCCAGCCCAGAGGAGAATATCCATGCCCGTCACCCTACGCCTGCTGCTCGCGCCTGCGGTCGCCCTGCTGCTGGCCTTGCCTGCCCATGCCGACTGCTATGTCGATTACAAGGCCAAGCAGGACGACCCGTTGCGGCTGGCCTACGGCGTCAGTCAGGTCAGCGATGCGGTCTGTGGCAAGCCCAAGCAAGCAAAGGCCGAACTGGCACCCCGGCTTGCAGCGGGTGGCTGGACTTTGCTGAAGATTATCTCCAGTTTCGGACCCGAGGGTCTGAATGAAAGGAAATCGAGTGCCGGAGATTTCTACCTCCGCTACTGACAGTCTGCGCGCGGGCAACCGCGTCGTAGCTTTCGGCATAGCCGCCATTGTCGTCATCCTGCTCCTCGCCGCCATCCTGTTGTTCCTGAACCTCCCCGATGCCAATGCGTTCAACGCACGGGTCGAAAAGCTGTTCGTCGACAACAATGACCTGACCTCGGGCGCGGAAATCAAACTGCTGGAGATTCTGGCCCAGTCCGGCACATCCTATGCCGACATCTTCGTCACCTACCGTGCGGTGATCTTCGTCCTTCTGGTGTTCTCCACCGCCCTCTTGATCGCGACACTGGTGTTTTTGGTCACCATCATAATGCTGAACCGCCGGATCTCGGCGATCCAGCGCTCCGGCATTCAGGTCGCCTCGATGCTGATCAGCCGTGAAGGTCGCGCGGTCTATATCAACGACCTCGAATTCGCCCTGACCGAGGCGGCACTGGAAACCCTCGCCGTGCTGGCCGAGGCGCGGATGGATGATGAGGTGCTGACCGGCGCCCAGATCGAAGCGGTGATCTCGGGCCGCAACGAGGCGGATTGTGACGAGGCCGCCGGTGCCACCAGGATCAAACGCCTGCGCGACACCCTCGGCAACCAGCTTGTCAGCGAACTGCTGGTGAAAACCGTGGCCCGGCGCGGCTACATGCTGGCGGTCGGCAAGGACGTTATCAAGATGATGTGACGCCGCTGCCCAAGGCAGGATGAGAGAATCATTCCCGGAGCAGCCCCCTAGCCCGCGCCCAACAATACCGCTGTCTGATAGGTCACGAACGACCCCAGATAGGCCAGTGCCAGCATGTAGCCGAACGTCACCCACATCCAGGTCCATCCGCCGGTCTCCCGCCGGATCACCGCCAAGGTCGAGGTGCATTGCGGCGCAAAGATGTACCAGACCAGGAACGACAGCGCCGTGGCCAGGCTCCAGCTGTTGGCAAGGATGTGGCCGATCAGACCCTCATTGCCCTGTATCGCATAGACGGTGCCCAGCGATGACACCGCCACCTCTCGTGCCGCCATGCCGGGCACCAGCGCAATGCTGATCTGCCAGTTGAAACCGATCGGCGCCAGAAGCGGCTGAATCCAATGGCCGATCGTCGCGGCAAAGCTGTAAAGGATGCCGGGCTCGGTCACCCCGGCCGGCGGACGCGGAAAGCTGGCCAGCAGCCAGATCAGCACGGTCATGCTGAAAATCGTCGTCCCGGCGCGCTTCAGAAAGATCTGCGCCCGTGTTGCCAGCCCGCGCAACACCCCGGCAGCGCGCGGCATCTTGTAATCCGGCAGCTCCAGCATGAACGGCGGCGACGGCTGGTTGCGCCAGAACAGGAACTTGGCCAGCGCCGACACGCCCAGCGCCGCAGCGATCCCCGCGGCATACAGCCCGAACATCACCAGCCCCTGCAGATTGAACAGCCCCGCCACCTGCCGTGCCGGAATGAAGGCCGAGATGATCAGCGTATAGACCGGGATCCGCGCTGAACACGTGATCAATGGCGCCACCAGAATGGTGGTCAGGCGGTCGCGTCGGTTGTCGATCACCCGCGCCGCCATGATGCCCGGAATGGCACAGGCAAAGCTCGACAGCAGCGGAATGAACGCCCGGCCATGCAGCCCGGCCCCGCCCATGATCCGGTCCATCAGGAACGCCGCCCGTGCCATGTAGCCCAGATCCTCCAGCAGCAGGATGAACAGGAACAGCATCAGGATCTGCGGCAGGAAGATCAGCACCCCGCCGACACCGGCAATCACCCCGTCGCGCAGGAAGCTTTGCAGCAATCCGGCCGGCAATACCTGTGCCACCACTGCGCCGGCCCCGTCAAACGCCATGGCGATCAGATCCATCAGCGGCGTGGCCCAACTGAACACCGCCTGAAACATCAGGAACATCAGCGCCATCAGAATCACCAGCCCTGCCACCGGATGCAACAGCAATGCATCAATCCGGTTGGTCACGGTATCGGGACGGACCGGGTCCTGTACGGCGGCGGCGATCACCGCGTCGGCCTCGCGGTGGCCCTGCCGCAAGTCACTGGCACTCGGCGGTGTCCAGCAGTTCGCCCCGGCCGGGGCAATGCCGCGCGCCAGGGCCGCGTCCAGCGCCTGCCACGTCGCATCCAGCCCGCCGCGCCGCACCGCCGTTGCCGCCACCACCGGGATGCCCAGCGCCTGCGCCATGCGGTCCAGATCAATCGCAATGCCGCGGTGACGGGCAATGTCGATCATGTTCAACACCAGAATCATCGGCCGCCCGACCTTGCGCAACTCCATCACCAGCCGCAGGCCGGAACGGGGCGAGGTCGCATCCGCCACCACCAGCAACAGGTCCGGTGCCGGTTCCTTCGGATGACGACCCAGCACCACATCGCGGGTCACCTCTTCATCGGGACTGCGGGCCCGCAACGAATACGTGCCGGGCAGGTCGATGATGTTCAAATGCCGGCCCTCCGGGGTGTGCGCCTGCCCCGATTTGCGCTCCACCGTGACGCCAGCATAGTTGCCAACCTTCTGCCGACTGCCGGTCAATGCGTTGAACACCGCCGTCTTGCCACAGTTCGGCGCACCCACGATGGCAAAGCGCAGATCGCGGGGTGGCAACAGGTCCGCCATGTCGAAAATCCTTCGGTTAGACCGCAACGACCCTGATGGCCATCGCCTCGCGTCGGCGCAGCGCCACCGTGGCCCCATTGACCCGCACCGCAATCGGGTCGCGGCCAAACAGGCCCTCATGCAGGATCTGCACCCGGGCACCCTCGACAAACCCCAGTTCGATCAACCGCCGCTCCATCTCGGCCGGCGACAGGCGTGAGGCGTCGTCGCGCGCGTCAATCGCCGTCACCCGCCCGGCAAAGCCCTTGACTGCCAATCCCAACACATCGGATGGACCAGATGGCAATGCAGCATCAAAGGCCATGGCGGCAGGGTCCTCGGGCCGGATCTGGCCGGGCCGGCGCGATTGTTCGGGTCGGCAATGATGTGTAGGCCCGATAAAGTGAAACAGTCAAGATATATGGCCAAGCAAAACCGTAGGGAATAAAACACCATTCCGTGACCCGGTCTGCCCCCGGACCTGCCTGTCGTCCGGTAGGGGGCGATCACTTCTGCCGCAATCCCGGTCTTGTCGGCGGACACCCCCAGATCGGACTTGACCCGCGCCCAACTCTGTATGGAACTGAACCTGCGACAGACCCGGACAGGATACTGCATGACACCCGAACGCCTCGCCCTCGAAATGGGCCTCGATATCCCCGACTTCGACCTGACCGGCTATTACGGTGCCGACTATGGCACCATGAAACCATTCCACCGGGTCGGCAGCCTGCTGTTTCTGTCCGGCCATGTCGCCCAGATCGGCAGCCAGATCACCCACCGGGGTCGCTTGGGGGCAGACCTCACCACGGCCCAGGGTTACGCTGCCGCCCGCCAGACCGGGTTGAACGTGCTTGGCGGCATCCGCCAGGCCCTGGGCTCGCTCGACCGAGTGAAAAGCATCGTGCGCAGCTTGAATTTCGTGGTTTGCACCCCAGACTATGGAGAGGTCCATCTGGTCTCATCCGGTCTCTCCGACCTGATGGTCGAGGTGTTTGGCCGCGACCGCGGTCTTGGCGGGCGAGCCACCATCGGCGTCATGGCCCTCGCCGGTGGGGTGTGTTTCGAAACCTGGGCCACGGTGGAAGTGGATGAGTAATGCCGTCGGGCGAGGTCGCCCAGCCTATCACACCTCGGACTTTCAACGCCTGCTCGGCAGCCGCGCCGACAGTTTTCGGCTGCGACGGCTGGTCCTGCCGGACGGCGACACCGATGCCGAGGTGCTGTCCGTCGTCCTGACCGACCGTGATGGTGCCGTGGCCGAGGTGCGAGGCACCTCCGACGGCGTCCGCATGGTGCTGGTCGCCACCGAGAGGGGAGAGATCGACATGGCGGATTATGGCAAAGTCACTGAATTGCCGCTGCCTTTCGCCGCCGGAGGCCGCCACCATGTCACTTCCGTGCGCCACATCCTTGGCGCCACGTCCACCGAACTGATCCTCGGCTTCGATCACCTGCCAGCGTGGAGCATCCTGAACCGCGCCGACCGCCTGCGGGTCACCGAAGTCACCCCAGACTGACGCCTGAGGCGCTGACCGCTAGGCCCGGTCGCGCACCTTCAGACTGTTGCCAGCCCCCGGAAACACCTCGAACCGCCCGGTCTTGCGCAGCAGGTCCGACAGCTTGGCCGACCCATAACTGCGCGGGTCGAAATCGGGATGCAGCTGGGTGATCACCTGACCCAACTGGCCCAGCGAATAGTCGTCCTGATCGGGATCGATCTTCTTCATCGCGGCAAAGATCAGCGGGATCGCCTTGGACGGCGGCTCCTTGACCGGTTCGGGATCGCTCGCCCGCCCCGGATCACTGGCGCGCCCCGGCTTGGCCTCGTGCACCGGTTCTGAACTGATGATGTTCTCGATCAACACAAAACGGTTGCACACCTTGCGCAGGCTTTCGGGGGTCTTGGCCTCACCAATCCCGATGACCTGCAAGCCGTCTTCGCGGATCCGGCTGGCCAGCCGGGTAAAATCGCTGTCCGACGAAACCAGCACAAAACCGTCGACCTTGCCGGCATGCAGAATGTCCATCGCGTCGATGACCAACCCGATGTCAGAGGCATTCTTGCCCTTGGTATTGGCCGATTGCTGATGCATCACCAGCCCCAGATCGCGGGCCTGCTCTTTCCACTGACTCAGCGCCTGCGATGACCAGTCGCCATAGACCCGCCGCACTGACGGCTCGCCAAAACTGGCGATTTCATCAAGGATGGCACTGGCATTGCGCGCCGTCACATTGTCCGCGTCGATCAGCACCGCCAGCCGCGGCGCACGTCCGGCGATGGTCATTGGGTCGCTCATGTCAGCCTCCGTTTCGTCCTTGATGCACCATGCCCGACCTGGGCGAAAGTGCTATTCCCCACCCGCCGCTCGTCAAGCCTGACAGCTTTCCTCGCTCCCCCGTGCCCGACATCGAAAGGCACCAGCGGAGAAAGCGGTCACGCTTGATGAGCGCTCAGCTTCACAATGTCTCGCGCAACCAGCCGGTCAGAAACTCCACCCGGTCACAGCAGGCAAATCGCGCCAGCCGGTCAAGTTCCGCCTCCAGCCGCGCCAGACGCCCGGCCCCCAGCCTGACCCCCGCCTCCGGCCAGAACGCCTTGACCCTGAGCGCACTGGCATCGCGAAACGCCTTGGCATCCAGCCGCCCGATCAGCCGATCGCCCTCCATAACCGGAAAGACATAATAGCCGTATTTCCGCTTCGCCTCGGGCACGAAGACCTCGATCCGGTAGACAAAACCGAACAGAAACTCGGCCCGGTCGCGGTCGCGCAGCGCCGGGTCAAACGGCGACAGGATCCGCACCCGCCCCCCCGGCTCCAAGGCCCGCTCTGCCGCCGCCAGCACGTCGGGCCGCGCCAGAGAGCGCTTCACCGCCCCCGCCGCCCCCTCGACCTCGATCTCCGCCACTTCGCCGCGTTGCACCGCGCCCTGCACCCAAAGCTTGGCCTCGGCAGGCGTGATGATCCCCCAATATCCCCGCAACTCTGACACATCGGCAAAGCCCAGTCGGTCCAGCGCTGCATTGCAGGCCCAGTCGATCACCTCTTCCTGATGCGGCACTTGCCGTCGATGCGTCGCAGGGATCACCCGCTCTGCCAGATCATAGACCTTCTGAAAGCCATCCCGCCGCGTCACCGCCAGCTTGCCGGTGTGCCACAGCCATTCCAGCGCCGTTTTCGACGGGTTCCAGTCCCACCAGCCGCCCGAGCCCCGCACCTCCCCCTCGCCGACATCCGAGGTGCTGACCGGCCCTTCGGCGGCAATCCGGTCCAGCAGGATTTCGAACTGCGGCTCATAACCACTGCGAAACCAACTCGCCCAGTTCTTCCGCATCCGCTCTTCCCGGCGCGGAAAGTTGTGCTGCCAGTAGTGATGCAGATGGATCGGCAGGATCGAGGCGTCATGGGTCCAATGCTCCCACACCGCGCGGTCGACCTCATGCAACCGCTTCAGCGACTCGGGCCGGTAGCTCTGCCGTCGGCTCCACAGGATCATGTGATGGGCGCGTTCGACCGTGTTGATGCTGTCAAGCTGGACAAAGCCGATGCGGTCGATCAGCGCCGCCAGATCGGCCCCGGTGGCCGGACCAACCGGTGGCTCCGCCAAGGCATGGCGGTCCAGAAACAAACGACGGGCGGGCTGATTTGCAAGGGTTTGGCGTGCCATGCGACAGGGGTAGCAGGCCGCAGGTCGGGGTCAACCGGCTGCGCGCCGACAAAATCGTAACATATTGAAATCGAACACCGTAAATTGTGACCACGCCAGGTGATTTGCCGACTTGCAGCGGCAGATCAGCCCTTTACCTTGGGGCCATGGCACACGAAACACCCCTGATTGCTACCATTGTCGCCGGCCTGGGCCTGGCCTTCGTCTTTGGCCTGCTGGCGCACCGTCTGCGCCTGCCGATGATCGCGGGTTACATTCTGGCCGGGGTCGCCATCGGCCCGTTCACGCCGGGCTATGTCGCCGACCTCGGGCTGGCCTCGCAACTGTCGGAAATCGGGGTGATCCTTCTGATGTTCGGCGTCGGCCTGCATTTCTCGTTGTCCGACCTGATGGCGGTACGCAGCATCGCCCTCGCCGGAGCCCTCGCGCAGATCGCGTTGTCGGTGATCGCAGGACTTGGGATTGGCTGGGCCCTGGGCTGGGGCCTTGGCGCCGGCGCGATCTTTGGCCTGTCGCTGTCAGTCGCCTCGACGGTGGTGCTGCTCCGCCTGCTGACCGAACGCAAGCTGCTGGGGACGGGCGAAGGCAACATCGCCCTTGGCTGGCTGGTGGTGCAGGATCTGGTGATGGTCGTGGTGCTGGTCGCCATCCCGCCGCTGGCCGGTCTGCTCGGCGGCGAGCAGGCACCCCTGGAACCTGGCGCCGCCACCGAAGTGGCCCGCCTCGGGCTCGCGCCAATCTGGGCCACCCTGCTGATCACCGGCGCCAAGATCGCTGCCTTTGTCGCGCTGATGCTGGTGGTCGGCGCGCGGCTGATCCCCTGGATGCTGCATTTCGTCGCCCATACCGGTCAGCGCGAACTGTTCCGTCTGTCGGTCCTCGCCATCGCCCTTGGGGTGGCCTATGGCTCGGCGCTGTTCTTCGGCGTGACCTTTTCGCTCGGCGCGTTCTTCGCCGGCATGGTGATGGCCGGATCGACGCTGGCCAATCAGGCGATGAAAGACACCCTGCCCTTGCGCGACGCCTTCGCCGTGCTGTTCTTCGTCTCGGTCGGCATGTTGTTCGACCCCGCGGTGCTTTGGACCGCGCCCCTGGCGCTGCTCGCCACCCTGCTGATCATCCTTCTGGTCAAGACCGTGGCGGCTTTCGGCGTATTGCGCGCCTTCGGGCATGCCCAGCCCACGTCGCTGTTCCTCGCCGGCAGTCTGGCGCAGATCGGCGAGTTTTCCTTCATCCTGATCGGCATGTCGGTCGATCTGGCGATCATCCCCGCCACCGCCCGCGATCTGGTGGTGGCCGGGGCGCTGCTGTCGATTCTGGTCAACCCGCTGGTGATCTACGCTGGTCACAAGCTGGCGCAGCGCCTGTCGGCGACCCCGACCGCCGTCGTGGAGTGACAGGGGTGGAGTGACGGGATCGAACCCGGCCGCCTTGGCCCGTCACGCTGTCCCGTAAACCCGTTGCGCTTCGCGGAAACTGACCAGACGGCGGGTCTTTTCGTCCCACAGGTTCAGCTTCACACAGGCCAGCGACTGGCGGATCGTCAGTTTCTGCGCTTCCGCCAGGGCGCGATGGTCGCGCAGCACCTCGGTCAGCCGGTAGAACGGGATGCGACTGTAGAGGTGATGCACGTGATGCACACCGATATTGCCAGTGATCCATTGCAGCGGTGCGGGCAGCATGTAATGCGACGAGCCTTCCAGCGCCGCGTCATGGATCTGCCAATCCTCACCCTTTTCCCAATGGGTTTCCTCGAACTGGTGCTGGACATAGAACAGCCAGACCCCGACCGTCGCCGCAATCACCGAAGTCGGGATATAGATCAGCAACAAGGGCATCAGCCCGCCCAGCCAGACGATCAGCCCGATCACGATGGCGATGAACGCATTGGTGCCCATCGCTGAAATCCAGAACCGCCAGCCCGACCGCATCAACCCGACCGGCAACCGATTCTGCAGGATGAAGATGTAACTTGGCCCCAGCACGAACAACGTCACCGGATGCCGATAAAGACGGTACAGCAGGCGCCCGCGCCAGCCGCGCGCCCGGTACTCCTCCACCGTCAGCGTCATCACGTCGCCGATGCCGCGGTGGTCCAGATTGCCGTGATGCGAATGGTGGATCGCATGGGTCCGCTTCCATACATCATAGGGTGTCAGGGTCAGCACCCCCAAGATCCGGCCCAGCCAGTCCGACACCGTCCGGTTGCTGAAATACGACGCATGGCCACAGTCATGCTGGATGATGAAAATTCTGACCAGAAAGCCACCATTCAACACTGCAATCCCCAGGCTGAGCCAGCCGCTGATCTCCAGCGCGACCCAGGCCAGCGCCCACAGCAGAACAAACGGACCCAGGGTAATTGCCAGCTCGAATATGCTGCGCCAGGTCGAGGGCTCGCGGTAACGCGCCAGCTTCAACACCCATTGACGTGCACTTTCTTGCCGGGTCATCCCGGTGTCAGACTGAATATTCATGCGGGAACCTTTGCTTTATGCATAGGAGAGTAGAGCGGAAGGCGTAACTCAAGGTTCTGGCTTCACTCTCTGGGTGCCGGGATCTGCGCCCGGTTCTGCTTGACACCATGGACCTATTGGCCCGGTTTGGAAAGACTATTCGGCCGCAGGCGCGGCTTTCAACGCCGACTTGCGCTGTTTTTCACTGCTGGATTTTAATTGTCCGCAGGCTGCCATGATATCCTCGCCGCGCGGCGTGCGGATCGGGCTGGCGTATCCGGCATTGTGGATGATGTCGGCAAAAGCGTGAATCCGGTTGCCCGACGACCGCTTATACGGCGCGCCCGGCCACTCGTTGAACGGGATCAGGTTGATCTTGGCCGGAATGCCGCGGATCAGTTCGACAAGGCGGTGGGCGTCTTCCTTGCTGTCGTTCACTCCGTCCAGCATCACATATTCAAAGGTGATCCGTTCCGAGTTGGACAGCCCAGGATAGGCGCGCAGCGCGTCCAGCAGCGTCGCGATGTTCCATTTCTTGTTGATTGGCACCAGCCCGTCGCGCACCGCATCCGTGGTGGCATGGAATGACACTGCCAGCAGGCAGCCGATCTCGGTCGCCGTCCGGGCAATCTCGGGCACCACACCCGAGGTTGACAGCGTGATTCGCCGCCGCCCCAGGGCGATCCCCTCATCATCCATCACCACAAGCATCGCGTCGCGGACATTCTCGAAATTGTAGAGCGGCTCGCCCATGCCCATCAGCACGACATTGGAAATCAGCCGCCCGTCCGGCTTGGGCTGGCCCTTGACCGGCCATTCGTTCAGATCATCCCGCGCCAGCATCACCTGCCCGACAATCTCCCCCGCCGTCAGATTGCGTACCAGTTTCTGGGTACCGGTATGGCAGAACGAACAGGTCAGCGTGCAGCCGACCTGAGACGAGATGCACAAGGTCCCGCGATCCGTCTCAGGGATATAGACCACTTCGACCTCATGGCCGCCAGTGATCCGCACCAGATATTTCCGCGTGCCATCCGCCGAGACCTGCCGGGTGACAACCTCGGGCAGTTCCACCACGAAATGCGCGGCCAACAGGGCGCGGTAGTCCTTGGCCAGATTGGTCATCTGGTCAAACTCCCGGATGCCCCAGTAGTAGATCCACTGCCAGACCTGCCCCAGCCGCATCTTGACCTGCTTTTCCGCCGTCCCCGCAGCCAGCAAAGCCGCGCGCATCTGGTCACGGGTCAAGCCCACCAGATTGATGCGGCCGCCCTCCGGCAGAGTGCGCGGGATGGTCAACAGGTCTTGGGTGATGGGCGTGGTGGCGGTCATGGCGGGTCTCCTGAAGCGGTGCCTATACCCTCGCAAAGGGAAAAAGGAAACATGCCTGCAGCCGTCGTCCGCGCGTTATCAGTGGGTCGGACATCACAACTATACTAATCTGCGCTGGTTCCGATTCGAAAAGGGATTTCCCGATGGCCGTTTTCAACTATCTCAGCACAACCGACTGGAACTATTATTTCGACTTTGCCGGTAGCAGCGTTCTGACCAGGAACGCGACCACGTTCCAATACCTTTCCACCGCCGGACTGACGGTAACACTGCATGGTTCGGGTTTCACCTATGACGTGACAGGCATCCCCACCGCAGGAACCATCGCCCGGATGGATGTGGTCAAGAACGGCATTCAGGTCGGACACTATACCGGGCTGACAACTCCCCTGACCGCTTTTGAAACCTTGGCATTTGGCCACACCAGTGGTGCGGCTGACACACCAGTCAGCACGGTGAACCTGTATACTTTGTTGCAAACCGGCGACGATGTGATCAACGGCAATGACCTGAGCAAGACCTTGGTGGGCAATGCCGGCGATGACACGATCTATGGCAATGGCGGCGATGACTGGATGCAGGGTGCCGCCGGAACCGACCGTTACTACGGCGGCACCGGCCGCAACGGCGTCTATTTCGACACAGACCCCGGAATTCAGCATGGCATCTCGGTCGACCTTGGCAAGACCAAGGCGAACATACTCGACGACGGCTATGGCAACACGGAAACCGCGACCAATGTCCAGATGATCGGCGGGTCGGGCTTTGCTGATTTGATCAAGGGTGGTGCGACGGACAATACCCTCTACGGCCACGGCGGCAACGACACGATCTACGCCGGTGCGGGCAATGACTATGTCCAGGCGGGCGACGGGCAGGATCAGAGCGATGGCGGCGCCGGGCTGGATTGGCTCAGCTTCACCGACGTGCCCGCAGGCCATCACGGCGCAGTGGTCAACCTTGCCGCGACCAGCGGGCCGACCGTGCTTGACGATGGCTTTGGCAACAGTGAGACCGCCACCGGTTTCGAATACCTTGCCGGCACCACCTATGCCGACCAGTTCACCGGCAGCAAGGGCGACAATGTCCTGTCGGGCAATGATGGCAACGACAGCCTTTATGGTGGCAAGGGCAATGACATCATCTACGGCGGCGGCGGTGATGATCGGCTGATCGGCGGCAGCGGCTTTGAAGTCTTTTTCGGCGGCAAAGGTCGTGACTATTTCGACGGCGGTTCGGCCAGCGACTATCTCTATTTCTCGGATGTCGATGGCACCGGCCACGGCGTCACTGCAAACCTCGGCAAATCCAAGAACCAGATTGCCGACGACGGCTACGGCAATACCGAAACCGCCAGGAA
The DNA here is from genome assembly GCA_039932095.1 of bacterium. Taxonomy (GTDB): domain Bacteria; phylum Pseudomonadota; class Alphaproteobacteria; order Rhodobacterales; family Rhodobacteraceae; genus Stagnihabitans. The sequence continues at coordinate 8,857 of JBDTQR010000021.1, read as the reverse complement.
TATCGAACACCTTCTGGGCACCGCCTACGGCGACAAGCTGACCGGCAACAACGGCGTCAACGACCTGTGGGGCGGGGCGGGCAATGACACTCTGTATGGCGGCGGCGCCTTTGATCAGCTGGACGGCGGCGATGGCGCCGACCGCCTGTTCGGCGGCAAAGATATCGACACGCTGTCCGGTGGCCAAGGCAATGACACCCTGACCGGCGGCAACGACAGCTTCAATTTTTTCTATTTTGACGACATTACGCCGGGGCTCGACGGGGTTGACCACATCACCGATTTTCAATCCGGCGAGGATCTCATCGTCGCGAACACCAACTGGGCAGCGGATATTGACTACGGCACAATCACCGCCGCGCAATTCCTCGCGGGATCCGGCGTCACCGCCGCAACCACGTCGCAGCAACGCTTCCTCTACGACACCGCCACGGGCAAACTCTATTTCGACGCCGATGGCACCGGCTCAGGCGCCACCGCCGCTTTGTTTGCCATTTTAGACAACCATGCCACGCTGACCAGCGATCAGATCTCGGCCATCACGACCGCGAACACGCCACCTTGACGGCAAGCAGGGCTATTTGCAGCGGCTCGCCGCTTCGGTCATTGCGGCGGTAAAACCACGCAGACTGAACGTATCCTGCGTCTGGGTGCCCTTGGACGAATGGCCGGTCAGAATGGCCGACTGGCCCTTCTGCAGCGCTGCCAGCACCTTGGCATCATCATCGGTATTTGCCGGCCAAGCCCATTCGCCGTCCACAACCATCTCGAACTTTGTGCCATCGACGTTCAACGTCACCGTGGAGCCGCCGGCAAACGGATAGCCACCAGTGAAAGAGGTCTCACCGTTGGCCTGCCCGGGGTGGAAGGTCACGAACAGCAGGATATCGCTGCGTTTCACCGACACCGGCTTGCCGTCACGGGTGTTGACGGTTTCCTTCGGGCTCGACACGCCAAAGCACTGCTTGGGGCTTTCCGGCGGGTCAAACACGCTCCAGTCGGTTTTGGTCGCCACCAGCGCGTCTGTGGTCTGCGCAAAACCATGGCCTGCGGCCAGCAAAAATCCTGCGGTGCACAGTGCCAGGGTCCCGGCCCTTTTCATCCAGCTTGTCATGTTCCTCAGCCTCCAGCCGCCTCTGCCTGCCCGCCGCCCTGACACCGCTTCACGTGCGGGTTTTTCCTATGGCGCGGGCCATTCCTACTCGATATCCCTTCCATAACCGATAATGACCGTTTTGCGAAACCCCCATGGGCCGAATTTCGCTGAATGTTGATGAAGGAAGGCATGAAATGACCAATCAAGCAGCGGTTCCCATGGTGGAGCTTTGGCGCGGCACGCTGTTGGAAAGTGCGCATCGCGGCCATGCCGTGATCTGCGACGCCAACGGCGAAATCGTCGAAAGCTGGGGAAATCCGGCGGAAATCATTTACCCGCGCTCATCCTGCAAGATGATCCAGGCCCTGCCGCTGATGGAAAGCGGCGCCTTCGATGCCGCCGGCCTGACCGAACCGCACGCCGCCCTGGCCTGCGCCAGCCATTGGGGTTCAGGGATGCATGTCGCCATGGTGCGCACTTGGCTGGGCGGTCTGGGCCTCGGCGAATCCGATCTGCGCTGCGGCGCACACGAGCCGAATGACAAGGTCGAACGCAACCGCCTGATCCGTGCCGACGAATCCCCCTGCCAGTATCACAGCAACTGCTCGGGCAAGCATTCCGGCATGTTGACGATGACAAAGCACCTGAAGGCCGGGCCGGAATACACAGACATCGACCACCCGTTGCAGATCCAGATCAGACAGGCGTTTGAAGAGGTGACCGGTGAGACCATCGCCGGTTGGGGCATCGACGGCTGTTCTGCTCCGAATTTCGCCACCTCGGTCCACGGCCTCGCCCGCGCCATGGCGGCCTATGCCGGGGCGACCGGCACCGGCGACAAGCGCGACCGTGCCATGCACCGGCTGACCCGCGCCATGGCGACCTTTCCGGAACTGGTGGCCGGCGACACCGCCTTTGACACCGAAATCATGCGGGCGATGGGCGGTCGTGTCACCTTGAAAGGCGGAGCCGAAGCGGTGCATGTCGCCATTCTGCCCGAACAGAAGCTGGGCATTGCGCTGAAAATCACCGATGGCGGCTACCGGGCCTCCGACGCGATGATGGCGGGCCTGCTGGTCAAACTGGGCGTGCTGGACGCCGACCACAAATACACCAGAAAGCGGCTGAATGCCGTGCAGAAGAACATCCGCGGCACTGAAGTCGGCGTCCTGAAACTGGTCGACGGGCTGCTCTGACCCGGCAAGAGAAAGGCCCCCACCTTCTGGCAGGGGCCTTCTTTACAGCAGTCGCCGTCGCAGCGGGCTGGGTGGGGGCTAAGACCCGCCGCGCCGGTTTCTGCGTTCAGTCACCCCTTGTCGCGTCCAAACTAGGCGGCGGCACGGCGCAACTGCGGCGCAGGCTTGGTCGTTTGAGGGCCAATTCACGGCGACGTTTTTTCCCGCACCGGGCTTGATTTGTGACCCGTGCCGCGTAATCTTCCTTTCATGACGGTTCAAACACCGACTCCCTTCCCATTGCCCGATCGCCTGCCCGAGCAGGTCTGTTTTGATCGCCACGAGTTGGCCAAGATCCTCGCCGTCTATGGCCGCATGGTGGCACTGGGCGAGTGGCGCGATTATGGGCTGTCGATGCTGCGCGATCTGGCGGTGTTCTCGATCTTCCGCCGCACCGCCGAGTTTCCGCTCTACCGGGTGGAAAAGCGTCCAAGGCTGCGGCTGAAACAGGGAATGTACTCGGTGGTGGCGGTCGACGGCCAGATACTGCGCCGTGGCCACGATCTGGCCCGCGTGTTGCAAGTGCTGGAAATCAAGGCAATCCGTCAGGTAGAATAGGCCGCTCATCAAACGTGACCGCTTTCTTCGCGGCGTTCCAGACAGCGAGGAAACCTGTCAAGGTTGACGAGCGCTGCCTACAGCCGCCGCCGCGATGTCACGGGCCCCTCAGCCTTGGCAATCCGGGCGATGCAGGCCTCCAGGCCCTCATATGCCACCGACATCGTATGGCCATTGGCATGGATCACCCGATCGCCATCGACCACCATCGCAACATGGCCCTTCCAGAACAGCATGTCGCCGCGCCGCAAGGCCGCCTGCGGATCAATCTCTTGCCCCACCGCCTCTTGCAGGTCTGCATCGCCGGGCAATTCAATGCCGCAGGCTCCATGCACCATCTGCAGCAGTCCCGAGCAGTCGATCCCCGCCCGTGAATTGCCGCCCCACAGATAGGGCGTGCCCAGAAACAACTCGGCAATCCCCACCGGATCGGCCAGCCAATCCTCGACCTCGCGCAAATGCGACCACGGCACGAAACCCAGCGCCGTCTGCGCCCATTTGTCGACCCGACCGGTCACCGTCAGCCGCGCCGCCATCGGCACCGCCCCGACCTCGGCCGACGACGAGCGCGGCTCGGAGTACAGATGGGTGCCGACCGTGCCAACCCAATGGGTCGGCACGGTCACCGGCCCCACAGCCGCCTCCGGCAACCAGCCGCAATAACCGTCCTTGACCGCGAAGCCGAAGACTTGTCCCGACGCGCGGTCGACCACGGTAAACCCCGCACCCAGTGCCAATTGCCGGTCGCGGGCCCCGAAAGGCGCCTGCAGCAGGTCCACCAGCGGTACCACCACCTGCGCCGCCTCGCCCTCGGTCCAGCGCTCCGCCGCGATTCGGCCCTTCAGCGACACATGCGCCACCCGCGCCGTGGCCGGGGTCAGCCGTCGGTCCATCTACAGCCCCAGCATCGCGGGCAAGCCACCCAGCACCGCCCGCGCGCCCTGCCCCACCGCACCCTTGGGCCTTGCAGGCAAATCGCTCGGCGAATGGGCGTAGATGTCGAAATGCAGATAACGCGTCCCCACGACGAACCGCCGCAGGAACAGCGCCGCCGTGATCGACCCGGCAAAGCCAAAGCCCGGCGCGTTGTCCAGATCGGCAATCCCCGGCTCGATCACCGTCTCATAGGCGTCATGGAATGGCAGCCGCCACACCGGATCGAACCCCGCGACCGCCCCGGCTTCCAGTGCCGCCACAATCCCGGCATCGTCGGTATAATACGGCGCCAGATCCGGCCCCACCGCCACCCGCGCCGCGCCGGTCAGCGTCGCCATCGACACCAGCACATCTGGCGCATCCTCACAGGCATAGGCCAGCGCATCGCCCAGCACCAACCGCCCCTCGGCGTCAGTATTGTTGATCTCCACCGTCAAGCCCCTGCGTGAGCGCAGAATGTCCTTCGGCCGCATCGCATCGCCCGCAATCGAGTTCTCCACCGCCGGGACCAGTACCCTGAGTCTGACGTTCAGCCCCAGCGCCATGATCATATGCGCCAGCCCCAACACCGTCGCCGCCCCGCCCATGTCCTTCTTCATCAACTGCATGCCCGACGACGGCTTGATGTCCAGCCCGCCGGTGTCAAAACACACCCCCTTGCCGACCAGTGTCAGCGTCGGCCCCACAGCGCCCCAGCGCATGTCGAGCAACCGGGGCGCGCGAACCGAAGCCCGTCCCACCGCCGCAATCATCGGAAATCCCTGCTCAAGAGCCGCGCCCGAGATGACCTCGGCCACCGCCCCGAATCGCGCCGCCAGCGCCAGAAACGCTGCTTCCAGTTCGGCCGGCCCCATGTCAGAGGCCGGCGTATTCACCAGATCACGGGTCAAAAACTCGCCCTCGGCCATCGCCAGCAGCCGCGCCGCATCCACCCCCTCGGGCAGCAGAACCACCGGCTCCGCCGCTTTTGCGCTGCGATAACGCTCAAAGCGGTACTGGCCCAACAGCGACCCCAGCATCGCCTCTTCCCGCTCCGCCGCTGTCAGATCCCCCACCAGCCGCCACGCTCCGCCCGGCAATCCCGCCAGTGCCTTGACGACACCAAACCGCAACCGCGCCCGCGCCTTGGCCGTCCCCAGCCCCGCAACCGCCGCCACAACCGCGCCATCTGGCCCCGGCAGCAGACGCAATTCGCCCAACCCCGCCTCGAACCCGCTGCCGGTCAGCCATTCCCGCACCGTTTCAGGCTGACCTGCCAGCCAATCGGCCAGACCTTCTGACCGGATAAGGTTCAACGCCCGCGGCGTCACGGATGCGTCGGCAAAACGAGGCTCGGACATGGCTCACTCCCTGGAATGAAGCGAACCCTAGCCCATCCGTGTCCGACCGCAAGGGTGACGGGCGGCAGAATCGAACGCAAACCTCCGTGCCGCCGTGCGCCCGAAGGCGAAGGACGTGGGTCAAAGGCATGGAATGCTGTCACATGCCGGATCGGTCCTCCGGCCCATCGCAGCCAGACCTTAGATCTGCGTCTGGCCCAGCACATCGCGGTCCGTCGCCAGCGACCGCTCCGCCACCCTCAGCAGCCGCGCCCAAACTGCTGAAAACGCTGTCACATCGCTCCGGATCAGGCAGTCGCGGACCTGGCCCGCAACGCTGCCCAGCGAAACCATCCCGAGGTTTTCCGACATCCGCTGCAACCGCCGCAACTGACGGTCCATATCGCCCATGTCCCGGGTCCGGACCTGCAAGGCCAGCCCTGCCATCGTCATCGCCAGTTCGGTCAACGCCCGCGTGACCACCTGTTCAGCCGAGGTCGCACCTAGACTGCGATAGATCGTCGCAATCGGTTCGGCATCCTGACGAACCCGGTCATTGGGCCGCAAAGCCACCAAATCGCCGCTTGTCATAACCCACCTCCACTACACACCCGCCGGCCAACCTGCGCCGCCTTGCTGAAGATTTCGTTGCAGGTCGCGCAATAAACCTCTCGAATTTTCTGCGATTGCAGCATAGTCAGGGGAAAAGACCGCTGAATTGACCGCCGATTTGACACCCAGGACTGACCATGGACCAAGCCCGCCCGCTGCCCGCCTACCTCGTCCAGCGCTTCCACGGCTGGCGCGCTACCGCCTATCAGGACAACAAGGCGTGGTATCGCCGTCTGGCCGAAAGCGGCCAGCATCCCCGCGCCATGGTGATCTCGTGTTGCGACAGCCGGGTCCACGTCACCTCGATCTTTGGCGCCGATGAGGGCGAGTTCTTCATCCACCGCAACGTCGCCAACCTCGTGCCGCCGCACAACCCCGATGGCGAGCGTCACGGCACCTCCGCCGCCGTCGAATATGCCGTGACCTCGCTCGGCGTCGCCCATATCGTTGTCCTCGGCCATTCCAGCTGCGGCGGCGTCAAGGGCTGTCACGACATGTGTTCCGGCAAAGCCCCCCAGCTGGAAGAGAAGACCTCGTTCGTTGGCCGCTGGATGGACATCCTGCGCCCCGGCTACGACCGGATCGCGGGCCTGCCCGCCGCCGAACAGATCCTGGCCCTCGAACGTCAGGCCGTCGTGGTCAGCCTCGAAAACCTGATGACCTTCCCTTTCGTGCAAGAGGCGGTGGCCGACGACCGCCTGACCGTCCACGGCCTGTGGAACAACACCGGCGAGGGTCTGCTGGAACAATACGACCCCGCCCGTGGCTTCGTGCCGGTCTGAGGCCTGTTTGGTCCTGTCATGCCCAAGGAGATATCCAACGTCGCCACACGTCATCCAGGCACGCGAGATCCGTTAAAATCTGGTTAATAGGAGACCCCAACCACTTGTAATTGCTGACCTTCTGCTCTTGTCCACATGTGGACGCTATTGCAGCACCTTCCCCGCCGGCCAGCTTGTCACGCTGTCCAGCCGGATGTCCTTCTTTTCGCCCGCCGCCAGATCAAACTCCCAGGCCAGCACCCCGCGCTTGCCATCGACATCCGTTTCGGTCGCCGCCGGGTCGGCGGTGTAGCTGATCTCCAGCTCCTCCTGCTCGGAATAGGGCACCTGATCCAGCACCCTGACCGGCCAGCTGTCGCCCGTCAGGTTCTCTACCTGCAACACCGCCTTCTCGACGATCTGGGTTGAAGAGGTGAACACCCCCCGATCGCCCTCCGCCCGCTCTGGGATGTCGCGCTTCAGCCGGATACCGTCAATCGCCCCGAACCCCAGATCGACCTTGTCGCCCGGCGACAACGCCGCCAGCTGGTTCATCCCGACCAACGTGCCCTCGCGGTACAGATAGGCCTGCCCCGGCAACAGGATCTCCGGGCTTTCATTGGTGACATTGGCCGTCACGAACGCCGTCTGATCGCGCGACGGCACTGCCAGCGCCACCACCTTCGGCGCAAAGGTCAGGCTGTCCAGCGCCAGCCGCAAATTCTCCACCCCAGAGGCCGCATCGACCGGCGTCGGGTAATGATAGACCACCACATCGCCTTGATAGCCCATCACCGCCACCGTGGCCTCCGGGGCCGCCATCACCGGCGCCGCCTCCATGCTGCCGCCGCTGGCCATGCCATCCGACACCGCCGCCCGGGCCATATCTTCCACCGGGTCGGTCACCCGCCGCAACACAGGATACAGGTCCGAAGACTGCGCCTGCTCCGACGGACGCGCCGTCGACAGCGTCAGGTCCACCCCCACCCAATCCTCGCCCGAGGCTTGCGACACCAGCACCCCCCGGTTGACCGCCAGCGAAGCCGAACCAGCCCGGGTCAACATCATGTCATAAACCGGTGCCCAAGTGGCGTCGTAGAGGTAATGCGTCACCACCAGATGCCCGGTGCCGCCCTGAGCCGTGACCGAAACCGACAGCGCGGCATAATCCTCCGCCCCCTGCGACAGCGCCGCCTCGGTGTCCTGAGCCGCGGTCAGCGCCTCCTGGGCCTTGGTCACCGCCGCCTGTGCGACCGGCAAACCCCCCTCGGCCGACAAAGCCGCCAGCCGCGCCGTCAAAACCTCGGTGCCGATCATTTGCGACACCGACGACAAAGCCTCCGCCGTCGCCGCCGCATCATTCATCTTGATGGCACCAAGGAACTTGATCTGTGCCTCCTGCGCCTCAACTTCGGCATTGATGCCGTCCACCTTGGCCTGCGCCGCCCGCAACACCTCTTCGGCCAGCAGCACATCGGTCTTGGCCTTGTCCATTGCCGGCGAAGTCACCTCGCCCTGGGGTGGCATCCGGTCAGAGCGCAGTGCAAATGAGCCCAGACCCAGATCACTGGAACTCAACCGTAACAGATCGGCCTCGGTGTCCGCCGGCAGATCGGTGATCACCACCTCATGCGGCCCGGCTGGCGCCTCGAACGACACCTCCCGTGTCACCTGCGCGCCCTGCGGATAGACCGTTACCGCCGTCACATGACTGGTCGCCAGAATGGTATCAGCAAACGCCGTCCCCGGCAGCAGCGCGAAAATGCAGACCAATGTCCTCATGAAATCCTCCCTCAACTCTGCGGCCAACCTACGCCCACCCCAAAATCCTGCATAGCAAAATTCCCTGTCAGTCAGGGCAAAATATCCATCCCGCCTGCACCACCAAAGCCCCCTTGCCCCCGTCCGGCCAGCCTGCCACTTTGGCCAAAAAGGATGCATCATGACCTCTATTGCGCCAGAAAACCTGAAATCCACCGCCAGCCTGCCCCGTGTGACCCATGCCAAAGGCAGCTATCTGTGGGATGCGTCGGGCAAGCAATATATCGACGGCTCCGGCGGCCCCGCAGTCTATTGCCTTGGTCATGCCAATGATGAGGTAAACGCCGCCATCACCGCGCAACTGGCCGACATCGCCCACGGCTACCGCTACAATTTCACCACCACCGCTCTGGAAGAGTTGACCGCGATCATCCGGCAGAACTGCGGCGGCACCCTGCGCGAAATGGTTTATGTCAGCGGCGGGTCCGAGGCGGTCGAAAGCTGCCTGAAGATCGCCCTGCAATACCAGACCGCGATTGGCCAGAAAACCCGCCGCCGCTTCATCTCGCGCCAGCGGTC